>DASTIX010000001.1:0-8396 GCA_035717165.1 Candidatus Dormiibacterota bacterium
GGATCTCGACCATCATGCAGGTGGGGAAGATCTACGAACAGGGCTCGACGTATGTCGAGTCCTGCAGCTTCGCCGGAGACAGAGCAATCGTCGTCCAGTCGGGCGGGCAGGGCATCGGCGTTGCGCAGTACTGGGTCGTTCAGGTTTCCGCCGCGAAGGTCCTGTGGACGCACGACTTCGCGAACGGACAGATGCCCATGTCGCTCGTGGCGTCGCCTGACTCGCGCCACATCGCCGAGAACTTCCTCGCGCCGGACGGAAACGAGACGAGCACCGTCTACACCGGCGACGGCATCAAATTGACGCAGTTCGCCGCCTCGGTGGCTGGGTTCAGCTGGGACGGCTCGACAGCCGTGCTTTCTTCGCGGCTCGCACCGCAGCCCGCGTTCGCAGTCCAGCTCGCCACCGGCAAGGTGATCTGGTCAGCCCCGACTGCTTCGGGCCAGTACGTCTGGAACGTGAAAGCCCAGCCGAACGGCGATGGTCTCGCCATCGCGCTGGCCGATGCTGCCTCGCGCCCAGGGCCGTCGACCGGCGGGTTCCCAGCCGTTGACATCTATCTCTTACGCGGAAATGGCACCCCGATCACGCTGCTCAGAGGTGTCTACTGGTAGTCGCTAACGTAGCGGTGCCTTGAAGCAGACGGCGGCGGCGATGGTGACGTGGCCGCAGGTCCATGCGTTTCGCCTTCAGCGTCACCACCTGCACAAGAGGGCGCCGAAGAAGGATCTGGCGCGCGTGGTGGGCGACATCGGCGGTGTGCAGGCGCAGGTCATGTCGGCCGCCGAGCTGCAGATCGCCATCCGCGTCGATTGCACCGTCGACGACGTGCGAGACGCGCTGTGGAAGAGCCGCAGCCTCGTCAAGACGTGGCTGATGCGCGGAACGCTGCATCTCGCGAGCTCGGACGATCTACCCCTCTACATCGGCGCGATGAGCGCGCTGTGGAAATCGCAGATGCGGCAGTCGTGGCTGAACTACATGCAGACGACCGAGGCAGAGTTCT
Source organism: Candidatus Dormiibacterota bacterium (assembly GCA_035717165.1). Taxonomy (GTDB): domain Bacteria; phylum Chloroflexota; class Dormibacteria; order Dormibacterales; family Dormibacteraceae; genus 40CM-4-65-16. Next base: position 1,007 of record DASTIX010000001.1, read on the forward strand.
GGCGGATCGTCGACGACGTCGCGGCGGCGTTGGACGGCCGCCCCGTCACGCGCGAAGAGCTCATCGCAGTCGTCGGCGAGGGAAAGTCAGACCACATTCGTCAGATGCTTCGCTCCGGCTGGGGCGGCATGCTGAAGCCCGCGGCGCGCAAAGGACTCCTGTGCTTTGGACCGAATCGCGGCCAAAGTGTCACGTTCGTCCGTCCGGACAGATGGCTGCGCAGCTGGCGTTCCGTCGACGCCGATGCTGCGCTGGCCGCGATGGCGCGGCGCTACCTGAGCGCGTACGGCCCCGCGACCAAGAGCGATTTCGCCCGTTGGTGGGGTGCGTGGCCCGGGGTCGGCAAGGCCGCGTGGTCGGCGTTGAACGATGAGGTCACGACGGTTTCCGTCGAGGGGGCGAAGCTGGAGATGCTCGCCAAAGACGTTTCCGAACTGAACAAGGCACGCCTCGAGGACCGAGTTCAGCTGATTCCAGGATTCGACCCGTACGTCCTTGGTCACGCCTCGCGCGACCACCTCTTCGAGAAGCGGTTCGCTTCGCGTGTCAGTCGGACCGCAGGCTGGATCTCAGCGTGCGTTCTGTTCGACGGCGAGGTGCTCGGAACCTGGAGCCACAAGCTCAAAAACCGGAAGGTCGAGATATCGGTCACGCCGTTCCGGCGACTCGCCCCCGCAGTCCGCGCCGGCGTCAAAGATCGAGCAGCTGTCATCGCCGACGCGCTGCGCGCGCAGAAAGTGGAGGTGAGCTTTCTCTAGGAGGCGCGCGAGATCGTCTTGACGGTTCGGAGGTTGGCCTCGCGCTGGCGCAGCCGCCGCGTTCGCTTCCAGCGCTCGAGCGCCAGCGATCCCGCCCAGTATGCGAGCACGAGCACGGCCATGACGCCCTGCACGGCCGCGACGGTGAAGAAGGCGGCCTCGATGCCGTAGCCGTTGTGGCGCAGGCCGACCGCAAACAGACCGCCGGCGAATCCGAGGACCGGACGAATCGTCCACGATTCCGGGAGCAGACGTCGATCAGCGAGCAAGAGTCCCGCCACGAACCACGTCGGACCGCTGTCGAGTTGAAACAGCGGGTCCCAGTGGAAGGTGTAGATCGCCAGGGCCGCGCCAAGCAGAAAAGCCACGAGCACCACCAGGCTCACGCGGCGCGCGTATGCGAGCCATGCGACGCCCACCGCCACAGCCAATAGCGACGTCGCAAACACAGGCCCGGGAACGTTGCCGACGTACAGCCGGATCGGATCGATTGGCGCGGACGACGGTCCGAAGAATCGGTACCAGGTCGTGATCGGCTCACTGAACGCGGCACCGTTCGCGGGATTCACGTAAGCGAAAGGAAGGCCTTTGGTGATCAACGCGATCGCTGTATACGCGAGGAGTCCGACCTGCGCGCGAACCGCGGGCATGTATCGCACGCGCAAGACCTCGAGCACGACGGCCAGGACCGCGATCTCAACCGCGACGAGCAACCCAGCGCCCGCACCGATCAACGCCACACCGAAGATCGCTGCGAGCAACGGACTCGCGCTCGAGCGTCGGAATTGACGGCGCCAGAACCAGTAGCCGATGAGCACGCCGACGCTTCCGGCACCTACGGCCACCGCGAGCATCTGCGCCGCGGGCACTTTGAAGATGACAAGTCCCGCCACCACGGGCGGCAATATCGCAAGACCCGTGACGAGATCGTCGGGAAGCGATGCGGGTTTGAATGCGGCCCTGTCGAGCAGGGCCCCCACGCGAGCCAGCACCCTCGGATTGTAGGCAAACAGACCACGCCCTCACCCGCATAAGGCCATGCAGGCATGGGTGATAATCGGCAGGCTCGTGTCGCTTTTTCCACTCGGGCTCGCAAGGCGAGTCCGGACTCTTGCCAGTCGTCTAGCTGCGACCGCAGTTGCCCTGTGGGTGATCGCGATGGCATCGATCACGGCCCTCGCCGATGCGTTGCCGGATTCGACATGGGTCGCGCTGCCGCCGCTTCCGCACCAGGGATCGAACGCGATATTCGCGCTCGCGGTCGATCCCGCTAACAACCAGGCCCTGCTTGCCGGCAATGCGCAAGGCTCCGTGTTGAAGAGTGCGAACGGCGGAATCAGCTGGAACGTCGTGCACGCGGGAAAGTCGCCCATGATCACGATCGCATTCAGTCCGTACACATCGGGGCTCGTGCTGGCGGGCACGCGTAGCGGTGGCGGTCTCATCAGTCGCGACGGAGGGACGACGTGGTCGACGGCCGCCGGGCTAGAAGGACGCACCGTTCACGTTTTCGCGTTTTCGCTGACGATCGTCGCGGCAGGGACGGATCACGGCGTCTACACGAGCAATGACGGCGCGTCGTGGTCGCAGACGTCGCTGTCGAACCGCAGCATCGACGCGCTCGCCGTCGAGGCGATCCACGCGCCGGTGCGCCTTATCGCGGGAAGCGACACTCAGGTCTCCGGGTCGTTACCGCTGTATCAGAGCATGGACGGTGGCGCGAGCTGGACGACGTTGACGCCTGCGCTGAGCGGGACGATCGTCGTCAAGCTCGCGACAGGTCCGCTGCCGCCAACCGGCAACGTGCGCCCGCTCGTGGTCGGCACGAACACGGGACTGTTTCTCTCCGCGGACAATGCAGCGAACTTCACTCCGCTGAGCGGCGGCGCATTGCTCCCCACGACCGACTACACGGAGGCGGCCTTCATCACCGACCATTTCGATCGCTTTTACGCCGCGAGCGACGGCGGCGGATCGAAGTCGGGTGGCCTCTGGCGCACAGACGATGGCGGCCAGAGCTTCAACTCGCTGCAGCCACCGCAGCCGTCGGTCACCGCGCTCGCGGTGTCGAACGATGAGCAGCCGGTCCTCTACGCAGCCACGTTCCGGCCGTCGACCCACGCCTCGACGCTCTGGGCATATCACGACACGGGTGGCACGCCCCAAGGGCCTCCGGCGACGGAGTCGCCTGTCGCCAGTGGAGCGCGCAGCTCGTCGTCGGGAGGAGCTTCGGGCCTCGCGCAGCTGCTCAGCTCTCCACAGCTGCCGTATGTCGGACTTGGCCTTGGGGCGCTTGCTGTCGTGCTGACTGCGGTGGTCGCTCATCTTCGCAGCCGGTACAGATAGACCGAATAGACTGGCTTCGAGTGACCACCGCACGCGAACGCTTGCGCGAGCTCGGCATCACGCTTCCGCCGGCTCCAAGGCCTGCGGCCTCTTACGTGCAGACAAGGCTCGTCACCATCGGCGACGGACGGTCGCTGCTCTACGTTGCCGGCCAGATCTCCCGCGAGGGCGATCAGGTTCTGACCGGTCGGTGTCCCGACCAGGTTGCGGTCGATGAGGCGATTCGCCGCGCCCGACTCTGCGGGCTCAGCGTGCTCGCCCAGATAGACCAGGCCGCGGGCCTCGACAACGTGGTCGAGCTCGCGCAGGTCATTGGGTTCGTGCAGTCCGCGGACGGCTTCGGTGATCAGCCTAAGGTCGTGAACGGCGCCTCGGATCTTTTCGCCGAGGTCTTCGGCGCGGGCGGGAAGCACACGCGCGCCGCAGTTGGCACGAATGCGTTGCCGCTCGGCGCCACGGTTGAGATCGCGGCGGTGGCGGTTGTCCGCACGGGCTGAGATCGCCCGGATGGTGCGCCGGCCCGGCGCACTTCTCGTGGGCAGCCTCGTCTATCTCGCGCTGATCTTCGGCGTGATGCTGTGGCGCGGCATCTCCATCGAGCCCGAGTGGGTCGTGCTCGCGCTTCTGGTCATCGCGATTCCGCTTGGCCGTGGGCTGACCTTCCTCGTCGACTGGGGCCCGTTCCTGCTGCTCTTCCTCGCGTATGAGGAGATGCGAGGCTTTGCCGCGAAGACCGGGTTCGCGCCGCACGATATCTCGGGGCTCGAACGCGCGCTGTTCGGCGGAAACATCCCTACGCTCGTGCTGCAGCACGCCTTCTACCGGCCAGGCGTGGTCAGCCCGCAAGACGTGGTCGCCTTGTTCTTCTACTTCATGCACTTTCCGCTGCCGATCCTTGTCGGTTTCGTGTTCTGGCTTCGGAGCCGCGATCACTATCACCGCTACATCGCCGCGCTTCTGCTGATGTCGTTCATCGCGTTCGCGACGTATCTCTTCTTTCCCAGCGCACCGCCGTGGTACCAGCTGCACGACGTGGTGAAGATCAACAACCAGACGGTGGAGGCCCTGTGGGACAACCGCTACTCGGTGTCGGCGATCTACACGAGCTTCAACCCCAACCGCTTCGCCGCGTTCCCATCGCTGCACGCGGCGTTCCCCGCGCTCGCGGCGGTATACGCGTGGTCGAGGTACCGGTGGCTTTCGATCGGCTTGATCGCCTGGACAGCCTGCGTCGTGCTGTCGATCGTCTATCTCGGGGAGCACTACGTCGTCGACGCGCTCGACGGATTCGTCTACGTGGCGGTCGCGGCGCTGATCGTCGAGGGGTTCATGCGCTGGCGCGCCCGGCGCGCTACGCCTGCCAGACCTTCCGCATGATCGACCGCGCCAGTTTGTCGGGGTCGTGGTGCGAAGGGATGCGCGTGTTGACCACGTCGGACGCGATGAACCGCACTTCAGGATGGCGGGTCGTGTCGATCGGCCGGAAGATCACCGGCGCCTGACCGCCCGTCGGCGTGTGCGCGGTGTTGGAGTTGACGAGCACGAAGTCGAACAGGTTCGCGCCGACGTGCTCGCGAATCACGCGCAGATAGTCATCGATGCCATAGCCTTCCGTCTCACCCGGCTGGGCCGCGAGGTTGCAGATGTAGAGCTTCAAGGCGGGTGATGCCTTGATCGCCTCGACCATGCCTTCGACGAGCAGGTTGGGAAGGATCGACGTGTAGAGCGATCCGGGGCCGACGATGATCAGCTCGGCGTTGAGGATCGCCTGAGCTGCTTCAGGGTTGACCTGCACGCCATCGGGCTTCAGGAACACGTGGCTGATCGGCTGGTGCTGCTTGGGGATGGTCGATTCGCCCTCCACCTGATGCCCGTTGATGGAAGCGACGAGGGTTACGTCCTGCAACGTCGAAGGAACGATCGTGCCCTTCACTGCAAGCACCTTTCCCGACTCGCGCAGCGCCTGCTCGAAGTTTCCCGTGACGTCGGCCATCGCCATGATGAAGAGGTTCCCGAACGCATGACCATCGAGCGATCCCTCTTTGAAGCGGTGGTCGAAGAGCTGCTTCATCAACGGCTCGGCATCAGCGAGCGCGACGAGGCACTGGCGGAAATCGCCCGGCGGTAGGATTCGATACTCGTCGCGAAGCCGGCCTGACGAACCGCCGTCGTCGGCCACGGTCACGATCGCGGACAGGTTGGACGTGTAGGTCTTGAGGCCGCGCAGGAGCGAGCTCAGGCCCGTGCCGCCGCCGATCGCGACGACGCGAGGTCCACGGCCGCGCAGTCGAAACGCGTGGATGACCTCGACGATGCTCGAAGTGCTGTTGCCGGGAAGGAATGGACCAAGCACCGACTGGGTCAGCTTCACGTAGCTCAAAACCAGCAGGCCGACACCGACCAGCAGAAAGATGAATGCACGGAGGATGTACGGAAGGAACTGCAGAGTGAGGTAGTAGAAGAATCCAGGCAGTCGCGCGGTCTGGTAGATCTCCTTCAAGGCATACGCGACGCCGAGCACGAGAACCAGCTCCGACGCCATGAGGAGAAGCAGCCAGCGCTTGATCTGGAGGCCAGGCGTCAGCCATCTCAGCCAACGCGCGCTCGAAGGAAGCCTACTGGCCATCTACCCCGCCTGGAACAACGATTGGAAAACGTGCAAAGTTACTCTGGTACTACGCTTCGGATTGAAGTATGCGGACTTTGCGTAGCCTCCGTCGTCTGTTTAGAGTCGCCGTTTTCGGCGTGGTCGTCGCGGCGGTCGCGACCGAGCTGTCGAAGCCGGCCGAAGAAAGGACGTGGCACGGCAAGGTGATCGGCTACGTGCCGTACGACTTTCGGCCGCCGACCTGGGACCGGATTCGAGACGCCTACTGGAATCCCGAATCCGACAGGCTTTTCAGCGACCGCGTTTTCGGCGTGGGCTGGGCGGTGAACCTCTATAAAGCGAAAACGCTTCTCGAGGACACTTTCAGAAGGCTCATGGACAAGGAGGATTCGGTCTCGATCCGGATGCGCGTCGAGGCCGAGCGTGGCGGGAGCAAGCCGGACGTGGTCATCACCCGCGAATAACCGGCCCTCGGCGCCGGTTCGGTTGCTCCTTAGAATGAGTCGCCCCGGCCCGCGTGCTGGCCAGATTGGGGAGTGGCGCAACGGTAGCGCAGCTGACTCTGGATCAGAAGGTTGAAGGTTCGAATCCTTCCTCCCCAGCCAAACAGTGTCGTCGACCGTGTAACTGGGCCTTTGTGGCCTCTCAGCTGAGCTCCGCTCGGCGTCGTCGGAAGTGCGTTTCCAGCTCCGCGACTATGGCCGTGAGCTCCTGCTGCTCGTGCATACGGGCCATGCGTAGCCGCTCGCGGAACGTCCCAAGCCATTCCGTGATCTCGTCCAGGCTGTCGAGGCGTTCGACGTACGAACGCATGCTGAACAACGCCAGTTGGTCGCGGGTGCGCTTCGACGTTGCTGATCGGTTCATGGACCTGACCTTCCTCTCAGATCGCCCAGCCGGGTAGGGTCGTTTGTCCCCATCTGAGCGGGACCACGCAGATCTCCAGCACGCGGTTCCTGAATCGCCATGGTCGGCTCAGCCGCCTACGATGTAGCCGACCGAGCCATGCGTTTCCTGGCGGCCCTCGTAGCGGTCCTGTGCCTATTGATTTCAGCGTGCCGCATGCCGGACCTATCCCGAAATCCGAGTCCCGCTCCCATTCAACAGACCGGCCTCGTCGCATGCCCGGACGGTCTGCCGGTCCAAGCCGGCCTCATTGATTTCGGCGCCTACATCGGAACGTGGCAGGCAAACCACGCTCGCATCGCCAACAGCTCCGACTACTTCATCGCCGCGGATTCGGGTCGCGTTGGCGTGCAGTGCAACGCCGCGAATTACGTGATCGCGGAGGACTTCACGCTGACGTTTCAGGTGCCTGGCGGTCGCGCGCTGCAGTTCGCGTTGACGGATCTACCCGCCGACTCGCAGATGATCTACGACCATTTGCATTCCGCATGCCGCGCGCTGCAGTATCGGTCGCATACGTTGTCATCGGGACTGAGCGATGATCACCTCGGCCTTGTTGACATCACGCTACGGAGCCCGTCAAGGACTTACAACCTTTCCGCAGTGTCGATGGTCGAGATGCGCGTCGCCAACGCCCTCCGCGGTGACTCAGGACTCTGTTGATGACTGATAACGACTGGCCGCTTGGTGCCCTCGAGATAAAGGTCCTGGACCTCGACCGCGAGGTTGCGTTTTACGAATGGTTCGGGTTGAGCCGGATCAGTGGCGACAA
>DASTIX010000002.1:0-6783 GCA_035717165.1 Candidatus Dormiibacterota bacterium
AGCGCCGGCAGGAGCTGAGCCTGGTCCGGACAGAAGTACACGAGGTCGCCCCGGTACAGAGAGCCCCAGTGCGAGACGTAGCGCTCGGCGATGTGCGCAAGAGGGAGATAGCTGACGAGGCGCAATGGACGGTCCACCTCGAGATGCGTCCAGCCCGACTTGCTCGTCCAGGTCACGTTCCGGTGGCTGTACATCACGCCCTTCGGCGGGCCGGTCGTCCCCGAGGTGTAGATGAGCGCAGCCAGGTCTTCGGGCTGAACGGCGCGCCACGATGCGTCGAACGCGCCCGGCTGCTCTGCATCGATCCGCGCGCCGACGCTCAAGAGCTCGTCCCACGACGTGGCCCAATCCGACGCGGAACCGTGGATGAGAAAGACGTGCTTGAGGTGCATGAGTCGATCGCGAACCGCGATCAGCTTGGCAAGAAATCCTTCGTCCTCGACAAAAGCCACCGTGGCCTCGCTGTGATTGGCCAGATACTCGATCTGTTCCGGCGCGAGCGTGCTGTACACGCTGATCGCGGCGCCGCCGGCATGGACGATCGCAAGGTCGGCGATCAGGTGCTCGGGCACGTTGCGCGCGAGGATCAGACCGAACTGACCTCGCCCGAACCCTCGTGCCTTGAGTCCCAGCGTCGCGTTGCGCACGCGCTCGCGGTACGCGGCCCAGGTCAATCCCTGCCATTTGCCGTCGGCCATCCAGCGCATGGCGTCGACGTCAGGTTGGCGCGCGGCGGTCTCCGCAAACATGGTGCACACGGTCTTTCCAGCGACGGCGGCGTCGATGTCTTCCGCCGACAGTTTGGTCATCAACATCTCATCCTCTCCTCGACGTTCGCGGTGGCGTCTGCCACGACGGCCGTCATCAACCAGTTCCCATCTACACGCCACCAACCAGGCAGCTCCAGTCCATGAATCGAAGCGACGAACTCGCTCGCGCCGGGTGAGATCTCCACGTCCCTGGTGTCGGCCCGGAGACCGATCCGGACCGCCTTCAACGCGCTCTCCTTGGCCGACCAGATGAGGGTCACCAGGCGATCGCGTGACGCCTGGGTCGCTCGATTGACGGCCTCGAGCTCGCCGGGGGTGAACCAGTCCATCGCGAACGATTGCGCGCGCCGCTCGACCAACTCGAGGTCGCAGCCGGCAATCTTGTGACCGCCGCACACCAGCGCCACGGCCGCCCCCGCGCGATGACTGATCGAGAGCTTGACGCCGGCGCGTTCCCCACCGAGCCACAGCTCGGGGCAGCCGTCGTCGGCGCTCAAGATCTCGAGGCTCGCGAGCGTGGCCTCTGCGGGCACGACGCCCGAGCGCAAGACTGCCTGCTTCGCGGCCCACCTGCCCGCGCGCCAGTCTGCGCGACGGCGCTCGAACCCAAAGACGTCCAGGGCCACGCGTTCGTGCGGGCCGAGCCACCCGTCGTCAGCCGGCACCTCTGCGGCCGAGACGATCAACCACGTTGCGTCACGCATGCGCGACCCCCGCAAGCTCGGCCATCTCGCGGCGCATGCCGCGCTCGACCGCGTCGATCAGATATGGACGCAGGCTGGAGGCGGGGATTATGTGATGGATCGAACCGACCTGCTGCGCCCTGTGCACGTTGTGCACGGAATCGAACTCGGCGGCCATCTCGCCGAGCTTTTCTGAACGAACCTCTGGAAGAAGCGTCGCAAGCCTCGCCCGGAGCGCGCCCTTGTCGTCCGCGCCGGCGGTGGCGATGCTCTGGTCGAGCTCGACCACGCGCGTGTCCTGGCGCGTGCGCCGCTCGACCTCACCCGCGAACACGACTCCGGCCGCGGGCGCTCCACCGATGACCGAAGCGAAGGAGCCCTCGACAGCTGCGATCTCGAGGTTCTCGTTGAGCCTGTTCGAGAAGACGACGAAGGCGCCACCGTGATACCGGGAGATCACGCAGAAGACGATCGGACCCTTGAAGTTCACGACTGCGCGTCCGATCTCAGCGCCGAACTCGAGCTGGAGCGAGCGCATCGATTCGGGTGAACCGTCGAAGCCCGACAGGTTGGCGAGCACGACGACCGGCCGGTTGTCGCTCGCACCGTTGATCGCGCGCGCGACCTTCTTCGAAGAGAGCGGGAACAGCGTTCCTGCCGTCCAATGCTGAGGGCCGTCGGCCGGGATCGCTCCCCGTCGCGTGAGCGGCTTGGATTCGATGCCGATCAGGCACACGGGGTAACCGCCGAGGTGAGCGTCCCACACGACCGTCGTCTCGGCGTCGCGCATCCCGAGCCACCGCTCCAGCGGCGCCATGTCGCGGTCGACGGTCGCGGACATCACCGTCCGAATGTCGAAGGGGTTCTTGCGTTCGGGGTTGGTCTCGCTCGAGAAGATGTCGCCGACCGTCTTGAACTCTGCGCCGGCGGCTCCGGCCGGATACGGGTAGTCGCAAACGTCGCGGTCGCGATCGTCGATGGTGACCGCCGGCCGCGGAAACCGCTCGCCATGGGCGCGGTAGGTGTGGTCGTAGTGACGCAGCAGGATCGCGCACGCCGCCTCGAGGTCGGGGGCCCAGTACTGAGCCTGACCGTTTGGCCCCATCACGCGCTCATAGCCGCCGATGCCGAAGTTGTCGTCGGCCGACACGCCACCCGAGTAGTCGAGCGCCTGCTTGCCGGTGAGGACCATCGATCCGTCGGGCGTCATGATCAAGATGCCCCGGGTGTGCATGAGCATCGTCGCCTCGGCGTTCCAGTAAGGCTGCGCGCCGACGTTGATCCCGTTGACGATGATGTTGACCTCGCCGCCCCCCTGCGTGAACTCGATGAGGCGGCGTAGCACGGCCGCGATCCAGTCCATGTTCTCGGTGCCGCTGTCCATGGAGATGCGTGCGCCCGACGAGACCGCGAACCACTCGAGCGGCACTCCCATTTCCTGCGCAAGATCGAGTGCCGCGATGATCCGCCTGCACTCAGGTTCCGCAAGGGAACCAAGGCTTCGGCTGGGATCGCCGAGCACGACGACGCGCCTGATGCCATCAGGGAATTTCGGCGTGAAGTTGGTGATGACGCCGACGACCACGTTCGCGTTGTTCCTGCCCGGTGGGCGCGTCACGGCAACGAGGCGGTCGCCCTCGAGGTCGTGCTCCTCGAAGCGGCCCTTGAAGAAATGGTCGCCGCCGGCTGTGAACATCGCGATCAGCTCGTACGGGTAGATAAGGCCACGCCGTTTCAGCTGCGCGACTCGCTGCCGGTACTCGCTCAACGGCTGAATGGGGATGGTGGTCGGATTCTGCCTCCGCATCACGGCCACACCAGACGCCGGCGTGCTGCTGAACTGGATCTCCGTGTCCTTGAACTCGCCGGTCGCCGAGTCGCGGAGACGCACCTGCACGACCGTCTTCTCCAGGCCGAGTCCGTCGCTCGCCGCGGCCAGGCGATTGACGATCGGATGCAGCTCCTCCAGCCGCAGGGCAGCGGGCGGCCAGATGTACAACATGACTCGGTTGCCCTGAAGCTGCGCGGATGCGGGCTTGCGCGACTGCTGACGGCGGATCGCGGCCAGTGCCTCCATGAACATGTGCTCCAGGTAAGGAAGCTGTTCGATGCCGCCGCTTGGGTCGCGCAAAGGCGTCAGGTCGCGCACTTCGGCGATCGCAAACAGGCGCTCGTCCTTGGGGTTGTCGTATGCCACTCCGCGAAAGAGGTAGACGTCTTCTACAGAAGGCAGCCGCTCGGTGCGGAAGTTCTTCAAGCGCCACATTTGGAGGCGCTCGGCCATCATGGGATGCAGCCCGCGGTAGAAGAGATCTTCGAGGTATGCACCCTCTGGGGTGCGCCGAAAAGTGAAGTGTTGCGTGCTCGAGATCCCCAGGCCCTCACCCGGACCGCTGATCGCCACCAGCACGCGTGTCGCTCGTGATGGGAAGCCTGCGTGGCTCAGGAGGTCAGCGAGCTTGGGCACGGCGGTGGATGCGTCTTCGAGCTGTCCGCGATTCCAGACGTAGAGATCGACCATCTGATCGCCCGTCTCGGGCAGCGTGAGCAGAGCCTGCCGCAGACAACCCGCCGTCGCCTCCAGCGCGTCGTAGGAGCCGAAGCCACTGACGACCCTCGTCGGCCTGCCGTTCTCGACGTATAGCGCCTCTCCGAAAATCCGGCCGGCGCACTTGAACGTGGTGAAGCCACGCAGTGGGCGAATCCGGTAGTACCGGCGCGTGATCGCCTCCAACATCAAACCCTGCGCCTGGTGTCCGGCGGCTTGAGACCGCATCGTCAGCAGCTTCTGCAGCGGTTGCGGACAGGACACCAGCTCTTCCATTCGCCGCACCCTGTCGTCGGCCCCGGGGTGCGCCGCAAGGTAGGCCAGCTGCGCTTCCACGTTTAGATAGACGCGCGCGCGAGACTGGTCGAAGACCTTCTGGTCGAAGCGGCGGTACTTGAGCTCATGCGCGAGGTCGGCGACCGCCGGATAGCGGCGCTGCGTGACGGTGACCATCCTTCCGAGCACCGCCTCGAGTCCGTCATCGCGTTGATCGTCGGGCGGCGACTCTTCGATCATCCGCTCGAGGATCGACATGATCGCCGGCAGCTGCATGTCGACGTTGTGCTGCGACCGGCATATGGCGTAGATGGCGTCTTCGATCTCGACCGTCCGCTTCAGGCTGCGAACGCCGTAATGCCCGAGCGTTCTCTTCAGATCCGAGACGAATGCAGGCGGCAGGCCACGGGCTTCGGTGTCGATCGAACGGAGATAGGCCAGCAGATGCTCCTGCTGACCACGCGATTCCTCGCCCGCCTCGTCGCTGACCTCGAGCTTGCCCCGCGACAGCGCTGAGATGTCGGTGAAGATCTCGAGGATCTCGCGCTCGATGTCGTGGATGGCGGCGGCCCGCTCTGGTTTGCGGCGGCAGTCGGCGTCGCGCTCGTCGATGAACTTCTCGAGTCCCTTCGCCTCGACGTCAAAGCCCATCACCGCCTGCCGCACGACACGCAGGTTGTCCAGGCACCGGGCATCGTGCGCAGGCGCATCGTGGGCCACGATGCCGTCGAAAGCGATACGCCGGCCGCCTTCGTCCGGGTGCGCGTCGCTCGGCTCGATGTGCACCAGGGGAGCGCTTGCCTCCACCTGGACATTCGGACCCACATCGACCTTCATGACGATGCCGTCGACTGGAGCCACGAGCTCGGTGATGCTCTTCATGGCTTCGAGCACGACGACGGGGGCGCCAGCCGTGACGTGCTGGCCGGGCTGAACGAGGACCGCCGAGACTATCGCCGGTGATGGCGCGCGAACGACGGAGCCGTCGCGGCGGGCGATGCGATCGGAGCTTCCATCAGCCTCGACGAGGTAGTCGCCGGACTGCTTTGCAACGTTGACGCGGTGCCATTCTTCGCCGACCAAGATGCGCTGCTCGTAGCCGCCACCCATGTCGAGCACTCGAATCTCGAACTCGCCGCCCTCGCTTGCGAGCCGGTAGTGGCGCGGCCCCGGCCGGTAGACGTGGAATCGATATTCGAGGCCCTTGTGACGCAGGTCGATCTGCTTCCCGGCGCCGCTGGTCAGCTCTGGCCTGCCGCGCGCGGCAGAGGCGAAGAAATGTGCGCGGTCGACGACCATGTCGTCTTCGTATGCGGTCGCCGCAGCCGCGAGTAGAGCAACCGGCGTCCCCGATGCCTGCGCCGAGGTGTCTCGGAGATCAATGCGCTCCAGCCAGCCCGCGTCGACGGCTCCGGCGCGGAAATCCGGATGCTCGAGCAGCGCTACGAGGAATGCGCGGTTGGTGATGCCGTCATGAATCACCACCTGCGTCTCTTCCAGCGCCCGGGTCAACCGCGCCACGGCTTCGCTGCGGTCCTCGCCCCAGGCCACGATCTTGGCGATCATCGAATCGAACTCGGACGGAATCGCGTCGCCCTCGGCGACCCCGCTGTCGACGCGTATGCCAGGACCGCCGGGCAGGCGCAATCTCTCGATCACACCGGCGGAGGGCGCAAAGGCGTTGGACGGGTCCTCCGCGCAGAGGCGCGCTTCGATGGCGTGTCCATGCGGCGTCGGGGGGCTTGCGCCGAGCGGAGATCCAGACGCGATGAGGAGCTGCGTCTTCACCACGTCCACGCCCGTGGTCGCCTCGGTAACCGGATGCTCCACTTGAAGCCGCGCGTTGACTTCGAGGAATGACACGCTGCGGGTTGCGGGATTGAAAAGGAACTCGACCGTGCCGGCGCTGCGATATTCGGCCGCAAGTGTCAGTCGAACCGCGGACTGCCGAAGCTCCTCTTCGATCTCCGGCGGGAGCGCCGGGCACGACGATTCCTCGATCAGCTTCTGGTAGCGGCGCTGGACGGAACAGTCGCGCACGCCGAGCGCCCATCCTGTCCCGTACGCGTCGCACACGACCTGGACCTCGACGTGGCGCGCCCTCGGCAGGTACTGCTCGAGGAACACCGCAGGGTCGCCAAACGCCACCGCGGCTTCGCTGCGAGCCGACTCCAGAGCCGGACCGAGCTCGTCCTCGGCGACGACCAGGCGCACACCGCGGCCGCCGCCGCCGGCGGTCGCCTTGACGAGGAGCGGATAACCGATCCTGCGGGCATGCCGGAGTGCGTCTTCGAGGTCGCTGACGGCCTCCCCGCTCCACTGCCCCACCGGCAGCCCGCATGCTTCGGCGAGGCGCTTGGCCGCGATCTTGTCCCCCAGCGCGCGCATCGCCTTCGCAGGCGGTCCGATGAAGACGAGTCGGTGCTTCTCACAGAGCTCGGCAAAGTCCGCATCCTCGGCGACGAATCCCCATCCCACCCACACCGCGTCGGCTTTCGCCTCGCCG
>DASTIX010000003.1:0-11415 GCA_035717165.1 Candidatus Dormiibacterota bacterium
CTACGACCTCCAGGCCGGCAACACGCTGCGTGTGCATCCGAGCCAGGTGGGGATGTTCCAGGACACGGTGCAGTTCAACGTCGTGACGGTCCCTGGGATCCAGAACATGTTCTTTGGCGGTTCGGGCTTGTTCCTCGCCACGCTCACCGGGCCGGGGCGCGTCTGGCTGCAGTCGATGAGCATGCAGCACCTCGCGCACGCGATCCAGGAGTACCTGCCGAAACCCGGCTAACCGATGGCCGCCGACCGGTGGTTGACATTCGACTGCTTCGGCACCCTGATCGACTGGCGGCACGGGATCCAGACCACCGGAGAGTTGCTCTTTCCCGGTCACGGTCACGAGTTCCTCGAGGCGTACATCGCCTTGGAAGCCGAGGTCGAAACCGAGGGTTCCTTCAAACGCTATCGCGCGGTGTTGACCGAGACGACACGACGCGCGGCGCGGCAGCTCGACCTCGAGCTGAAGAGCGACGACGCGACCGCGCTGGTTTCGACCATCCCGTACTGGCCTCCGTTCGGCGATGTCGGATCCGCGCTTGCCGAGCTGCGCAAGGAAGGTTGGAAGTTCGCGCTGCTGACGAACTGCGACCGCGACATCATCGCCCTGACGCAGCGCCGCCTGCCCGCCGCCTTTGACGCCGTAGTCACCGCCGAGGACGTTTCCGCGTACAAACCGAACCCTGCGCACTTCCGGTTGTTCCAGTCGACGTTCGGCTCGTCGGCCGCCGCCTGGATCCACGTCGCGCAGAGCTACTTCCACGACATCACGCCGGCGCACGACCTTGGCATCACGCGCGTGTGGGTCAACCGCCAGGCTGAGAAGGACGATCCTGCTCTCGCGGACGCCGTGATCAGGGGGTTGTGGGAGCTGCCGGACGCGGTCGCTCGACTAAGCGAAGTCGGCTAGATCGACCGTCGCGCGATAGACGCGTCGCGCCGGTCCCGACTGCACGAGGTCCCCGTTCCCCTCGCGCCGCACCGACAGCTCGCCGCCGGGCATGACGACAGTCACGCTCGGGTCGACCAGTTCGCGGCGCATGCACGCCGCGGCCACCGCGCTCGCGCTCGTCCCGGACGCGAGCGTGTAGCCGGCGCCGCGTTCCCAGATCTCCGCGCGCACGCGCGCGCGATCTACTACCTCGCACAGCTGGACGTTCGTCCGTTCTGGAAAAGCCGCATGGGTTTCCAGGTGCGGGCCAAGCTCGAGGCAGCGCTCCCTGGTAACAGGCTCGCCGAAGACCACGCAGTGGGGATTGCCAACCGACACGAGTACCGCCCCGACTCGTCCCTTCGGCGTGTCGAGCCAGACCGTGTCCGGCGCTCCGTCGAAGTTCGCCGGAAGATCGGCGGCGCGAAACGAGGGCTTGCCGACGTTCAGCTCCGTCACCACCTCCGCGCCGTTCCGCGCGAGCACTCTGACCGCGTTTGCGCGGTCCACCGTCCGAAGCTCGAAGGCATCGCCGGCGCCGTGCTCGAGCACGGAGTGCGCCGCCGTGATGCGGAGCCCGTTGCCGCTCTTCTGCGCTTCGGAGCGGTCGGGATTGAAGATGCGCACCGACATCGCATGCGGGTCGAAAGCGAGCAACCCGTCGGAGCCAAGGCCGAGGTGCCGCTCGCACAGGGCAGGCAGGACTGCCACCACCTCTTCGAGCGGCCCCGGCAGGTCGAGGATCAGATAGTCGTTGCCGAGCGCCTGGTACTTGACGAGCTCCACTTGCGACACTGTCGCAAATTGTCAGGAATTCCCCGTGTTGTTTGGGTGTTACCTACAATTGATGACTCTGATGCAGGATTTCGCCTGGCCTGCCCAGCGTCTGACTCACATCCCGGCCTGCTTCTGTAGCTAGCCCCGGTCGTCTGCTCGCGGCGTGACCCGCCGCGCCCATTCGACCGTTTCGTCCACAGCCAATCAATCGGTCCTTTCGCATCTTTTCTGGAGGAGTTGGAATTGAGCTCTCAAACACAGACCAAGGCTCTCGTATCCACCGAGTGGATCGCCGAGCATGCCAAGGATCATGGCCTTCGCGTCGTCGAGGTCGACGTCGACCCGAGCAACTACGAGAAGGGCCACATCGATGGCGCCGCCGGCTGGAACTGGAAGAAGGACCTGCAGGACCAGGTCGCGCGCGACATCGCGCCGAAAGAGGCGCTCGAAGAGCTGCTCGGCCGCAGCGGCATCACACCGGACACGACGATCGTGCTCTACGGCGACAACAACAACTGGTTCGCCGCGTACGCCTACTGGGCGCTCAAGTACTACGGGCACGACAAAGTCCAGCTGGTGGACGGTGGTCGCGTGAAGTGGGAGAAGGAAGGCCGCGCCTACAGCACCGACGCGCCGTCATATCCCGCGACGACCTATCAGTTCAAGGCTTCGCCGAACGAGCACATTCGCGCTTACCGCGACCACGTGCTGAGCAAGCTCGGCAAGGCCGCGCTCGTCGACGTGCGCTCACCGAAGGAGTACTCCGGTGAGCTGCTCGCACCGGAGAACCTGCCGCAGGAAGGCGCGCAGCGCGGCGGCCACATCCCGACTGCGGCGAGCATCCCGTGGGCGACCGCTGTCAACGCCGACGATGGGACGTTCAAGAGCCTCGACGAGCTGAAGGAGATCTACGGCGGCAAGGGCGTGGTCGCGAACAAGGAAGTCATCGCGTACTGCCGCATCGGTGAGCGCTCGGCGCACACATGGTTCGTGCTCCACGAGCTCCTCGGCTACCCCGATGTGAAGAACTACGACGGGTCGTGGACGGAGTGGGGTAGCTCCATCCGGGTGCCGATCGAGAAGTAGTGATGAGCACGGCCTCGTCTGTAGTCGACCACTCGGCGCTGAAGGTCAACCAGACCGGAATCATCGTGACCGTGCTGGTCGCATTTGCCGGCAGCTTTTTCTTCAGCGGATTCCTCGCGCTGATCCCGCTCCTCGGGATCGTGTTGCTGCTCGGCACTTTCGTGCCGCAGCTGGCGCTTTTCAAGCAGCTCTATTTCAAGGTGCTGAAGCCGGCCGGGATCGTCAAGCCCCGGCCGGTGGCGGACCGCCCGGAGCCGCACAACTTCGCGCAGGGCCTCGGAGGCGTGTTCCTCGGCATCGCGTCGGTGCTCCTGTTCGGCTTTCCGATCCTGGCGCTCGCACTCGCACTTCTGGTGGCCGTCCTCGCGTTCGTCAACCTCGCGTTCGGCTACTGCCTCGGCTGCCAGATCTTCTTCCAGCTCGAGAAGCGAGGCCTGGTGCGAGCGTGAGCCCACAGCTCGGGGCGTTGGCGCTGGCGGGTGCAGTCGTGCTCGCCATCGTCTGCCTGGAGGCATTTCGCGGATGGCGCGCGCGGCGGTTGTCGGCTGGGGCAACCGCCGCTCCGTCCTCGAATCCCTACATCCTTTACTTCACCGGCCAGAGTTGCACGGTCTGCCGCACGCACCAGGAGCCCGCGCTCGCTCGGCTCGGCGAAGTGCGCATCGACAAGGTGGACGCGGTCGAGGACCGCGCGCTGGCGGACCGCTTCCACGTGTACACGCTGCCCACGACCGTGGTGATGGCCGCCGACGGACGCGCGCTGCACGTCAACTACGGCTACGCGCCCGCCACGAAGCTCGAGCGCCAGCTGGCCGAGGCGCGCGGGGTTGCTCTCGGGAGCGCCGCGACCGCTTAACCTGATTCGGTGATCCGCCGGTTCGCGGTTGTCATCATCACTCTGTCGATCGCGGCCGCGTGCGCGCAATCGCAGGACGCCGCGAGCACTCAACTCGTGCTCGGCGCGATCTATCCCCTGAGCGGGCCTCAGGCGGAGGGTGGCAAGGAAGAGCTCGGCGGGGTACAGGCCGCGCTGCGCGTGGCGCACGCCAACGTGCGGCTGCAGATCATCGATGCGACGACTCCGGACCAGGCCGCGGCGGCGGTCGACACGCTGGTGCACCGCTACCACGTGCCCGCCATCATCGGCACCTACGGCAGCACGCTGTCCGCCGCCGCATCGGCGCGCGCCGACGAGTTGAAGACCGTGTACTGGGAGACCGGCGCCGTCGCCGATCCGATAACCGCGCACCGCCAGTACGTATTTCGGACCGTCGCGACCGGCAGCGCGTTGGGCCGCATGGCCGTGACGTTCACCCACGACGTGCTCGTCCCCGAGTACAAGCTCGCGGCGCCGCGCGCGGTGATCGTGCAGGTCGACGACATCTACGGGCAGTCCGTCGCAGGCGGCGAGCAAGAGCTCGCGCAGTCGATGGGCGTGAACGTCGTCGACGTCGTCCACTACAACCAGGATGCGTACGACCCGAATGTCATTGCCGCCAAGGTTGCGGAGGACAAACCCGATTTTCTGTGGGACGTGAGCTATCTCGATGACGGCGTGGCGATATGGAACGCCGTCCTCCGCCAGCACATCGCGCTGAAGGGCGCGGTGGGCACGAGCTCGGCCTTCTGCATGCCGGAGTTCAGTGCGCGCGTGGGTGCGGGATCGATCGGCGTGTACGCCGCCGACAAACCGGATTCGTCGATCAACTCTGGAGCGCTGTCGCCTTCAGGACTTGCGCTGATGCAGCAGGCGCTAGGCGCGTACGGTCCGCAGATGGACATTCCGGCGGTCGCAGGATTCGTCGGCGGATGGACGCTGTTCCATTACGTCCTGCCGTCAGTCAACGGAACGGTTTCCGCCGAATCGATCCGCCAGGCGGCGTACGCGGTCGACGTTCCTGTCGGCGACAGCATCAACGGCGGCGGCGTGAAGTTCGCCGGACCCGGCGCTCTCGACCAGGGCCAGAACACGCGAGCGGCAGCGGTCGTGGGCCAGTGGCAGGCGGTCGGCGTCATGAAGGTCCTGTACCCCGCGGTTTACGCGACCGGCCAGCCTATGAGCTGGGATTACTCGGGGATGTAGCCCTTAGGCTTCGAGGGCCCGCTGGACGAGGGTGATGTCCATCCAGCGGTCGAACTTGTGCGCCGCGTTCTTGATCGTCCCGACCACCTCGAATCCGTGCCGCGTGAAAAGCGCGAGGCCGGCGCGGTTGTCGGTGGCCACGCTCGCGACGATGGTCTTGTAGCCCAGGTCGCGAGCCTCGATCGTGAGCTTGTCGAGTAGCGCGCTCCCGATGCCGCGGCCGTGGTGGACGGGGTCGACATAAACCAGGCATTCGACCACGTCGTACCCGCGCTGCTTCCAGGGCAGCAGGCGGCCCCAGCCGATGACGCCTGTCTCATCCGTCGCGACCAGCAGCTTGGAGCGCTTGCCGTGCATCTCCCACCACTCGCGAGCCTCCTCGTCGTCGAGCGGCTCGGAGTCGATGGTGGCGAACGTTTGGTTGACCGCCCAGTTGTAGATGCCGACGATGGCCCTGAGATCGTCCTGGGAGGAGGGCCGCACGCTGTACGGAGCGGCTCGCTTTTTCGTCTTGGCCACGCTGACCATTCATTATCCTTTGCGGGCCGTGACGAAGCCTGAGATCAAGACTCCGCTGCCCGGGCCTCGCGCCGCCGAGCTCATCGCCCGCGACGCCAAGTCGATGTCCCCGAGCTTCACGCGGTCGTACCCGTTCGTGATGGACCACGGCAAGGGGTGCTGGGTCACCGACGTCGACGGCAATCGGTTCCTGGACTTCACCGCCGGCATCGCCGTAGTCACCACCGGCCACTCGCATCCCAAGGTGGTGGAGGCGATCAAGGAGCAGGCCGAGCGCTTCGTCCACATGTCCGGAACGGACTTCTACTACACGTCCGAGATCGAGCTGGCGGAGCGGCTGGAGAACAAGATCCTGCCGGGCACGCCCGCGCGTGTGTTCTTCACGAACTCAGGCGCCGAGGCGATCGAAGGCGCGATGAAGCTCGCTCGCTTCGCGACCGGGCGACCGAGCTACATCGCGTTCATCGGCGCGTTCCACGGCCGCACGTTCGGCGCACTGTCGCTCACGGCGTCGAAGGCGAGCCAGCGTCGGCGCTTCGCACCGCTGCTGTCGCAGGTGTTCCATGCACCCTTTCCGACGGAGTCGCGTGCGATCACGACCGACGAGTCGATTGCCCGCATCGAGGAGCTCTTCGCGACCGTCGCTCCTCCCGAGAGTGTGGCCGCGGTTTTCGTCGAGCCGATCCAGGGCGAGGGCGGTTACCTCGTGCCGCCGGACGATTTCCTGCCCCGGCTGCGCGAGCTGACCGCAAAGCACGGCATCCTGCTCGTCGCCGACGAGGTGCAGTCGGGGATGGGCCGCACCGGACATCTGCTGGCGATCGAGCATTGGGGCGTCGAGCCCGACATCGTTTGCCTGGCCAAGGGCATCGCGTCCGGTCTCCCACTCGGCGCATTCATCGCGCGCGCCGAGCAGATGAGCTGGCCGCCGGGCTCGCATGGCAGCACGTTTGGGGGCAACCCCGTCGCATGCGCCGCGGGGCTCGCGACGCTCGATCTGCTCGAAAACGGTCTGATGGAGAACGCCGCGCGCGTCGGCGCGATCATGCAGGACGGCCTCCGCGAGATCGCGGCCGGGAACAAGGACATCACGGACGTCCGTGGAATCGGCCTCATGCTCGCCGTCGAGTTCCGCACGCCCGAAGCCGCGGCGCGCCTGGTTCAGTCGGCGTTCGAACGCGGCCTGCTTCTGCTCACCGCCGGCACGAGAGCCGTGCGCATCAGCCCGCCGCTCGTGCTCAACCCCGAAGAAGCGGCGACGGGGCTGGAGATCATCGCGTCCTCACTGAACTGATCGGTCTCTAATGGGCGATAGTCCCGACTAACCACCTATCCCTGTGCCCCGGACACGCTGATAGTCCGGACTAACGTCCAGATGTCGAAATGCGCCTCAGCCCTCGACTGAGTCCGCGATCGGCTGCATCGAGGTCGCAGCGGCTCGATCGTCGCCGGCCAGCGTCGGCGCTTTGGACCGCTGATCGTCAACGACTTTGATCGCTGCATTCTCGTGATACGTGATCGCGTTCGACGGGCCGCGCAGCAAAGCTCCCAGCTGAGACACGAACGTGTCGGTCAGCGCGCTCTTTGAAGCGGGGTCGCCGTTGGACGCGTAGTGGTCGAGCGAACCGATCTCGAACGACCACGCGAGCGAGAAGCGATTGTCCTGCACGATCGAACGCATCGCCTCGTTGTTCGCCATGATCGCGCTCAGCGCTTCCGTCCTGTCGGAAGCGCGGCCGCTGACAGTCGCATCGGTCGCCATCGTCGCGAGATAAGAGTGCTCCTCGAGGACGAGATTGAGCGAGACACGCGTACCAGCTGCCGGATCGAGCGGGTCGCCTGGAAATTTATCCGGGAATTCAGCGGCCATCTGATTCGAAAGGAGATCTCCCAGCCGCGAGGCGTGCCCATAAGCGGTGTGCAGGTCGGAGTAGAAGGCGTGCAGCTTGCCGGCGAAGAGATCATCGATGAAGACCAGGTCCTCGAGGACTTGGGTGCTGGTGAGCTCGGTCAGCGGCGCGCGCGGAAGGCCGCTGAAGCTGCTCACCGTCTGCGCGAACTGCGGAACGAACGTCGCCGACAGGCTCGTGCTCGCCGCGTTGGACTTGTCGCTGTTGTGGGTGACGACGCCGATCGCATAGTCGACCAGCGCGCTGTTCTGAGCGGTCCATGAGCTCATGAACTGGACGCCGCTGTTGTTGCCGAACGCCTGGGCGATGATCCGTGAAAGTTCCGCGGTATTGAGGCCGAGCTCAGGCGTGTAGAGCGCGTACTCGTCCGAGTGATTGACCGCGGCCGCGGTCTCTTTGGCGATCATCATCACCTGCTCGCCCAGCAGCAGGTCGAGATGCGTGCGCAGGTCGGCGGCCTGCGACTGCGCAGGCGAGGTCGGACTCGGAGTTGGAGCCGGAGAGCTCTGAGGCGTGCAGGCGCTCAGCGCCAGCAGCAGGACGAGTGTCCGTTTCAAACCGCTCGAAATTTTGGGCTATTAGCATGGTCACGTCTTGGCTGAGTGGCTGCTGATCGACGGGTCGAGCATGTTCTTTCGCGCTTTCTATGCGATTCCGCAGACGATGCGTGGTCCCGATGGAAAGCCGAACAACGCCGTGCGAGGGACGCTCGACACGCTCGCGCGCTACATCACGGACCGCAAGCCGCGGCACATCGCCTTCACCACCGATGAGGATTGGCGTCCGGCCTGGCGGGTCGAGCTGATCAACGGCTACAAAGAGCATCGCGTGGCGGAGCCGATTCCGCCCGCACTCATTCCGCAGGTGCCGGTGATCCTCGGTGCGCTGTCCGCGGTCGGCATCGACGTCGTCGGCCGCGAAGGCTACGAGGCCGAAGACATCGTCGCGTCACTCGCATCGAAGGTGAAGACGCCGATCGAGATCGCAAGCGGCGACCGCGACCTCTTCAGCCTTGTGCGCGGACGCGAAATCATCGT
The DNA here is from genome assembly GCA_035717165.1 of Candidatus Dormiibacterota bacterium. Lineage (GTDB taxonomy): Bacteria > Chloroflexota > Dormibacteria > Dormibacterales > Dormibacteraceae > 40CM-4-65-16. Next base: position 8,341 of record DASTIX010000003.1, read on the forward strand.
CCTGTATCCGCAGAAAGGCGGGCCGGCCGAGGTCGACGAGGACGAGGTGGCGAAGCGTTACGGCATACCCGGACGCGCGTACGCCGACTACGCCATCCTCCGCGGCGATCCGTCCGATGGGCTGCCCGGCATACCGGGCATCGGCGACAAGACCGCCGCGCAGATGGTCAAGCGGTACGGATCGATCGAGAAGATGCTCGAGGCCGGAATTTTCCGCAAACCCGAGCAGGCGGAATACCTGCGCAAGGCGCTGAAGGTGGTGCCGCCGGTCGCCGACCTCCCGCTCGAAGTTCCGCGAGGGCGACGGGACAGCTATCCAGACAACCCGGCGAAAGTGGAGGAGCTGGCGAAGAAACACGGCATCGCCAGCAACCTCGAGCGCCTGGTCACCGCTCTCAACAAGCTTCCGGCGCCGGCCAAGAGGTGATGCGGCATGGATGTCGGGCTGTGCGAGTCGTGCGTCCACTCACAGACGGTCAGGGGTAAGCGCAGCACCTTCTGGATGTGCCGCCGGTCGCAGAGCGACCCATCGTTCCCGCGCTATCCGCGCCTTCCGGTCATCAGCTGTCGCGGCTACGAGCCCAAGCCCGCCCCTGCAACCGGCGGGCGTTGACCCGTGTTTAAGTTGGCGATGGACTATGCGGACCGTGTCTTCGAGCGCATGGTGCTCGATCACCAGGACCGCATCTACGCGCTCGGATTCGCGCTGACCGGCAACCGGCACGATGCCGAAGACGTCGCACAGGACACGTTCATCCGCGCCTACAAGGCGCTGGCTACGTATTCGCCCGAACGGATTCGCGAGCTCAAGCAGAAGGCGTGGCTGCACCGCATCGCTGTCAATGTCGTGCGCAATCGGGTGCGCGGCGTCCGGCCGAGATTGGTCGAGCTCAATGGCAGCGAGCCCGACCGTGCAACCGGACCCGAGGAAGACGTGTTACGGAAGTCCGAGATCGACGAGCTGGCGGCGCGCGTCGCCTGCTTGCCGGCGAGATACCGCGAGGCGGTGGTGCTGCGACACGTCCAGGACCTGTCCTACGCCGAGGTGGCGGAGGCGCTCGGTCAACCGGTCGGGACGGTCAAGGCCAACGTCCATCGCGGCTTGAAAATCCTTAGAGGTGAGAACGATGCCGACCGTGACGAGTGACCTGAAGCGGCTGGGTGAGGTGAAGGCGCCCAGCGGTTTTGCCGACCGCGTGATGGCGCAGCTCGGGATGACCGACTCATATGCACTGTTCGGCACCGTGCTCGGACCGGTTTTCGTGGCGTGGAACAAGCGCGGCGTGTCGGCGGCGATGCGCTGCGAAACCGCGTCGGAGTTCGAGGACTGGTTCCAGAACAACGTCGGGAGGCTCTTGGTTCGCGTCGATCCTCCAGCGGATCTCGCGGCCAAGATCAACGACCAGCTCTCGGGCAACAGGCGGTTGCAGTTCGACCTGCGTGGTCTCTCGCCTTTCGCGCAGGAGGTTCTCCGCAAGACGCTCCAGATCCCGCGCGGCCAGGTGCGTCCGTATGGATGGGTCGCGCGCGAGATCGGCCATCCCGCGGCGGTGCGGGCAGTTGGCACGGCGCTCGCGCACAATCCGATTCCGTACTTCATCCCTTGCCACCGCGTGATTCGAGGCGATGGAGTGATCGGCAACTACAGCGGCGGCGGACCGGAGGCGAAGAAGTCGATCCTCACGATGGAAGGCGTCGAGCTTCCGCGTCTGCAGAAGCTCGCGCAGTCGGGCCTCCGCTATGAGGGCGTGAAGAGCACCAAGATCTTTTGCTTCCCGACCTGCTACCACGGCCGCCACGTAAACCCCGCCAACTTCGTGTATTTCCACGACGAGGCGGAGGCACGGCGAGCCGGTTACCGGCCGTGCAAGGACTGCCGCCCGGCAGTGGCCTAAGGAGGCAGCGGCCCAACGCTCGCCGCGAGCGGCTGGGCGCGACGGTAGTGGATGCGAGCCAGGCCGCCGTCGTAGTTGATCGCCTTGCCGCCGTGATACACGGCCGGCTTCGATTCGCGATGTGGCGTGTGCCCGAAGACAACGCGCCGTGATCCGGTGAAGGCGAGCCAACGATCGAGGCGGTCGGGCTGAGTCGCGAAGACACCCTTGCCACTCATCACATCCCACAGCAGATGGGTGTCGCCCGCCTCGAGGATCAGCCGGCCGTTGTCGTTGATCGTCGTCACGGGGTCCGACTCTTCCGCGTCGATCAGCATTCGGTAATCGTCGTTGCCGCAGTGCTGGATGAGGGTTCCGTCTTTGAGCTTCAACAGAAGAGGCCGCGATCTCATCCACGCCTGAAGCGGCTCATCCTTGCGGAGCTCATCGAGGTCATGTGGCTGGCCGCCGATGCTGATGTAGAAGCCGATGCGGGTGGGATCGGCGAGCGCTCCGAGCATGGCGACCTCGTGATTGCCTAGCAGGACCTCGGAATTCTTGCGATCGCGCGCGAGACGGAGGCAGCCAACCCCGAAAGATCCGAAGTCGACGAGGTCGCCAAGAAAGATGGTTCGCCATTCTTCGGCGCGGTAGGGCTTCAGTGCGGCGAAGAGTCGCTCGAGGTCGCCATGAACGTCGCCGACGATCAGGACAGGGAGATCGACCGCAGCCATTCCTCTCCGGGTCCTTCGATGCGACGCACGGCGCGTGTGTAAGAGCCGATCGTCTGGAGCTCGGTGCGGTGTGTGGGCCAGCGCAGACTTTCGCCGAATAGCGTCTTTAGCTCCGCTCTTCGAAATGGAGCGGCACGGGGGAGGAGCCGGCTTCGCTTGCTGCCTTTGAAGACCCAGAAGCTGTCCCATGCCGCCGTCGCTCGAGCCCGCCGCACGTGGGCGTTGGCATCCCACCATCCAGCCCCGGGATCATCGGTGACGTCGGCCAGAACCTCTTCGATCTCCAGTCCACCGACGAGATAGAAGCCCGGCTGATGATTCACCAGACGGGCGATAAAGACGATCACGTCGCCCGGCTCGGCGCGCCGCAGGCTGTAGGCCCTGCCGGCGCGGCGGCAGTTGTCGCCGTAGGTTGCGGGTGTCGAGGTGAAGTCGGGGTCTAGGTGCACAGCGCGGTTGCGCCACCC
>DASTIX010000004.1:0-44126 GCA_035717165.1 Candidatus Dormiibacterota bacterium
GATCGAGCCGGTCTGGACCAGCAGCTCGACGTAGTTCCGGTACTCGTCGTACGACGTCAGCTCCGGCGGGATGCCGGTCCGCGGGAAGTTCGACCAGATGACGCTGCGATACGACTTGAGGCCCGTGTTGCGTCCCATCCAGAACGGGCTGGAGGTCGACAGCGCGAGCAGGTGCGGAAGGAAGTAGCGCGCCTCGTTGAGAACCTCGATGCGGCGCTCCTGGTCGGGGATCGCGACATGCACGTGCAGGCCGAAGATGACCAGCGCGCGCACGACGTCCTGCAGCTCCTCCTCCAGCATCTTGTAGCGCTCGTAATCGGTGATCTGCTGGTCGTGCCAGCGGGAGAACGGGTGGGTGCCCGCGCAAGCGATTCGCAAGCCCTCGGGCCGCAGCAGCTCCGACAGCGTCTGGCGCATCTCGCCGAGCTGGTCACGCGCCTCGGAGACGTCCTGGCAGATGGTCGTGCCGACTTCGACGACCGACTGCATCATCTCCCGCTTGACCTTGTCGCCGAGCTTGGGGGCCGCGCGGGCAAGGAGCAGGTCGATGTGCGAGCGGAGGGCGCCCGAGGAGTCGATGATCTGGTACTCCTCCTCGACGCCGATGGTGAGCAAGCCTTCCCCGGTCATGCGGTTCCTTCGACCACGAATGTTGGCACGACGCTGCCCGCCCCGGCGGTGACATTGAGCAGCGCCGCGGCGGAAACACGCGTCATGAACCCGCCGGGCCGCCCGTCGAAAAGGTACGGGTCGAGGTCGACCATCAGGTCGATGTAGCGGACGCCGTCGAGCGCAACCGGAAAAGGCACCTGCGGGATTTTCACGGCCTCCTGCACCACGTAGCTCTGGGTCGTCGCGGTGTCGATCGCCGCCTCCCACTCGGGCTGCGAGACGGTCCAGCCGAGGATCACGCCCTTTCCGCCGTACTCGTCGTTCGGCTTCAGCACCAGCGTCTCCCGGCGCCTTGCGATCTCCTCCGCCAGCACCGGCCGGACTTTGCGCGTCCACGGCACGTGGCGGCGGATCGCGGTGCGCTGCGCCGGCGTGTACAGCCGCGCGTAGCGCGGGTCGGAGAGAAGCGCGAGGCTCATCTTCTTGTGCAGGATCTTGGCCCGGAAGCTGTTGACGACGCACGCGGCGCCTTTCACGTATGCCTCACGCAGCACGCGCGTGTCGTCGCCGCGGGCCAGAAGCTCGCTCGTCAGCACGCGCCGGTAGACGAGATTGACGGCGGTGCCGTGCGCGTAGAGCCGGCCGCGACGCAGCTCGAGCGACCGCGGGTCGCAGATCACCGTCTTCACGCCCGCCGCCTCGAAGAACGCCTTGAACATCTCGAACTCGGGCGCCGTCGGGAGCCCCTCCCAGTCGACGATCGCGATGACCGGCCGCGCGTTCCGACCCCACTGCCGGAAGGCGTTGAGCATCGACCGCAGCTGCTTGCGGCGCGTCGGCATGAACGCGCCGCGGAAATGCTTGCGGAACGCCTTCATCACCGGGAGACCGGCGAAGATCGCCGCCAGATTGTCGCTGTACGCCATGCCCGCGGGCGACTCGGCGTTGTATTCGACGAACCGGACCTCGTCGGCGAAGAAGCTGTCGAGGCGCACCGCCGGCGAGGAATGCTTGAACCCGGGATCCGCCATCGCCAGGCGCTCCTCCTCGGGGTCGAGGTCGAGCTCACGGCGAAGATCGGCGTCGGCGAGGAGTGCCTTCTCCAGCGCCGCGAGCGCGCCATGCACGCCCTGCGCCGCCGCCACCGCGCGATCGAAGCGCCTGCGCGTCATCAGCTGCGGCCGCAGGCAGACGCACAGCGGCCGCTCGCCGAACATCAACCGGCGTTCGCGCTGGCCCGTCGCCAGGAGCTCGGCGCTCGCCGCGGCCAGGCGCTCGTCCTCCAGGAGAGCGTGGTAGGCCGCGACCGGATCTCTCACGCGTCTACGCGTTGCGGAATCGGGTTCTCGACGTACTTCCACCAGCGCTGCTCGCCGCGCCACGGCGGCGTCGCCTGGCCGCGCGCGTAGGCGAGCACGAGGTCCGACATCTTGTCCAGCACCCAGCGGAAGTTGTCCTCTTTGATCGAGAAGTTGTCGAAGTCGGGCGCGGGGTTCAGAAAATCGATGGCGTACAGCACGTCGCCGCGGACCGCGAACTCGACCGTGTCCATGTCGTAGCCGAGCGCTTCGACCAGCGTCCGCGCGTCGTGTACGGCCTGCTCGCGCAGCCGCCCCTGCGGCGGGTTGTGGATCTGGTAGCGCTCCTCGAAAGGCGCGCGCGGGTTGTATCGGATGGGAAGGATGTGCTCGCGGCCGACGCAGATGCACCGCACGTAGTCGTCCCAGTCGATGAACTCCTGCAGGATCATCGTCTTCAGCCCGGTCTGGTCGTATGCGGTGATGAGCTCCTCGACGGTGTGGACGACGAAGACGTCCTTCCACCCGCCGCCGGTGTTGGGCTTGAGCACCGCCGGCAAACCCGTGTAGGAAATGATGTGCTCCCAGTCGAGCGGGAACTGCAGGTTGCGCAGCGACACGCGGTGGTCGATGTCGGGGATGTACTGCTTGTTCGGCAGGACGACCGTCTTCGGAACGGCGACGCCGAGCTTGCGCGCCAGGGTGCATTCGAAGAATTTCTCGTCTGCCTCCCACCAGAACGGGTCGTTGATCACGGTCGTGCCCATCAGGACCGCGCTCTTCAGGTGCGCGCGGTAGTAAGGCACCTCGTGGGAGATGCGGTCGACGAGGACCGAGTGGTGCGGCTCGAAGATCTCCTCCGTCCCGCCCAGCACCGCGAGCTCCGCGGTGATGCCGTCGCCCTTTCCCTTCTGGTTGACGGTTTCGAGAAACGGTCCGGGGAACGTGTTCTCGCGTCCGACCAGAAGCCCGATCACGTTTCTCTGAGCCATTTCCGAAAAGCCCCCTTTGTTGCGACCTAGCCGGCGAGATACCTGCGCATCATGTCCTTCCAGTAGGGCCAATCGTGCGCCCACCCGGGCCAGATTTCGAGCCCGACCTCCACGCCCTTGGCGCGAAGCAGGCCCGCGACCCTGCGCGAATCCTCGACGTTCGGGTCGTCCTCGCCGGTCGCAATGACCTTCGGGTGCTCGGCGCGAAGCGGCCCGAGGTAGGACTCATCGTTCAGACCCGGCAGGAACTCGACGAGGTTCGTGAAGTACACGTTGTCGTCGTGGTAGCCGTCGAGCCAGCGCGACGTGTCATAGGCGCCGCTCAGGGCGATGAAGCCCCCGAACTTCGACGGATGGCGCGCCGCGAGCAACACGGCGTGGAGCGCGCCGAACGACGCCCCGCATGCGACCGGCGGACCTGCCAGCCTGGGCAGGATCTCGTTCAGGATGTAGCTCTCGTACTGGAGGTGCCGGCGCACGCGATCGGCCGGCGGCCGGTCACGCGCGTACCACGACTCGCCGTCCACGCTGTCGACGCAGACGAGCTGCACGGCGCCGGACTCGATGAAGTCGGAGATCGCGCCGACGAGACCGAAGTCCTCCCACTGGTAGAAGCGCCCCATCGACGTGGGAAGTACCAGCAGCGTGCGGCCGGAGTGGCCGAAGTGCAGAAGCTCCATGTCGCGACCAAGGCTCGGGCTGTATTCCTTGATGTAGTCGCGCTGCATCTCAGTGGTGGTGGTGCTCGTGCTCGTGGTCATGGTGATGGTGAACCATCTCATGACCGGGCTCCGGCGCGCTTTCCATCGCCCGCAGCATCTCCACCCCGCCGGTGCGCAGGAATCGCCAGCCGAGCACGGCGGCCAGCGCGAGCGCCGCGATGTTGAGGAAGGTCGTGTAGTTCCACGACGGCGCCGTCTCGAAGACGGTGATCGGGTGATGCGCCGGCGCGAGGCCCGTGACGTGGAAAATGCCGCCGATCAGCAAGCCGGCGACGGCCATCGCCAGGTAGGACGTGACGAAGAGGTAGATGCTCGCCCGCCAGCCGTAGTAGCGCCGGTAGATGTCGAGGATGGGAAGGATGAGGAGGTCGGCGAAGATGAACGCGATCACGCCGCCGAAGCTGATCCCGCCGTTCCACAGCACGACCGCGAGCGGCACGTTGCCGACGGAGCAGACGAAGCTCAGCATGGCGATGAGGGGAGCGATGACCGGTCCCCAAAACCCGTTGACGGTCGGATTGTTGCTCAGGAACAGGCCCTGCCAGAAGCTGTTGGGGACCCACGCCGCGAGCGCGCCCGCAATGAGAAAGCCCAGCACGATGTCGGTGGCCACGCTCGCCACGTCCATGTAGAAGTAGTGGCTGACCGCGGTGAAGCGGTTTCCCATGTGGTGCTCCATCGCCGCGTGCCCTTCCATGCGGCCGGGCACCCCCTTCTCGGCCTGCGCGCGGGCCTCCTCGACCAGGCTCGCGCGCAGCGTGTACTTGAAGACGACGGCGAGGATCGCGATCATCAGCAGCCCTCCCGCGAACTCGGCCGCCAGGAACTGCCAGCCGAGGAACACGAGGATGACCAGGCCGAGCTCGAAGACGAGGTTGGTGCTCGCGAACTCGAACAGGATCGCGTTGGCGAAGGTCGCTCCCTTGCGAAAGAGCCCGCGCGCGACCGCGACCGCGGCGTAGGAGCAGCTCGAGCTCGCCGCTCCGAACAGCGCGGCGAAACCCACGCCGCGAGGGTCGTCCTTGCCGAGATAGCTGACAACCGAGCTCCGCGCCACGACGCCCTGGACGAATGCGGAGATCAGAAAGCCCAGGGCGAGCGGCCACAGCACCTCCCAGAACATGAAGAACGCGGCGCGGAGCGCGTCGACGATGAACACCGCCTACCCTCGGACCAGGCGCTCCACCGCGCCGTTCAGCTCGCGAATCTTGGCGCCGCCTTTGCCGGCCTGGATCGCCTCCGCGACGCAGTGCTCCGTGTGGTCGGCGAGCAGGAGGAGCGCCACGCTGTCGAGCGCGGCTTTGACCGCGCCGACCTGGGTCAGGACGTCGATGCAGTAGCGGTCGGCCTCGACCATCTTCTCGAGCCCCCTCACCTGGCCCTCGACGCGGCGCAGCCGGTCTTGAACTTCCTTCTTGTGAGCTGTGTAACCTGGCATGCCGTCAACTATACCCCCCTGGGGTATCAGCGGCCACGGGCCAGGGCTGCTGGATCGCCGATCGACGTGCAGATCGCGACCGGGTGCAACCCCGGCGCGCTCCCGCCGCCGCAGGCCCACGCGCGTCCTTCATATATGGCGAGCTCGAAACCGTGGCGCGGAGAGAGCATCGCTTCGCCCGTCCAGGCGTGGCCGTCCCACCGCTCGAGCTGGTCGACGATCCGGGTCTCGCTCGCATCCTGACCCCCCGTCACGACGACATCGCCGCCGGCGAAGGCGGCAGCGCCGCCGCCGCTGGTGGCCGCCGGCAGCGCCGGCATGCTCGACCACGAGCTGTTGAAGCAGTCGACGCGCGCGGTGGTCGGCGAGCGGCCTCCGGCGACGCACAGCCCACTCTTGAGGACAAAGCCCATCAGATGGTTGCGCGGATCAGGGAGTGACGTCACCACCGACCAGGTGTTGTTCGTGGGGTCGTAAGCCTCGACCTGCGGGACGTTGATGCGTGAGTTGTTGCCTCCGACCGCGTAGAGCTTTCCCTGGAACGCGATCAGCGCGTGACCGCCGCGGGCGTAGCGCATCGGCGCCAGCTCGGTCCAGTGGTCGCCGTCGAGCCGGAACAGGCGAGCGCTGTCGAGCCCGTTGCTGTGGCCGCCCGCGATGTAGACCTGGCCGGCGAATGTCGTGGCCGATGGATGATCGAGCCCGAGCGGCAGCGACGGACCCGATTGCCACGAAGAGCCGTCGAAGACGTAGGTCGAATTCAGGCTGACGCCCGCGGCGTTGAATCCGCCCATCACGTAGAGCTTTCCGCCGGTGGCCGCCGCGGCGGCCTCCTCGATGGGAACGGGCAGCGACGCCTCCGTCTTCTGCGCCGGTTGCGGCGATGGCTGGGCGTAAGGCGTGAAGGTCGGGTTTTCGGGACTCGGCGGCGGCTTGTTCGCGGTCGTGCTGCCGCCGCAGGCGGCGATCATCAGGGCCAGGCCGAGGACGGCCCTCAGAGTCTGGCGAGCACCTCGCGCGTCTCTTCGACGCCCGTGCGCCAAACCCGCATCACGTCCTCGTCCGGTCTCGAGTACCAACCGCCAAAGGATCCATCACCGGCGGTCTTGCGCACTTCTGTTGGATCCTCCGATGTTCGCGGCGTCGGTGGTTTGTGTTCGTTCGGCAGAGCGACGCCGGGGAGCCGCGTCCACGGAAAGTTCTCCATCCAGCTCGCGTGCGAGGCTTCGGGATCGATCCCGCGCACGACGCCCATCGTTTTTGGCGCCGACCACCATTCGTGGACGGCGACGTTCGAGCTCGCGAGCGCCTCGACCGGCCGGTTCCCGCCATGTCCATTCACGAGAAGGAATCGCTTGAACCCCTGGCCCTGCAAAGAATCGAGCAGCTCACCCACGACCATGAGGTAGGTGTCTTCGTTGAGGCTCGGACTGCCGGGATAAGCCGCGAAGTACGGCGTGATGCCGTAGGCGAGCGCCGGCAGCACGGGCACGCCGAGCGGCTCCGCGGCCTCGACCGACACTCTCTCGGCGAGGATGGCGTCGGTCGCGAGCGACAGATAGCCGTGCTGCTCGGTCGAGCCTAGAGGCAGCACGATGCGGTCGTCGCGCCGGAGGTATTCCTCCATCTGCATCCAGTTGAGGTCGGCGACCCTCACTGCAAAGAGTTTGCTACCTGCCAGAACTCCTGCTCGGTCAATCCAGTCGATGACACGTAGTACGGAACCATCGAGCCCCCGGACATCGGGTTCGTCATGGAACCCGGCTCGTTCCATTGGAGATAGCGCTGGCTCGCGGGCGCGCTCATGTCGTAGACGCCGTGCTCGGCATAGCCATCGGGGCTGTACTTGAGGCCAACCGCTTTGCGGAACTTCACCCTGGTCACTTGCGCGTTCGGCCCGGTAGCGGGCGGCGGGTTGGCCACGCAAATACAGATCGTGATCGTCTCGTCGCGCATGTCGCTCTCATAGGTGATGTTGAAATCGTCCGCGGTCACCTGGACGAACGCATCCCACGGCCCGCCCGATGACGGCAGCGATACCGGCAGCAGCGCGGGATGCGTGTTCTTGACGGTCGAGCGCACGAGCGATGCCGCCTGTTCCGGTGTCATCCTCGTCGTGATTACGCCTTTGTTGGTGGCACCGGACGAGACCACTGTGCCGGGCTGGATGACAGACCAGTTCGTCCCATCCCACGCGAACATTTCGTTGTCGTCGGGCAGGTAGCGATCCCCCCACGACACGACTCGCTTCAGTGAGGGCACGTACGCCATGTAGCCCGGGCTGAACGGCTGCACGGCCGGGTGCTGTCGCGACCAGCTCGAGCCGTCCCACGTCCACGTGTCGGCCATCCGGACTTCGCCGCCGATCACCACGAGCTGCCGAAGCGTTGGGTCGTAAGCCGCGTCCATGTAGCCCCCGACGAACGGCAGGTCAAGCTTGTCGTGCACCACGGTCCAGCTGGAACCGTCCCACGCCCACAGTTGAGTCCAGTTCCGACCTGCGATAGGCGCTTTGGTGGGCGCCAGCATCATCAGCCCCTCGCCATCCGACACCATGACTCCCGACGTGGTCGGCCCGCCTGAGGGATGCATCTGCGTCCAGTCCGAGCCATTCCACAACCACGTTTGCGCCTCGATGTCGGTCATCGCCTCGGTGTGCGATTGCGTAAACCCGAACAGCAGCACCGTGCGCGAGACGGGATCGAACTGCATCGTCGCGGGGAAGTCGAAGCCCAACACCGGATAGTGAACCGGGTGGAGCTGGCGCCACTGCGAGCCGTCCCACGTCCACGTGTCGTCCACCGTCGTCATGCCGCCTTTCCCGCTCGAGACCACGTTCTCCACGCCACCGAACAGGACGACGTCGTGGTCAACAGCGTCGTAGGCCATCACGGCGTTCAGGCGCGGAGTTGGGCTCGCGGCCGGATGATGCTGCGTCCAAAACTTGCCATCCCATGTCCACGTCTCATTGGTGGCCGGCCGCCCGTTCTGCGCGTTGCCGCCGAAAACCACCATCGAGCCATGCGCTTGGTCATACGCGACCGCGGCGTCTGTTCGCGGCACCGGCGGGACTGTCGAGCCGATCGGCTTTGCCGGCAGCGGCGTGGACCGCAGAACGTGTGACCCGATCACGAAGGTTGCGACGACCGCGATCACGACGATCGTCGCGATCACGACGAGCAGCTGCGGCTGAACCGCGCGGCGTGGCGTCGCCGCAACCGCGTCGCGGATAGACAACGCGCGCAAACCGGCCGGCACAGGCGCGGTCGACAACTCGTTTTCGAACGCCGCGTTGATGCGGTTCTTCGTGCGGTCGCTCACTCCGCCACCTCCACCATTTCGAGTCGCAGTCGCGTGATCGCGCGATGCACACGCGATTTGGCCGCCTGCGGAGAGATCTTCAAGACCCGCGCGACCTCCGCGAGCGGAAGGTCGAGATAAAAGAAGAGGAAGAGGGCCGCCCGATCGGTCGCTGGCAGTCGTGACATCTCGCGAGTGAGATCCAGTCGCGTATCCGGCGCGGGTTCGACCGCGGGCACGCGAACGACGTCCGTCCGCAGGACGGACCACCAACGTGAGCGCCGCATCGACCGGCACTGATTGGCGACGATCGACAGGAACCAGGACCGCACCGCGCTCTCGTCGCGGAGCCGGTCAATTCCGCGCCATGCCTTGAGGGTCGCCTCCTGCACCGCATCCTCCGCTTCGTGCGGGTCGCGCAGAAAAACGACCGCCAGCTTGAACGCCGGCTCGATCAGCGGCCCGACCAGCGCGTCGAAGTCCGCTTCCCGATCGGCCGCGGCCTGCCCGATCGCGTGGCTCACCACCGCCTATATGACGCAAGTGAACGCTTAAAGGTTCCGCCGAACCGGAAATTTGCGTAACGGCCGGGCGTCCTTACAATGTCGGGCCTCGCAGCCGTAGGCCCTGGGGTTCGTGTGGAGGGTTTGGCCCGTGAAGCTTTCTCGTATCGGCATCAGCCTTGCGATCGCGGCGATGGGTGTCGCGGCATTCTCCGTCTCGCCGGCGCCGGCCGGTGGCGGCGGCTACCAGAACCCGACATGGTGGCAGAAAGGCCAGGACGTCATGAACGCCACCGCAGGACCGCCCTGTGGCGCCGCGTCCGGGAACTTCTCGGAGCCACCTAACGTCGACGCCAGCAACCTCGGCGGACCGCAGAGCGAAACGTCGATCGCGATCAACCCGTCGAACCCAAGCCAGATCGTCGGCGGCGCCAACGACATCTTCTGCCTGCCGATGCGTGGCTACTTCTCGACGCAGGGAGGCAAGAGCGGCTCGTGGAACGCGGTCAGCCTTCCACTCCCGCCTCCGCTGTCGAGCAACGGGCAGCTGTTCGGATCAGACCCCGGTGTCGCGTGGGACACCCTCGGCAACGTCTTCTACTCGTACATCGTGGTCTTCTTCAACCCGAGCTTCCGATCGATCACGGGCACCGAGATGGCGGTCGCGCGCTCGAGCGACCACGGGCAGACGTGGACCGCGACGTACTTCAACCAGAACGTGGGCACCGGCAAGTTCAACGACAAGCCGATGATCACGGTCGGGCCTGAGAACACCGTTTACGTGGCGTGGGACAACGCCAGCTTCAGGAACGGCAAGTCGTCGAACAACGACGTGATCCTGCTGAGCCGCTCGACCGACCATGGCGTCACCTTCTCCACACCTGTGCAGGTCAGCCCGAGCCAGGGCGGACAGGCCGCGGTGATCGGCGCCGACCCGTTCGTCACCAGTGACGGCAAGCTTTTCGTTGCCTGGACCGACGCGATCAACCCGGCGATCCGCGTCGCCGAGTCCACCGACGGAGGCCTGTCATTCGGTGCGGCGCGGTTGATCGCAAACACCTCGGCGGTCTTCCAGACGCTGCCGCCGGCGCAGGCTTCTCGCGGCGCTTTGATCTACCCCGCTTGCGGCGCAGACGCCGGAGGGCGGCTGTACTGCTCATGGACCGATGTCAACAGCGCCGGCTTCACGAGGCTCTTCGAGTCGCAATCGGACGATGGCGCCAACTGGAGCGCTTCACGAACGATCGACGACGGCGCCGCCAACGACCAGTTCAACCAGTGGCTCGCCGTCGACCCGATCACCGGAGCAGTAGTGCTCAGCTGGAACGACAGCCGTAATGACGCGACCCGGAAGGCGACGGACGTCTTCTTCGCCGAATCGACCAACAGAGGCGCGTCGTTCTCGTCCAACGTCAGGCTCACGACCGCGTCGACCGATGAAACTGTCAGCGGAGCCGACCTGGGCAACCAGTACGGCGACTACGAAGGCATCGCCGCATTCAACGGAGTCGCGCGGCCGATCTGGACCGATCGGCGAGCCACGATCGCCGGCGTGCAGGGCCTCGACGAGGAGACCTTCACCGAGGCGATCAAGGAGTAGCGTCGACGGACCGGCGCCGGGTTAGTGCAGCGAGTTGGCAAGCTGCCAGAACTCGGCGTCGGTCAAACCGTCTGCGCTGAGGAAGAACGGCACTTCGCCGCTCTTCGTGGGAAACGTCGCCATGACACCGGGCTCACTCCACATCAGCCAGCGCGAGCTGTAGGTCGCGGTCTTGTCGAGCACCATGTACTCGGCGGTAACGCCGCGGAACTGAACCGGTCCGCCGCCCGCGCCGGGCGGGGCCGGCGGTGGACTGGGCACAACAATGCCCCAGTTGATGTCGATGTCGCGCTGGTCACTGAGGTAGCGCAGCGTGAAGCCATCGGGACCAGCTGACACGGTGGCCTCAAGCCCGGCGGGCAGCCATGCCGGCAGAAGGACAGGCGATTCCGTGGTGACGGTCTTGCGGATCAGGGCGGCCGCGTCGTCAGGCGTCATCGGCCCGGATTGAACGACCTCCCTGCCCGGTGCCGGTGAAGGCGTCGGCGGCCTCACAGTCGCAGCCTGTAGAACGCTCCAGGTCGTCCCGTCCCACCGCCACATGGCGTTGTCGGGAGTTCCGTACTGGTCGCCCCACGCCACGACCTCGTGCAGCGCGGCGAAGTAAACCAGGTAACCGGCGCCGGTCGGTTGCGTCAGCGGATGCTGCCGCCACCAGCTCGACCGGTCCCATGTCCACGTGTCCCCGTTAAGCATTACGAGCGCCTGATGCTGCCAGTCGAATGCGATGCCGCCGAGGCCGACTGTCGCCGGTAGGTCTCGCTCGAGATTCAACAGTGTCCACGCGCTGGTGTCCCAGCGCCACGTCTGATAGACCCAGCGTCCGTGGACGGGCCAGAACGGCTGCGCGATGAGGAACACCTGTCGGCCATCGCTGAACATCCTGCCCGGCGTCGATGGCGTCCCGACCCCGAGGTTGATCCAGTCAGAGCCGTCCCATGACCACGTCTCGCCGGTGATGTTCATCGCAGTGTCGTTGACGAAACCGGTCAGAAGGATCCTGGCGTTGGACGGGTCCGATGCCATCGTTGACTCCCACCCGCCTGCGCCCAGCTTGGGAGAGTGCGCGGGATGCTGCTGGATCCACTTGCTGCCGTTCCACGTCCACGTGTCGTTGAGGTCCACAGGTGCCGACCGAGTTGCAGCTCCCTTGCCTGTGCCGCCAAACATCACGACGACCTTCCGCGAGGCGTCGTAAGCCATGAGAGCCCAGGTCCTGGGGGCGGGCCTGGTCGCCAGGTGAGCCTCCGTCCACCTCTCTCCGTCCCAGGTCCAGGTCTCGTCGAGCGGCGGCGAAGAACTACTCTGCCCGCCGAACAAAACCATCTGTTGGGAGGCGTCGTCGTACGCGACAGCGGCACCGAATCGCGGAGGAGGCGGCGCAGACGACGGTGACGGGCTGCTCGATTGTGTCCCGCATGCGCTCAAGACCGCGGTCGAGACCGCAATCGCGCCGATGCACAGCCAGGCACGCATCTCAGGGCCAACGTTGTAGGCCCCAGCGCGTTTCGCGCCAGGGCCGTAGGTCCCTGGAATCGGCGTCGCATAATCCCCCCATGGCGACCGCGCTCTCCCTCACCCACCTCGGCTCGCTGATGCGCGGCGTGCGCAGTGTCGACGAGGTCGGGGCGGACGAGCGGGCGGCGGCGCTCGCCAAGCGCTCGATCAAGAAGTCGTCGAAGCTGTGGGCGCTCGATCTCGCCATCCGGTGCATGGACCTCACCACCCTCGAGGGCCAGGACACGCCGGGCAAGGTCGCCGCGATGTGCGCCAAGGCGGTCCGGCCCAAGCCGGGCGACGCCACCATCCCGTCGGTGGCGGCGGTTTGCGTCTACCCGCTGCGCATCGCGGACTGCGTCGAGCACTTGCGAGGCAGCACGGTGCGCATCGCGTCGGTCGCCACCGCGTTTCCCTCGGGCCAGAGCTTCACGTCGATCAAGGTCGCCGAGACCGAGCAGGCCGTTCGCGCCGGTGCCCAGGAGATCGACATGGTGATCGACCGCGGCGCGTTCCTGTCCGGCGATTACCAGCGCGTGTACGACGAGATCGTCGCCGTCAAGGAGGCGTGCGGCGACGCGCATCTCAAGGTGATTCTCGAAACGGGAGAGCTCGGCACATACGACAGCGTGCGCAAGGCGAGCATTCTCGCGATGGCCGCCGGAGCGGACTTCATCAAGACCTCGACCGGCAAGGTGCAGCCCGCCGCCACGCTCCCGATCGCGCTCGTCATGGAAGAGGCGATCCGCGATTTCATGCGCGAGACGGGCCGGGCGGTTGGATTCAAGGCCGCCGGTGGCATCCGGACCGCGAAGCAGGCGATCGCATACCTTGTGATCACCTACGAAACCCTCGGTCCCGAGTGGATGACGCCTGAGCGGTTGCGGCTTGGCGCGTCGACGCTGCTCAACGACGTGCTCATGCAGATCGACAAGGAGCGCTCGGGCGCCTATCAGTCCGGCGATTACTTCACGGTCGACTGATGGCCATCACGAAGAAGGAATCACAGGCGCTCGCGAAGCAGACCTTCGAGTACGCGCCCGCACCCGAAGCCATCGACCACGTCAAGATCCAGCCGCGCTACGGCCTGTTCATCGGCGGCAAGTTCGTGCAGGCGCATTCGAAGAAGCGATTCCCGACCATCAACCCCGCCAACGAGCAGAAGCTCGCCGAGGTGGTCGAGGCCGACGAGGTCGACGTCGATCGCGCCGTCAAGGCAGCGAACAAAGCCTTCGACTCCTGGGCCCGTATCTCGCCGACGCAGCGCGCGCGTTACCTCTTCCGCATCTCGCGCATCCTTCAGGAGAGGTCACGCGAGCTCGCCGTCGTCGAGACGATGGACGGTGGCAAGCCGATCAAGGAGTCCCGCGACGTCGACATCCCGTTGAGCGCCGCGCACTTCTTCTACTACGCGGGATGGGCGGACAAGCTCGAATGGGCGTTTCCCAACCGCAAATCGCGCCCCGTCGGCGTCGCCGGACAGGTCATCCCGTGGAACTTTCCGCTGCTGATGCTGGCGTGGAAGATCGCGCCCGCGCTCGCCGCGGGCAACACCGTCGTGTTGAAGCCGGCCGAGACGACGCCGCTGTCCGCGATGTTGTTCGCGGAGATCTGCATGCAGGCCGACCTTCCGCCGGGCGTCGTCAACATCGTCACCGGCGCCGGCAAGACCGGATCGCTCGTGGTCACGCATCCCGGCGTCAAGAAGGTGGCGTTCACCGGCTCGACCGAGGTCGGCAAGCTCATCCAGCGCTCGATCGCCGGCACCGGCAAGAGGCTCACCCTCGAGCTCGGCGGCAAGGCGGCGAACATCGTCTTCGAAGACGCGCCGCTCGACCAGGCGGTCGAGGGAATCGTCAACGGCATCTACTTCAACCAGGGCCACGTGTGCTGCGCCGGCTCGCGGCTTCTCGTGCAGGAGTCGATCGCCGAGCCGCTGCTCGAAAAGCTGAAGCGCCGGTTGTCGACGCTGCGACTGGGTGATCCGCTCGACAAGAACACCGACATCGGCGCCATCAACTCGCGGGCGCAGCTGGAGAGGATCCAGGGCCTCGTCGAGTCTGGAATCGAGGAAGGCGCCGAGCTCTATCAGCCCGAATGCGTGCTGCCGGCGCGCGGATTCTGGTTCCCGCCGTCGCTGTTCACCAACGTCTCGCAGTCCTACCGGATCGCGCGCGAGGAGATCTTCGGCCCGGTCCTGTCGGTGCTGACGTTCCGCACACCGGACGAGGCCGTGGCAAAGGCCAACAACACGCCGTACGGATTGAGCGCCGGCGTCTGGACCGACAAGGGGTCGCGCATCTTGTGGATGGCCGAGCGCATGCGCGCAGGCGTCGTGTGGGCGAACACGTTCAACCGCTTCGACCCGACGTCGCCGTTCGGCGGCTACAAGGAATCGGGATTCGGCCGCGAAGGCGGCGTGCACGGATTGCTGCCGTACCTGGACCTCAACTGATGGACGTCCGCAAGACCTACAAGCTCTTCGTCAACGGCGAGTTCGTGCGCTCCGAATCCGGCCGCGCATACCGGCCCAACGGCGGAAAGGTGAACGTCCCGCGCGGCTCGCGCAAGGACCTGCGCGATGCGGTCCGGGCAGCCCGCACGGCTTTTCCCGGATGGGCGGGGCGGACGGCGATGAATCGCGGCCAGATCCTGTACCGCGCGGCCGAGATGCTGGACGGGCGGGCTGCGCAGTTCGTCGAGCTGCTCGGCGGCGGCGTGCGATCCCGACGTGAGCTCGACTCCGCGGTCGAGACGCTGGTCTGGTACGCGGGCTGGACCGACAAGCTCTCGCAGGTCACGGGCACGGTCAATCCCGTGGCCGGTCCTTACTTCAACTTCACGATTCCGGAGCCGACCGGTGTCGTCGGCATCGTCGCGCCAGATGAGGCCCCGCTCGCCGGCCTGGTGCGCAGGATTGCGCCCGCGCTGTGCGGAGGCAATGTGGTCGTTGCCCTCGCGGCGGAATCGCAACCCCTTGCCGCGCTTACGCTGGCGGAGGTCATGGCCACGAGTGACGTCCCGGCCGGAGTGATCAACATTCTCAGCGGGCAGCGCAAGGAACTGCTTCCGTGGCTCGCTTCTCACATGGACGTGAACGCGATCGATGCGGCCGGCTGCACCGCCGACGAAATCAAAGCAATCGAGGAATCAGCGGCAGGCAACGTGAAGCGAGTGATAAAGACCGCAGAGGATGAACGCAGTCCTTATTTGATCGCCGCTTTCATGGAAATGAAGACGGTGTGGCATCCGATCGGGGTCTGAGCGCGTCTTAAAATTCAACGTGCATGACTGAGGTGCTCACCGAGCCGGTGCAGACCACAGAACTGCGACTTGACCGGGCCAACGGTCGCCCGATGATCACCGCCGACCAGATCGCTCGGCGCGTCCACCGCCTCGGGCGGAAGATCTCGGAGACCTACGCCGACATCGACACGCCGCTCGTCATGGTCGTGATCCTCAAGGGCGCGACGGTGTTCGCGGCGGATCTGCTGCGCAGCCTCTCGATTCCCGCCGAGCTCGAGTTCGTGCGCGCTTCGAGCTACGGCGCGGGCACTGCGAGCAGCGGCAGGCTGCGACTTGCGCACATGGTCGAAGGCCCCCTCGTGGGACGGCACGTGCTGCTGGTCGAGGACATCGTCGACTCGGGGTTGACCGTGAATGTGATCCGGCGCCGGATCGCGCGCCTGGGTGCGGCTTCGGTCCGCCTCGCCGCGCTTCTCGACCGGCCGGCGCGACGGCAGGTCGAGGTCAAGATCGACTTCACGGGATTTATCATCCCCGACCGTTTCGTGATCGGCTACGGCCTCGACTACGCCGGGCTGTATCGCGAGCTGCCGCACATCTACTCGCTGACATAACCGAGCAGTCCCGTTTTCTCGGCTGGAAGAAGGCCGAGCTGCACTGCCATCTCGACGGCGCCGTGCGCATTGCGACCGCGCAAGAGCTGTCGGGGCGCACCGACCTGCGCATGACCGCGCCCGACGATTGCCCGAGCCAGGCGCAGTACATCAAGTACTTCGACGACGCGATTGCGGTGATGCAGACAGCGGCGGCGCTGGAGCGAATCGCGTACGAGCTATGCGTCGACTCGGCCGCGGACAACATCGACTACCTCGAGGTGCGGTGGGCGCCTCGACTACACCTGGCCGAGGGTTTGTCGATTGCCGAGGTGATCGACGCGGTGCGTCGCGGCCTCACCGCCGGGCCGATCACCGCCGTGGCGATCGTCTGCGCGATGCGCCAGCACGCGCCCGAGGACAACGTCGAGCTCGCACGCGTCGCGGGGACGTTTGCCGGTCATGGCGTCGTCGGCTTCGACCTGGCCGGCGATGAAGCCCGATACCCCGCGGCACTGCAGCGTCCGGCTTTCGAAGCGGCTCGCGCGGCGGGCCTGCACCTCACGTGCCACGCCGGCGAGGCAGGCGAGCCGTCGAGCGTCGAGGAAGCGCTGGATCTTGGCGTCGAGCGCATCGCCCACGGTGTGATCGGCGCTCGCGATCCGCGCATCGTCGACCGCGTCCGGAGCGAAGGGATCGTGCTCGACATGTGCCCTACGGCGAACTGGAAGTGCAAGGCGGTCCACTCTCTGTCCCAGCATCCGATGCCACGCCTGGTGCGCGATGGGGTGCGGTGCACGATCAGCACCGACTCTCGGACTGTGGCGGTCACGACGCTGACGCACGAGTTCGACGTGATGTCATCGGTCGGAATGACCGACGACGAACTTCGGCGCTGCAACAATGTGGCCTATGAAGCCCGATTCGGCTAGCGTCGTTTTGCGCCACGACGTTCGGGTGATGTTCTTGCGTACGACTTTTCCGATCGAAAACATCCAGCGCAGCTGGGACCGCCTCGAGCAGCTCGTCAGCACGCGCGGCCGCAAGTTCTACGGTGCGATCGACCCTCCCACCGGTGAGTACTGGGTTTGCGTCGAGGCCAAGCCTGGCGATGATCCCGGCGCTCTCGGCCTCGAGTCCGGCGTTCTACCCGGCGGACGCTACCTGCGGGCCAAGCTGCGAGGTGAGCCGCCGGAGGTCTATGACCGCATCGGACCAACGTTCGACGCGCTCGAGAAGTCGATGCGACCTGACCCCACCCGCCCGAGCATCGAGTTCTATCGCGAACGCGACGAGATCGACTGCCTTCTGCCGGTCTAGCTCAGCCGGTCGCGCATCAGGCGCGCCAGCGTAACTACCGCTTTGGCCGCTAAATCAGGCATCCACGGCAGGCCAAACCCCGGATCGGCGCGCATATCCGGCAATGCGGCACCTCAGCCCGTCCCGAACAGCCGGTCCCCGAAGTCGCCGAGGCCGGGCACGATGTACGCCCGATCGTTGAGATGCGAATCCAGGGCCGCGGTATACACGTCGACCTCGGGATGCCGTTCCGCGAGGACCTTCACCCCTTCCGGCGCAGCCACCACGCACACCATCCGCGTCCCGCGGCCGCCGGCCTCTTTGATCAGGTCCAACGCCTGCGCGGCCGACCCGCCGGTCGCCAGCATCGGGTCGAGCAGCAGCGGCACCTTGCCCTGCATCCGCGGCAGCTTGTTGTAGTAGATGCGCGCGATCGCGGTCTTCTCGTCGCGCTCGAGGCCGAGGTAGCCGACCGAAACGCGCGGCAGCAGCTCCAACACCGGCGCCAGCAGCCCCAGGCCCGCGCGCAGGACCGGAATCGCGACGACCTCCTCCTCCAGCTCGACCGCATCCGCCTCCGCGAGCGGTGTGCGGACTTTGCCCCGACGCACGGGCAGGTCCGCGGTCGCCTCGTACAGCAGCATCGTGATGACGTTGCGCGCGAGCGTGCGGAACTCTTCGGGTTCGGTCCCCTCGTCGCGCAGCCCACGCAGGCTGTCCGCGACGAGCGGGTGCTTACTTACGTGAAGAGGCACGGGTATCGCGAGCGATGAGGCGGCGGATTGCGTCAACCGCGACAGACAGCATGCGGTCCATATACGAAGGATCGAGGTGATGGATCTCGCCGGCGCCGACCTCGTCGACGCACAGGCACACCGTCCCGGCGCGCATCTCTCGGAGCCGCGACACCACGAAAAGCGTCGACGTCTCCATGTCGTTGCCGAGCACGCCCGAGCGTGACCACATCTCCAGCTCCTCCCGCAGATCCGGGCGCGGCATCTGGTCGGGCACGAGGTCGGAGTAAAGAGCGTCGACCGAGCGCATGACGCCGACGTGATACGGCACGCCCGACGCCTCCGCCGCCTCGATCAGCGCGTTGACGACGTCGAGTGACGCCACAGCCGGATATTCCTTGGGCACGTAACCGTCGGGCGTCCCCTCGCTCCGGACCGCGGCGAGCGCGATCACGAGCTCGCCCATCTTCACCTGCGGCTGCAGCGCGCCGCACGTGCCGACCCGCAGCAGCGTGTGCACGCCGAGCTCGTGCAGCTCCTCCACGCCGATGGCCACGGACGGGCCGCCCATCCCGGTCGACATCGCCGAGACTTTCGTGCCGTCGACCGTGCCCGTGAACGTGCGGTATTCGCGACTGAACGCGATCTCCTTCGCTCCGTCGAGGTGCTTCGCGATCAGCGGCGTGCGGAACGGATCTCCCGGCACGAGCACGTAATCCCCCACGTCGCCTGGACCGAGGCCGACGTGGTACTTCTTCTCGGTCACGGCCACGGCGGAATACTAATCCGCGATTCGGGCGAGGACGTGCGGCGGCCGTTTCACCTCGCGATCACTGATGCGCCACGCCTGCCGCACGCGATCACCGACGCGATCGACCAGCTCGTGAGAGCGCGCGTGCAGCGTCACCAGCGCATCGCCTTTCTTCACGCGAGCTCCGACCGGTGCTTCGATCACGAACCCGGCGGCGTGGTCGATCCGATCCTCCTTGCGCATGCGGCCCGCTCCGAGATCGACCGCCGCCAGACCGATCTCCAGCGCATCGATCGATTCGACAAAGCCGTCTCGTTCCGCGGTGATCGGATCCTGCACCGGCGCCACGGGCAAGCCCTGCTCGAGGTGACCTCCCTGAGCCGCCAGCATCTCTTCGAACTTCGCGCGCCCGGCGCCCGACTTCAGAACCTTCTCTACGTCGGCCTCGATCCCGGCCAGGTCGCACATCTCACGCGTCACGCGCACGCAGACTTCGAGCAGCTCCTCATCTCCCTCGCCGGCAAGGGCGTCGAGCGCCTCCTGGACCTCCAGGGCGTTGCCGACGGTGCGGCCGAGCGGGTTGTCCATCGCGGTGACGAGAGCGACGGTCCGCCGTCCCGCCCCTTCGCCAAGCGTGACCATCTCGTGCGCCAGCTCCTTGGCCGACGCCACGTCCGGCATGAAGGCGCCGCGGCCGAACTTCACGTCGAGCACGATCGCGTCTGCGCCGGCGGCGATCTTCTTGGACATGACGCTCGAGGCGATCAGCGGCACCGACGGCACCGTGGCCGTGACGTCACGGAGTGCATAGAGCATCTTGTCGGCCGGCACCATCCGGGGCGACTGGCCCGCGACCGCGATCCCGATCGTGCGCACCTGCTCGATGAACCTCTCCGGCGCGAGCTCGACCGTCAGGCCTGGCACCGACTCGAGCTTGTCCAGCGTGCCTCCGCTGTGGGCGAGGCCGCGGCCGCTCAGCTTCGGAACTTTCACCCCGCAGGCGGCGGCGAGCGGCGCCGCGATCAGCGTCACCTTGTCGCCGACGCCGCCGGTCGAATGCTTGTCGACCTTGACACCTGGAATGGCGCGCAGGTCGAGCACCTCGCCGCTTGCGATCATCGCCTGCGTCAGCGCCAGAGTCTCGGCGGAAGTCATGCCGCGTATGCACACGGCCATCAACCACGCCGCCATCTGGTAGTCGGCGATGGCGCCCGAGACGTACCCGTTCACCAGGAAGTCGATCTCTTCAGGTGACAGCTCATGGCCGTCACGTTTGCGCCCGATGCTCAAGAGCGCGTTCACATCGTCAATTTTCGTGTCCTTTCCGTGCGGATTTGCAGGTGTACAATCCGCCCGACCGCGCGAATTCGTGCCCAGTTGAAACTGGGATTTTCACTTGTAAGGGAGAGCGACGAGGATGGGTCATAACCGCCTTAGGTTCCTGGGTGTTCTGGCCGTGGCGATGGTGCTCGCGACGGCCTGCGGTGGCAGCACCGGTGGTGGGTCCACCAAGCAGATCAAGGTCGGGCTCGTGACCGACACCGGCGGACTCAACGACAAGTCCTTCAACCACCTTGCCTACGTGGGTCTGCAGAACGCCATCAAGCAGCTCGGTATCAAGGGCGACGTGATCGAATCCAAGAGCGGCGACGAGTATGTGCCCAACCTCACCAACTTCGCGCAGAAGGGCTACGACCTCGTCGTGGGCAACGGCTTTTTGATGCAGCCCGCCATCGGCACGGTCGCCGCGCAGTTCCCGAACATCAAGTTCGCGATCGTCGACGGCGCCGGCACGGACGCGAACTTCAACGACCTCAAGCAGACCAATGTGATGGACCTGCTTTTCAAGGAGCAGGAGTCCGGCGCCCTTGTGGGTGCGATCGCGGGCCTGCTCGAGAAGCAGGGCAAAGCGCCTAAGAACACCCACGTGATCAGCGCGGTCGGCGGCATCAAGATCCCGCCGGTCGACCACTACCTCGCCGGCTACCAGTGGGCCGCCAAGATATACGACCCGTCCATCAAGGTCCTCATCGGCTACTCCAACAACTTCGACGCCCCCGACAAGTGCAAAGCCGTCGCCAACCCTCAGATCGCGCAGGGTTCTGAGTTCGTCTTCCAGGTCGCGGGCGGCTGCGGCCTTGGCGCCCTGCAGGCTGCGGGCGCGGCTCACGTCTACAGCTTCGGCGTGGATGCGGACCAGAAGGACGCGGACCAGTCGGTGATCGCAAGCGCGCTCAAGAAGGTCGACGTCGCGGTCTACGACGCGATCAAGAGCGTCGTCGACGGCAAGTTCCAGGGCGGCGCGAACCGGTTCAGCCTCGCCAACGACGCAACCGGCTACCAGGTCGACAACTTCAGCCTGCCCGCCGACATCAAAACCGAGGTCGACAGCCTGGCCGCGGCGATGAAGTCCGGTTCGAAGACGCCCCCGGACGTCGTCTCCTAATAGCCGTCGCCACGGGGGCGGGACGCAAATCCCGCCCCCGCCCCGGAGTCCTGACGCGATTTAGCGGTCTCGCGGTTCCACTGGGCTCGGTCCTTTTTGCGTTCGTGATCGGTGGAATCATCGTCCTGGTCACGGGCGCCAATCCTCTAGGCGCCTACCAGGGACTGCTGTGTGGCGTTGGCATCCTTTGCGGCGGCGGAGAGAACCCTGCCCTCGAGCTGTCGAACACGATCGTCTACCTCACGCCCCTCATCACCGCAGGTGTCGCGGTCGCTCTTCCATTTCGAGCCGGCCTTTTCAATATCGGAGCCGAGGGCCAGTTGCTGGTCGGCACGATCGCCTGCGTGATCGTCGGCACCAAGCTCGGAGGTCTTCCGGGGATCGCGCTGCTCCCGCTCGAGCTGATCGCCGGAATGATCGCCGGCGCGCTGTGGGCGGGCATTGCCGGCGTGCTCAAGGCGACGGTCGGCGCGCATGAGGTCGTGACCACGATCATGCTCAACTACGTCGCCCTGTGGCTTATCCGCTACCTCATCATCGGAGGACCACTGCAAGCCCCCGGCGCCTTCTCCGCATCCTCGCCCATCTCAACCAGCGGCCGGCTCCCGACCTTCTTCCCCGCGAGCAACACCCTCATCGTTTTCGGACTGCCGTCGAGCGTGTTTCGCGTGCATACGGGCCTGCTCATCGCATTCGCCGCCGCCGCCGTCTTCGCATTCCTCTTGTGGCGGACATCGCTTGGCTACGAGCTCCGCGCGGTGGGCCAGAGCCAGAAGGCCGCGCGCTACGCGGGCGTGAGCGTGCCGCGGACGATCATCGTGACGATGCTGATCGCGGGAGCGTTCGCCGGCCTTGCGGGCGCGATTCAGATCGCCGGCGTGGACAAGCAGATGACCGACAAGTACTTCAGCGACACCACGGGGTTCGACGCCATCGCGGTCGCGCTGCTCGGTCTCGGCAGCGCTGTCGGGATAGTCCTCGCCTCTCTCCTGTTCGGCGCGCTGCATTCGGGCGGCGCCGTGATGCAGAGCGACGCGGGCCTGTCCTCCAACCTCGTGCTCGTCCTCCAGGCGCTGATCCTTTTCAGCATCGCCGGCAACTTCGTCGGCCAGATCCGCAGCCTTATCCCCGGTCTACGTCCACCGCCTGCGCTCCCGAGTGAGCTTCCTCCGGCGGCGCCGATGATGACCGAGGCGGCAGCGCCACCTCCTGAGACCGCATGAGCGCGCTCGCCGACATCGGCCACCTGCTGCTCACGCCCGGCCTCTGGCAGGCAACGCTCGCGGCCGCCGTGGTGTTCCTCCTCCCCGCCTTGGGCGGCGTCACCTCGGAGCGGAGCGGTGTCGTCAACATCGCGATGGAGGGCATGATGCTGACCGGCGCCTTCTTCGCCGTGTTCGCGGACCTGCACCTGCACAATCCCTGGCTCGCGACGATCGTGGCCATGATCGCCGGCGGGCTGATGGCGCTCATCCACGCCGTCGTGTCCATCCGGTTCCGCGCCGACCAGATCGTCAGTGGGATCGCGATCAACATCTTCGCCGCCGGCTTGACGGTCTTCCTGATCGGCCCCCTGTACGGAGTCAACGACGTCGGCCACGTAACCAACGATGAGCTCCTGCCCAACGTCAACATTCCGGTCCTCAGCCAGATCCCATTTATCGGCCAGGTCCTGTTCCAGCAGAACGTGATCGTCTACATAGCGCTGATTCTGCTGGTGCTGACGCATGTCGTCCTGTTCCGGACCCGGCTAGGGCTGCGCATTCGGTCGGTGGGTGAGCACCCGCAGGCGGCCGACACCGCGGGCATCAACGTGTTCCGCATCCGTTACGGCGCCGTCCTGACGAGCGGACTGCTGTCCGGACTGGCTGGCGCCTACCTGGGGATCGCAATCTCCAACACGTTCGTGCAGAACATGACCGACGGCCGCGGGTACATCGCGCTCGCCGCCATGATCTTCGGCAAGTGGACGCCTTTCGGTGCGTTCGTCGCCTGCCTGATCTTCGGGCTCGGTGAGGCGATCTACGGGTACAACTCATTCATCCACATCTCCCCGTACCTCCTGAAGATGCTGCCGTACATCTTCACGCTGTTCGTTCTCGCGGGCGTCGTGGGCCGCGCCACTCCGCCCGCAGCTGACGGGCTGCCCTACGTGCCGGGATCGGAATGAGCGACACGTCGGGCCTCGCCGTCGACATGCGCGGGATCACCAAGCACTTTCCCGGCGTGCTGGCGAACGACCACGTCGATTTCAGCGTGCGCCAGGGTGAGATTCATGCGCTCGTCGGAGAGAACGGCGCCGGCAAGAGCACTTTGATGAACGAGCTCTACGGGCTCGTGCATGCGGACTCCGGCGAGGTGTTCATCAACGGCAAGCAGGTACACATCACCGGTCCCCGCGACGCGATCGCGCTCGGCATCGGAATGGTGCACCAGCACTTCATGCTCATCCCGGTTTTTTCGGTCGGCGAGAACATCATGCTCGGCCGCGAACCCGTCACGGGCCCGGATTTCTATGACCGCGCCCACGCCCGCGCGGCGATCGCCGACCTGACGAAGCGCTACGGCCTCGCGCTGAACGCGGATTCGCGCATGGGCGATCTACCGGTCGGCCTGCAGCAGCGCGCGGAGATCGTCAAGGTGCTCTATCGCGGCGCCAACATCCTGATCCTCGACGAGCCGACCGGCGTCCTGACACCGCAGGAGAGCCGCGAGCTTTTCGGTGTCCTTCGCGACCTCGTCAAGTCGGGGAAGACCATCATCTTCATCAGCCACAAGCTGAAGGAGGTGCTCGAGATCTCCGACCGCATCACCGTGATGCGACGGGGCAAGGTGGTCGGGCATCTCATCACCAAGGAGACCAACGAAGAGGAGATCGCCACCCTCATGGTCGGCCGCGCGGTCCTGCTCAGCGTCGACAAGAAACCCGCGAAGCCGGGCGGCGTCGCGCTGAAGGTCGACGGGCTGACGGCGAGCTCCGACCAGGACGTGCCGGCGCTGAAGGGCGTCTCGTTCGAGCTCCGCTATGGCGAGATCCTCGGCATCGCCGGCGTCGAAGGCAACGGGCAGAGCGAGATGATGGAGGTGCTCGCGGGCACGCGACGCGCCACCGGCGGTCACGTGTCGCTCGGCGGTCGCGACATCACGACCATGGACGCGCGCACCGAGCGCGACGCGGGCGTGGCGTTCATCCCCGAGGATCGCCGCGGCACCGGATTGGTTTTGAGCTTTTCCATCGCCGAGAACTCGATCCTCGGCCGCGAACGCGCACCGCGCTTCTCGTGGCGCCACATCGTGCTGCGGCTCGTCGCGATTCGCGATTGGGCCCGTGGCCTGGTCAAGGACTTCGACATCCGCACACCAAGCATCGAGGTCGCCGCGCGCAATCTCTCCGGCGGAAACCAGCAGAAGGTGATCGTCGCCCGCGAGATGGGCAGCCGCCCGAAGGTGCTGCTGGCTGCGCAGCCGACGCGCGGCGTCGACATCGGCGCCATCGAGTTCATCCACCGCCAGATCGTCAAGGAGCGGGACGAAGGCGCGGCGGTGCTCCTGGTATCCGCCGAGCTCGACGAGGTGCGTTCACTCTCCGACCGCATTGCGGTCATGTATGAAGGCCGGATCGTCACTATCGTCGGGCCGGACACGCCGGAGGAGAGGCTCGGTCTGTTGATGACCGGCGGGGGCGCTCGGGAGGGAGTGGCCTGACCCCCGGATAGGCGCGCCTATCCGGGGTTTTGGTGCTCCCGAACGCCTGATATCGCGGCCAAAGCGCGCGGGAGTTCGCGGATTGAGGCGAGCCGCCGCCATCCGTTCTTCGGAAGCTGATCCTCGGGCACCTGCTCGTGCTCCCAGGTCACCTGGTACGGGATGTGGATGGCGCGCGCGCCGAGCGAGACCACGGGAACGATGTCCGATCGCAGCGAGTTTCCGACCATGACGAACTCGTCGGGCTTGATGCCGCGCCGCTCGAAAACTCCGCGATAGGTTTGTTCGCTCTTCTCGCTAAGGATCTCGACGCCCACAAACAGGTCGCCGAGCCCGGACCGCGCGAGCTTGCTCTCCTGATCGAAGAGGTCGCCCTTGGTGATGAGCAGCAGGTCGCACTGGTCGCTCACTGCCCGCAGCGTGTCCTCGACGCCGTCGAGCAATTCCGTCGGTTCCATCAGCATGCGCTTGCCCCACTCGAGGATCACGTGCAGGTCAGACGTCGGAATCCGCTCCTCGGTGACCTCGATCGCGGTTTCGAGCATCGACAGCGTGAAGGACTTGACGCCGTACCCGTAGATCGAGAGATTGCGCATCTCGGTCGCCGCGAGACGTGCGTCGACGTCGGCGTCCGGGACATGCCGCTTCAGCAGATCGCGGAACTCCGCCTGCGTGACGTGGAATCGAGTCTCGCTGTGCCACAGCGTGTCGTCGCCGTCGAACCCCAGAACGCTGATTGGCACGCACCGATGCTACGTGCCAGGCGTGCCTGTGGAGCTCCAGTGGGCGCCGCCATCCTCGGTCCGCTGGATCCTGTTGCCTGCGCTGGCGTAGCCCACCGACGCGTCGGCGAAGACGGCTTGCGGAGCGAACAGCGAGGCCTGCGTGTAATGCGTTGCGAACGGATGCCAGGTAGCACCGCTGTCAGTCGTCTCGGTCGATGGGCCGAACGGGTTGAGCGCAACCCAGCGTGACGCCGTGACGAACGCAAGGTTCGATACCGCAAAAGGTGTCTCACAGAGCCAGTGCCATGTCGCCCCTGCGTCGGCCGAGCCGTATACGTAAGGCGGCGCGAACGCTCGCACTTCGTTGCCTAATGCCTTGATCGCCACCACTCGCCCGTTTGTGGGCCCGGCCGGCGGAACTGGGAATTGCGAACGGGTCCAGGTCACGCCGCCGTCCGACGAGCGGTAGACGATCTGTTCGATCGATCCGGAGACGGCGATGAAGCCGTGCTGGGCATCCGCGAAGTACATGCTGTCCTTGCAGTCACTCGCACCGACCGAGCCTGGAGTATCGCCGGACATCTCGGCGAACGAAACGAGGGTCCAGGTGGTCGCGGCATCGTCGGTGCGCCAGAGCTGAATTTCCTGGCTCAGACACACGCCGTCCGACGGCGGAGATGACGCTGACATAAACGCCGCATAACGGACCATGACCCAGCCGTGGCGGTCGTCGGCGAAGGCCATCAGCGGTTCGACACCGGACGGGCCGGTGTAGGCCGGCATCGCCTTCTGCTCCCAAGTCTTGGCCCCGTCGGTCGAGCGGTACAGGTGTCGGGTCCCGTCGAGTGCCCACACCACGTCGGTCGAAGGAGCGCTCAAAACGGTGGGGTTGGGTGTCGGCCTCGAGCCCGGAGCCAAGATTCGCGTCCAGCGAGTTCCGCCGTCCACGGTCCGCTGCAGCAAACCGCCGGCACTCGCGTAGCCGACGCTCGCGCCGGCAAACACGAACGCCGTTCCCTCGCCATCGCTTCTGAAGTCGGTCGTGAACGCATGGAACTGCTGACCACCGTTCAGCGACTCCATCGGCTGGCTTGGATCGCTGAAGTCAAGCCAGCGCGACTCGGTCACCAGCACGACGCTTGGAGTTGGGGTCTTGGTCACCCACTGCCACCCAGCGCCACCATCGGTCGATTCGAAGATGTACGGCGTGCCATTCGCCCCGAGATACGCATCCGTGCCGAACGACTTGATCCACGTGACCTGCCAGCCGACCCCGCCCCCGGCGGACTGGTAGTTCGGGGGATTGGGTAGCAGCGCAGTCGGGCTCCATGTCGCCCCTCCGTCGGACGTCCGGTAGATCCTCGCGGGATGGTTGTCATCCCACGCCGTAATAAATCCGTGCTTGGCGTCCGCAAACCAGATGCCGTTCTTGCACTGGGCAGGCGCCATGCCTGTAGCGCCGAGCTGCTGCCACGTGTTGCCCGCGTCTGCCGTGTGCCACACGGTGGCGTTGGCCTCGTCGCACTGGGTCGTCGGAGAGCCTGGCGCCAGGAGCCAGCCTTCGTGGTCGTCGATGAACGAGACGACCGGCCGGATTCCGAACATGGTCGGAATCGAGGTTTGCTCCCACGTCGATCCTCGATCGATCGACCGGTAGAGAGCGGTGTAGTCGGCCAGCGCCCAAAGCACATTGGCCGTGGGGACCGAAAGCTGGATGGACGACGGGCCTGTCGAAGTCGATGTCGGCTCCGTCGAAGGGGATGCGAGACGGGCGCCACTTGCGGCCGCCGGCGGGTGAACTGCAGCGCACGAGCTGACAAGAACTACTCCGACCGCAACAAGGGCAAGCGCTCGCACGCATGTTTTACGCCCGAACGGCGCGAACTGTTACGCGGCGGCGCGAACCCAATCGGGCAGGGTCTGCATCCGCGTCCCCTGCAGCGCCTCGATCGCATCGTCGACCCTGACCTGACGGCGCCGGAAATTGCGCAGCGCAAAGCGATCGCAGGCAGTCTCCGCTCCCGCCCGCCGGCCTCGCATCTCGCGCAGATACCAGTGCATCCACTCGTGGAGGTATACGAAGCGCAAAACGTCGCGCCGCGTCCGGAACCGCACGCGCTCCGACAGCCACGCGAACCTCATGCCTTTCCCCGGCTTGCGCCGGGCGTTGATGTAGACGAGCTCCGAGAACGGCCGGAAGGGTTCCGGCACGCGGAGGATGATCCGGCCCACGTCGAACTCGCAGAGCCCCGAAAGCGACGGCCGCGTGCGGTACCGGAGCGGCTTGATCACGACGCGGTAGTCGCCCGGCGACGGCAATCCGGACAGCGCCCACCGAACGTCCGCGACCTTGAGCCCGGGCAGGTCGCTGCGGATCGACATTCCCATGGTCGGTGCGCGCCTGGCCGAGCGCTCGAGGGCCGCGATCGCCAGCCGGACCGCTCGCGGATCGAAGTGCGACTCCTCCGCCAGGTGCAGCGTCGGGCGGCGCGCAGGCCGGGTCGGCGGGACGATGAGGAGGCTCATGGCTGCTACATAAGCGCCCACCCGACAACCGTTACCTGCCGTTTACGCAAGCTTTGACGCCGGGGCCTCGAGCCCGCTCGAGCGTTCCATGGGTGGGTGTTTTTGGCGCCCAAAACACGGGATGGAGGTGTGGTCTTGCCAGGCAAGAAACACGGGCCTTCGATCAAGAAGCCCAAGACGTACGAAGCGCTGAAGAACAAGGGCATGAGCAAGTCGCGGGCCGCGCGGATCAGCAACGCGCAGGCGAGCAAGAAGAAGGGCTAGAGCAAGAGCGGCTGGATGGAAGCGCCCATGATTTAGGGCGTGCATCAGGTCAAGCTCGAGTCCGTCCGTCGCAAATCCGGCGGGCGGATTCATCTGACTCCGAAGGTTCCACGCAGCGGTCCTGTGACGACCCTGTGCGGTCAGGTCCTGGGCGAGGGCTCTTACTCCGCCGCCGGCGCGGAGGCCGACTGCACCAACTGCATGCGGCGTTCACACGATCCCTCGCGCATCTCTGGCGCTTTCTTCGCGCAGGAGGAAGGCTCCGAGCTGCTGCGCCTTTCCCTCGAGCAGGCGCACGCGCGCAAGCCGGAGCTGCGTGTCTTGCCGGGGCCGAGCGCCGAGAAAGACAAGCCGGTGGTCTGGCCGGCGGCCAAACCGCCGCCCGAGACGACGCCGGACGAGATCGGCGAGCTGGTCACGAAAGGTTTCAAAGCCTCAGGCGAAGGCGTCTGGCGAAGCCCTCAGGGTGTGGTGGTTCGCATGCGCAAACACGGCCGCGACTGGCGCTTTGCCGAGCTCGTATTCGATGGTGAGGTCGTCGCCTCCCGCACCGAGAACGGCGTGCGGTTGCGCGCCGGTGACGTCGAGGTGAATCCCTCGGGCGAGGGCTACGAGGTCCGAATCAAGAAGAAGAGCTAGTGGAGACGCGCGGCGCTCGCGGCGGCCGCGCCGCCTGTGTGAGGAGCGCCGGCGACGACCTGCGTCGGAATGATCCCCGCGGCGTGCGCCACGATCAATCCCAGAAGCACAAGGACGTCGGCGAGCAGCAGCAGCCCGAGCATGTCCCAGTCGAGGCGGTTGACGACCGACAGCCATCGCGGCGCTGCGGCAGCGCCCTCGGGAGCCCATCCACAGATCGGGCATCGTCCCTGCGTGTAGCGCGCGTCGAACGTCCAGTCGTCGGTGGGGCAATGCACGCGAGTCGACCGCCGCGACGTGATCACGGCGTCAGGACCTCCTCCGGCACCACATCCGCCGGCGTGCTCCGCGCCCACACCCATGCAGCGGCCGAGGCCAGGAGCAGCGCCTCGAGCGTCAGGAACATGAACGCGAGGGGGATGCGGTTGGCCGCCAGTGCCGTGCCGAGCTGAGCGACCGGAGAGTTGCCGGCGCCACCTGCGCCGGTCGTGTCGCCGAACCCACCGAAATCGCCACCGCCGAAGCCGCCGCCAAACCCACCGAAGCCCCCAAAACCGAACGCGGCGCCGTTGCCCGTCTGGAGGTCGACGAAGCCCTCACCGAGCACGTACTCGGCGCTCTGGCTCGGGACGCCCGGACCCGGCGAAGGCTGCGTGATCTTGATGTGCAGGCCGGTCGCCCAGATCGTGACGTGCCCGCCGTCGATCGTCTTCGTCGGCGCGACCGTGAAGATCGTGATGTAGGTCAGATTGACGACAGGGGTGCAGCCGGACGAGGTGCTAGGCCGGGTCGTGGTCGTGCCACCGCTCGTACCGGTCGAGCCGCCAACCGGGAGGGGCGGAAGCACTCCGGTTGAAGGCGGAGACGGAGGAGCCGGCGCCTGAACGGGGACGGGTGCTTGCGGCGCCGACGGGCATGGCACCGGGTGCTGGTCGACGATGGTCACGCCCTGGTCGTTGACCGCCAACGGCTGGCCGTTGTTCGTCACCTGGCCCGCGGTGACGTGCGCGTCGCCGCCGGCACCCGACAACGCGCTGAACGCGTTGATGTCCACCGCGACCTTGCTCACCTGGACGGTGCCCAACGTGAAGCTGTCGACAGCCGAATGCGTCGTGACTGTCAGCTTTCCGCCCGAGTCCATCGCGGTGTTGGTCTGACCCCAGGCGCCGCTGAACGGCTGCGTGCCGCCGCCCGAGTAGTACGCGGATGCGGCGGCGTCCATGG
Organism: Candidatus Dormiibacterota bacterium; assembly: GCA_035717165.1. GTDB lineage: Bacteria > Chloroflexota > Dormibacteria > Dormibacterales > Dormibacteraceae > 40CM-4-65-16. The sequence goes on from DASTIX010000004.1 coordinate 30,115, forward strand.
CGTTCGCGGTCGCATCGGCGTACGGACCGCTCCCGCATCCGTTGCACGTGTCCACATGGCCGTGCGATGGACCGGGATTGGTCGCGGTCGCGTACGGCACCTGGTTGTTGGGGTTGTCGCAGATCTGCGGCGGCGGAGGCTGGTTGCCCGACGTGCTGCAGCTCTGGTTGTACTGCGAGCCGACGGTCGCGGCGGCCGGACCGCTGTCGGAGTACGTCGCCTTCGCGGTCGACGACGGGCTCGCGTCCTGCTGGACCTCGGCCATCGGATACCGGTTGTTGACCGCGCCGTTCTGGAAGTTCGGGAACGCATCGCTGCCCGCGATGCCGTGCACGCCCGTCGCGTAGCCGAAGCTCGTGTAGCTCGACGGAGCGTCGGCGAGCGCGAACGCCGGCACGAGGACCATCGCCGCGATGGCCACGACGGCGCAGTTGGTCGCGATGAGGAGTCGTTTCATTGCCTGTCCACCTGCTGCAAGAGTTCGATCGCGAGCGCGCCGGCCGGCCGGCCCTCGGCCTCGGCTCGCTGCTCGAGCGCGCGCTTGACCTTCGCGGGCAGCCTTACCGCGACCGTCTCCATCAGCGCCGGGTCGAGGTGATGGCCGTTGCCGTTGCCATTGCCGTTCGCGACCCCGATGGCAGCCCCGTCCTCGACCGCCGTGCCGAGGTACGAGCCCGCGACCAGCTTGCGGTCGGCGCGCAGCTCGCTTGCCTCACCGCTGAGGCCGATCGTTCCGTGCTCGAAGACGAATGCGCGATCGGCGACGTCGAGCGCCGACTCGACGAACTGCTCCACGAGCAGCACCGCGATTCCCTGCTCGCGGAACACGCGGATGATGTCGAACAGCTGCCGCACGACCGTGGGCGCGAGGCCCTGCGACATCTCGTCGATCATCACCAGGCGCGGTCTCGACAGAATCGCGCGCGCGAGGGCGACCATCTGCTGCTCTCCGCCGGACAGCGTGCCGACCAGCTGCGTCCGTCTCTCGCGCAATCTTGGAAACAGCTCGAACGCCGGCTTCATGTCGACGTCGTGTCCCGCGGTGTTGGAAACGAGCCGAAGTGTGTCCTCGACGCTGATGTTCGGAAAGAGCCCACGTCCCTCGGGAATGTGGACCAGGCCAAGCCGCGTGATCCGCTCCGCGGACCGGCCGGTCACGTCCTTACCGGCGAACGTGACGCGGCCGCGCCGCGGGTGGATCATCCCGGAGATTGCGCGCAGCGTGGTCGTCTTGCCGGCGCCGTTCGCGCCGATGCAGGCGACCACCTCGCCTGGCTTGACGTCGAGGCTCACGTCACGGATCACCTCGAGCCCTCCGTAACCCGCGGCCAGCCCGCGGACCTCGAGAAGAGGACGCTCGTCGCGTCGAGCGCGTGCCGCCGCCTCCACCTCGCCGGTCAGCTTCTTCGACTCCTCGCCGAGGTAGGCCGCCAGGACTTTGGGATCGTTGCGAATGGCGGCAGGTTCGCCGTGCGCGAGCAGCTTGCCGAAATCGAGGACGTAGACGTAGTCGCACACGCGCATCACCAGGCTCATGTCGTGGTCGACGAGCAGCATCGATACGTGGAATCGCTCGCGCACCGTGTGCAGGAGCTCTGCCAATCGCGAGGTCTCCTTTGCGTCGAGACCGGCCGCCGGCTCGTCCAGGAGCAGGAGCTTCGGTCGCATCGCGAGCGCGCGTGCGATCTCGACGCGACGCTGGATGCCCGCGGGCAGGTCGCCCGCCGGCGTGTGCCGGTAGCGATCGAGGTCGAGCACGTGCAGGATCGCGCGGGCCCTCTCCATCGACGCGCGCTCGGCGTAAGCGCTGAACGGCATGTAGAGCGCATCGCTGAACGTGTTGCGCCCGCCCAGCGCGTCCATCGGCACCATCAAGTTTTCTTCGACCGACATCGACGGCCACAGCTGGAGGTTCTGAAACGTGCGGGCCACGCCCCTCCGCGCGCGCACGTGTGGAGGTGCGTAGGTGAGCGAGTGGCCCTCGAAGAAGATCGATCCGCGCTCCGGACGCACGACGCCGGAGATGGAGTTGAACAGCGTGGTCTTGCCCGCGCCGTTCGGACCGATGAGCCCCAGGATCTCGCCGCGGTTCAAGTCGAGGGAAACAGCATCGAGTGCGGTGATGCCGCCGAAGCGGACCGTCACGTCGCGCACGCGCAGCATCGTCATGCGACCTTCATCCTTCGCGCGGTCACGACCCGCGCTGCGGAGATCGCGTGGCGGGCGCGGTGCCGGATGTCGCCCCAAACACCGTCCGGCAGCAGGATCAGCTGCACGATCAGCAGCACTCCGACCGCGAACTGGAACCAGTCATACGAGATGTCGTACGGATGCCCGTGAAATGTGCCGTGGCCATAGCGCGTGAGGACGTCGGGGATCACAGCCATGAACACGCCGCCGAGCGCCGCGGCCGGAACGTAGCGCACGCCCATCAGGACCGCGATGGCCGCGAACTGCAGCGAGGTGAAGAGCCAGAAGGGCTGCGGGCTCACCGAGCCCGCAACCAGGGGGTAGAAGGCGCCGCCGAGGCCCGCGATCGCGGCCGACAAGCCGAACGCGAGCAGCTTGTAGCGCGTGAGGTTGACACCCATCGTCGCCGCCGAGAGCTCGGAGTCACGGATCGCTCGGAAGCGTCGACCGGCCCCGGAGTCGTGGAGGTTGACCATCAGCAGCGCGACGACGCAAAAGAGCGCGAGGAGGATGAGATAGGCGCCCATCAGGTGCTTCGACGAGTCCACCTGCAGCCCGAAGACCGTCGCGCTGTTCACGCGCCAGCCCGCCGTTCCTCCCGTGAACCACTCGAACGCGTGGTCCTGAAAGACGTAGCGGTCGAACACGAGCGCGATGCCGAGCGTGACGATGGCCAGGGTGATGCCGCGCAGCCGCAGCGCGGGCAGCCCGACCAGCACTCCCAGCACGAAAGCAGCGGCGACACCCGCACCGACCGCGACGATGTAGTCGGCGTGCGCGTTCGAGACGAGCATTCCGGCGGTGTAAGCGCCTACGCCGGAGAACGTCGCCTGGCACAGAGAGATCTGGCCCACGTATCCGGTCAGCAACACGAGGCTCAGCAGGCCGAAGGCCCAGATCACCGCGAGGGCGGCGTCGAACTTGAACCCGACGTCGAATCCCACCGGGATGCGCGCCAGCACGGCGAAGGCGACGAGAGTGGCGAGGACTCTGAACGCGAGCTTCGAGGTCACTTCGCGACAGCCAGCCCGCGCGGATTGCGAAGGATCAGGACGGCGAGGATGACCAGCAGGGCGATGAGGCGCGGGAACCCGAGCGACTGGATCCAGATCGTCGGATAGGTTTCGAGCAGGCCCAGCGCGAATCCACCAAGAACGGTCAATGGCAGCGAAACCAGTCCGCCGATCAGGGCGGCCGCGAGCGCGTCGATGATGAGCAGCGTCAGGCTCGTGGTGTCGAAGTTGATGAAGGGCGTGATCAGGATTCCCGCCAGCGCGGCCACGAGGCTGCCGAGCATCCAGCTGACCGCGCTCACCTTGTTCACTGGCACGCCCCACAGCGACGCCGACGTCGGGCTGTCACTGACCGCGCGCATCGCGCGCCCGAAGCTCGTGTACTTGAGGAAGGCGCCGAGGCCGAAGGCGAGCCCGACCGCGACGACGATGATCACGATGTAGTTCGCGCCGACCGGCACGTCGGCGATCTGGATCGTCGCCGTCTGCGGTGCGAGATAGATCGGCAGGTGGTACTGGTTGTTCTTCCAGATCAGAGAGGCCGCCGACTGCAGAGCGAGCAGGACGCCGATCGTAATCACGGCTTTCACCACCGGCTCGCGTGTGCGCACCCAGCGAAACACCGCGACCTCCAGCACGAGTCCCATGACCGCCGCGAAGACGAGGCCCGCGACGACGGCGAGAAACGTGGCAAGCCATGCGGGCCAGAACGGATGCGACCAGCCGTAAAACACCTGCCACGCGACGAACGTCGAGAACATCCCCATCGCCCCGTGCGCGAAGTTCAGGACGCCGGTCGTGCGGTAGATGAGCACGATTCCGAGCGCGGCGAGGGCGAAGATGCCGCCGAGGCCGAGCCCGATGATCGTGTACGCGGCAAACGCTGTCATGTCACCAGGTCACGAGCAGATCCAGCCCGACGTCGTATGCCAGCCGCTCCCGTTGTTGGCGGTGTACGTGAAGCAGTGGTTTGGATCGTGGGCGCCTGACCCATAGCTCAGCGGCACCGACCAGCCGGTCTGATAGCCCTGCATCGCATCCAGCGCTTGCACGAGCGAGTCGTGCGAGAGGTCTTTGCCGGCTTTGCGCGCCGCCTCCACGAACACCATCGCCGCCGTCCACGCGTGCTGCGTATAGATGTCGAGCGCCTGGAACTGACCGGGGTAGAAATGCGACACCGTGCCCAGGTACTGGCGCACTGTCGGGTTGCCCTGATGGTCGTACGGCGACATGAACGGAACCAGCGAGTGCGCGTTGCGCAGCTCACCGTCGTACGACTTCTGCACGTTGAACTTGTCGAGCCCCGCGCCGAGCACGCCTGGATACCAGTTGGCCGCTTCCATGGCGTCGAACAGGCGGTGGTAGCTGAAGGGGTCGAGAGCCGCGATCACGTAGTCGGGACAGCCTGCCTGCCCCGCTGAACACGACTGGCTCGGTTGCGCGCCACCACCGCTCGGACCGTGATGAGAGTGCTGGAGGTTGAAGACCGTGCCCGTGTAGTTGGCCTGCGTGGCCGACACCTCTTCGACGTCCGTGTAGCCAATTCCGTCGGCCGCGAGCCGGTTGAGAAGGTTGGCCTCCACCGGATGCACCCACGGCACGTCGGCCAGGACGACGATCGCCGGATGCTTGACGCCGAGCGCCTTCGCTTCGTCGGCGATGGCGCCGCCGTAGCGATAGAAGCTGGCCGACACCGGGAATGACAGTGGGTCGCTGAACTCCGCGGGAGTTCCCAGTCCGCCGATCACGGGGATGCCCGCGCTGGTCAGCGTCTTGATCTCGTTGTTCTCGCCGAGCGGAGCCGTGAGACCGACGACCGCGAGCACGTTTTGCGAGATCAGGTACTGCGCGCAGCTGTGAGCCGAGCTCGCGTCGTACTTGGAGTCGCACCACACGTACTGCACCTGCCGCCCGTTGATGCCGCCGGATGCGTTGACCGCCTGCATGTAGGCGCGGACCGTGTCGCGCTCGACCGAGGAATCGATGGGCCCGGTGATGTCGAAGAAGCCGCCGATCGTGATCGTGCCGCCGGAGACGCCGCCGGAGCCTCCGCCGGACGAGCCACCCGACGACCCACCGGTGCCGGGCGCTCCGGGCATGTCGGCGGGGCTGGCGTTCGCCTGCGCACCGGCCACCTGACCGGCAGATGTCGCCAGCTCGGTGCTCGGTTGGGTGAACGACCTGATCGCCATGACGCCGAGCACCGCACCCATCACGAGCGCCGCGCCCAGCAGCGAGACCGCGATCTTCTCTCGGAAGCCCCGGGACATAGATTTCCCCCTATCAGCCCGTGTTCGAAGCCCCGTTCCCCTGAACCAGATACGCGTGAGTACCGGGTTCTACCCGAATTGGGCGCCGGGTTTAGCGGGTTTCAACCCACTAAACGCCGATCGGGCTGATTCAGACGCTGGCGGTTCGCTTTCCTCGCGGCTCGGCCGGCAGCTGGACGATCTCGCCGCGGTTCGCCTTGAAGTCGTACAGATCGCGATCGGCGCGGGCAAAGAGCGAGACGACGTCGTCGTTGCGGCGCAGGTCGGCGACCCCGGCCGAGAACCGGATGCCGGATTTCGCCGCCTCGAGCTGGATGTCTCCAAGCCTGGCGCGCGCTTCTTTGGCGCTGGTCTCCGGCAGCACCGCGACGAACTCGTCGCCGCCGTAGCGCAGAAGCACGTCCTCCGCACGCAGGCCGTCCTTCAAAGCGTGGACCAGCCCGCGCAGGAGCTCGTCCCCGGCCGCGTGCCCGTCCTTGTCGTTCGCCTCTTTGAGGCCGTCGACGTCGACGAAGGTCACGGAGAGCGCAGCGCCATGGCGGCGAGCCCGCGCGATCTCGCGCTCCGCCGCGGAAATGCCGGCGGCGCGCCGCAGCACGCCGGTGAGCTCGTCGAACGCGGACTTCTCCCGCAGGTTGAACAGCGACCGCGTGCTCATCGACGCGAGGTCGCGCGGTCGCAATCCAAGGTCCGCGGCGAGCATCAGGCGCACCTGCGCGTCACGCGCCCGGCGAGCCTCCGCGATCGTGCGCCCGAAAAGCAAAAGCCAGATCCCGAACAGCAGCGGCAGCACGGCGACGGCCACCAGCAGCGCGACGTTGAAGGGCGAGTCGACGTAGATGGCCGTGAACGGGATGACGATTCCGCGTCGGGGCGGACCGGATGTCGCCGTCGCGGCCGGTTGCGAGCTCTGGCTCTGTGCCGGCTGTTGAGTTGGAGCCTGTTGTGCCGCAGTCGGAGCGGCTGTAGGACTCTCCTGCGCGATCGCCGTCGGAGCCGTCGGCAGCGTTGGTGCGGGCGTGCTCAGCACCGGCAAGCTGGGATTCGGAAGCGGTGTCGGCAGGGGTGGAATCGGCAGGCCCAGGAAAGCAGCGACCCCCAGGCCGCCGGCCATCCTTGCGACGCGCAAACGCGTCAATCCAATCACCCCCCGAGACGCTCGACTGTCTCTCATTATCAACGGACGGCTCCGTCCGATTCCTGTTTCTCCAGCCGACAAAGCCTGCGAACGCGTTCTATGCTGCGAACAGGTGGCTGGGGATATGGAGCGCGCCCTTGGCGCGCTCAAAGATTTCACGCGACGCGACATCCTCCTTCGCTTCTATGCCGACCGCAAACCGCGCAGCGTGGAAGACGTCGCCCGCGAATCCGGCGTTCATCGCTCAGTCGCCTTCGAGCATCTGGAACGCCTACTGGCGCTCGGCTACCTCGAAGTCGCGCACAGGCGTGGCCTTCCGGGCAAGCCGGCGAAGATCTACAAGCTCACCGGCGGGCCGGTGCAGATCAGCCATCCGATGCGTCGCTACGACATCGTCGCGGAGTCGCTAGGCCGAGCCTTCGACGAGCTCGGCGACGTCGGAAGCCATGCGGTGCGACGCGCGGGCCGCAACTTTGGCGAGTCCATATCGCTGCCCGGCGCCAAGACTCCGATGGCCGCGCTCGAGCCGATGCTCGAGATGGGCGCCGAGTACGAGACAGAGCGCGGCGGGATTCTCAACTGCAGCAACTGTCTGTTCGCCGAGGTGTGCCGGCGCGCGCCGGTGATCTGCCGCTTCCACGCGGGGATCATCGAAGGCCTTTTCCTGCACACCGAGATGAACCTGATCGTCAAAGCGCTTGGATTTCGCGATCCGTACGGCTGCGCCTACATGCTGCAGGAAAACGTGATCGGTCAGGACGTAGAGGCGCAAGCGGCCGGCTAGCGCAGACTCCCCCCGGATATGCGCGCCTATCCGGGCTTTCCGACTCGCGCAAACCCTGATAACCCGGCCGAAGCGATCATTCCCGCGTGCGTTTCGTCGCCGAATCGTTCGCGTGGCCGTTCAAGGCGCGGCTCTCGACCTGGCTGTGGGGCTGCCTCTGCGTGGTTTTGCTCCCGCTTCTTTTCATCCCGCTGTTCGGCTACGCGGTCAATGCGATCCGCTCTTCCCAGCCTCCGCCCTGGCGCTTCGACGGCCGGCTGCTGACCGACGGCTTCTGGATCGCAGTGTGGCTGCTGCTCACGCTGGCTCCGTTTGCGATCGCCTTTGCGGCGCTCGCGCGCGCGATTTCCGGCGTAGCGCTCGTTGTGGGGTTCTTCGTGCTCCTGTTCCTGTGGGGATGCGTTGCACTGATCTGGCTGCCCCAGGCCCTCGCATCCTTTGCCGGCAGCGGCCAGGCCCGCGATCTGTTCGACGTAGGCAGGTCGGTGCACGCAGCGCGACGGGATTTCATGACCTGGAACATCGTCGTCGCCGCCATCGTGACCGCGTGGGCGATCGCGATCGCATGCGTCGGTTTGCTATGCGTTGGAATCGTGCCCGGCGTGTTCTACGCCATCCTTGTGAGCGCACATGCCACGTCGGCGCTCGGCGGTCAAAGTCCCGAAGGTTCGCGTCTACCCGCTCGGTGACACCGCGCTCCTGGCCGAGCTCGGTTCGCGTCTCGACACCGCGCTCAACACTCGGGCGATCGCGCTTGCCGCAGCGCTGAAGAAACGGCGCGACGTGCGCCAGGCCATCGCCGGCCACGTCAGCGTCACGGTGCAGTTCGATCCCGACCTGATCACGCTCGATGCCCTGGCCGCGGCGATCCGACGGCTCGCCGCCAGGCGGCCGCCGATGGAAGAGCCGGGCCGGCTGCATCGCATCCCGGTCGTCTACGACGGTCCTGACCTCGAAGACGTCGCATCGCGTCTCGGGCTGACGACCCAACGCATCATCGACCTCCACGTGCGGCCGATCTATCGCGCGTTCATGGTCGGCTTCGTTCCAGGCTGGGCATACCTCGGGCCGCTGCCCGAAGAGCTCATCACGCCTCGACGCGCAATGCCGCGCACCAGCGTGCCGGCCGGTTCGGTCGCCATCGCGGGCCAGCAGACGGGCATCTATCCGCTCGACAGCCCGGGCGGATGGAACCTGATCGGCCGCACCTCGGTCAGGCTCTTCTTTCCCGACTCCGACCCGCCGTCGCTGTTTCGCTCGGGCGACCGGGTCAAGTTCTTCGCCGCCGATGGGTGATCGCGTGACTCCGACTCTTCGCGTCGTGCAGCCGGGCATCCTGACCACCGTCCAGGACGCTGGACGTCCAAACGCCGTCGCTGCCGGAGTGCCGCCCGGCGGCGCGATGGACCGATTCGCGCTCGCGGCCGCCAACCTGCTGGTCGGCAACGAGCGCGGCGCTGCAGCGCTCGAGTGCACGCTCACCGGTCCTCGACTCGTTGCCGAACGGGACTGCGTGATCGCGATCACCGGTGGGGATCTCGGGCCATCGATTCCAATGTGGACCGCGACCACGCTTGGGGCCGGTGACGAGCTGTCTTTCTCAGGACGTCGCGCCGGCGCGAGAGCGTACATCGCCCTCGCCGGAGGCGTGGTCGGCGACCGCTGGCTCGGGTCGATGTCGACGAACCTCATGTGCGCGCGCGGTGGCATGCACGGCAGGGCGCTGATCGGCGGTGACGTCATTTCGATGGGCGATCTGGAGTATCCGGCCGAAGCCGGCTTTTCGCTCCGCGAGGAGCTGCGGCCGGATTATTCGGACCCAACGCTGCGCGTGATTCCAGGTCCGCAGGTCGCGCGTCTGCCGAAGACCTTCTTCGGCGAGCGGTTCACCGTCACCACGAGCTCCAACCGCATGGGGTACCGCCTCGAAGGTCCTCCACTCGAAGCGCCAGGCGAGGAGCTGCTCTCGTTCCCGGTGATCGCCGGTGTCATCCAGCTGCCGTCAGGCGGTCAGCCCATCCTGTTGATGGCCGATCACCAGACGGCCGGCGGGTATCCGGTGATCGCGACCGTCACCAGCGCTTCGATGCCGCAGGCCGCGCAGCTCGCGCCGGGCGACGATGTGTGGCTGGTGGAGACGTCGATCGCAGACGCGCTCGCGGCGCGGGCCGCTCAGCGCGCGGCGCTCGAATCCCTTACCAGCTGATTGATCCAGTCGATGTGCTCGGCGTAGTGCTCATACGTGTTGCCCGCGACCCAATCCAGCGCCGGTCGGTTGTCGCCTTCAAACGATTCACCTTGTGGCTGATAGTGCCTGTACGGACGCTGCAGGTCGGCATCAGTCAGACCATTGAGGATCGTCATCAGATGTTCGTGGGTGTCGTGAAAATAGCGCAGCGATTCCTGCACCGGCTCATGGCGGTGACGTGACCAGACGGCGGCGTTGATCGCATCCGTCTCGCCGAAGCGCTGCTCGGGAACGCCCATCGCCGTCAGACGGTCGCGGCTCTCGAACAGAGCGATCACAGATTGTTCCCAGGCGGCCACATGGACGAGGTGGTCCTTGACCGCCCAGCCATCGCTGCCGGTCAGTGTCAGACCGTTAGGCCCGAGCGATTCGACCAGGCCGTCGAGCTGCCGCCACGACTTCTCGATGGGATCTATGACGTTGTTCACGCCGCGCCCGCGAGCTTCTTGGCCTCGGCGATGACCACGTCATAGTCGGGCTGCGGCTGCTCGCGGGAGGCGACCCACGTCCATCGGATGACACCGTCGTGGTCGATGACGAAGATGGTTCGCCGCGCCATCCCGGAATAGCCCGCGACATCGTCGCGACGCACGCCGTAATCGGTCACCATCTTGCGTTCGAAATCGCCGATCAGGTCGTACGGCAGGCCTCCGAGCTCCTTGGCAAAAGCCTGGTGGCTGAAAACCGAGTCGACGCTGATGCCGTAGATGCCTACCCCTCCGGCGACCGCATCGTCGTTCCGAGACCGAAACTCGGTCAGCTCAGTCCTTCAACCACCGGTGAAGTCGAGCACATAGAAAAGGAAGATGAGCGCGCGGTGCTTCTTGAGCGCCTCCTCGAGCGTCAGCTCCTGGCCGGATGTCGTCGGCAGCTTGAAGTCCGGCGCCTTGTCCCCGACCTGCAGCACACCGAAAAGCTTATTGCTTCTCTGCTTGTTGCTTTTCCAGCACGTACCAGCCGGAGCGAGTCGCGCCGCTGATCGCGTAGCCGCGCGCGAGGGCTCCGCCGAGCGCATCCCGCACGGCCTTCCTCCAGGCTCGCGCGAGCCCAGGGTCGGAATGGCGGAGGGCGACGATGTCGTCCGGCACCTGACATATAAGGACGCGCGCGGACGATTGCGTGATGACCGGCTCACCCGACGGCCCAACGGCGACGATCGCGTTGCCTGCCCGCTCGCCCAGTTTCTCGGCGTCGAGCTCGGGCGCATGTCCGGTCGCGGCCTCGTTGGCGCGATCGGAGTCGAGCACCCAGCGGATCAACAGGCGGTCGGATTCCTCACCGGCGTTGAGGCCGTCCTTCATCTCGCCGTAGAAGTTGACGAGGTAGCGCGGCGCCTCGGCGCCGAGCTTGGTGAGATTGAAGTACGCGTTGCGCCGCACGAGCGGGTCGGTGGTCCACTCCATCAGCTTCACGCCGCGCTCCAGGCACCACCCCCGCTGGTGCTGCTTCAGGTCGAATCCGACTCCGCGGGCTTCGGTGTCCGGCAGCACGCCGAGGATGTGCGAGTGCATATGTAGCTCGTGGCGCGGGTCGCCGCCGAGCCAGCCGACGAGCCCCCCGACGAGACGGCCGTCGGCAAACGCACCGGACACGTAATTGCCCGAGTGCGCAAGCGCTTTGAGCAGGTCGGAGTCGAGCGGCGGCTCCGCCGGCCGGCCCCACACAACAGCGAAGAGGCCGGAGATGTTGCGCAAGTCACCCAGATCGAAGAGCTCGCGGATCTCGACGGTCATGCCAGCCGCCCGTTCGCGATGCCCGCGTCGCGCAGCGCCTTTCGGATCGCGACGGCGATGTCCGGGGCGCCTTTCGTGTCGCCGTGGATGCAAAGCGTGTCGTAGCGACCTGTCTGCGCCAGCGCCACCGCCTGCCGCACCGCACTGCCGGCATCGAGCACCGCGTCGGGCTGGGTCCGCGGCGCAAGCGTCCCGTCGGCAAGCATCCGCCGGTCGGCAAATCCCTCCCGGTACGCTCGGATGCCCGCTCGGTTCGCGGCGGCGACGATCTCGAAGTCCGGCTGACCCATGACGGCGATCCGGAATCGGCTGGCGACTCGGACCAGTGCGCCGGCCGCGTCACGATCGCGCTGGCAGCGGTGATACAGAGCGCCGTGCGGCTTGATGTACGCGACCGGTGCGATCGCAGCGAGGGCGGCGACCTGGAAGGCGATCAGCTCCTCGATCTCGGCCGGCGTGAGCGAAACCTCGACTCGACCGAAGTTCTCGCGGTCGTCGTAGCCCGGGTGCGCACCGACCTGGACGCCGAGCTCCGCGCATCGCCGCGCGGTCTCGATGGTCATCGACGCCGAACCGGCGTGCACGCCGCAGCAGACGTTGGCGCTGTCGATGGACAGCAAGATGGCCTCATCCGAGCCGGCGCCCTCGCCGAGGTCGGAGTTGACGTTCACGTCAGTGTTTGGTGTCGCCGTGCAGCAGCTGGATCGCATGCCGGAGCACGGGCAGCAACGCCTCGAGCGATTCCGTCGCGCCCTTTGTGCTTCCAGGCACGTTGATGATCAGCGACTGCGCGCGCACCCCGACGACGCCACGCGACAGAACCGCCATCGGCGTGCTCTTCTCGCCGGTGCGGCGCATCAGCTCGGCGAGCCCGGGAACCTCGTAGTCGATCAGCATCGAGGTCGCCTGCGGCGTGACATCGCGCGGGCCAAGGCCGGTGCCGCCTGTCGTCACGACCACGTCCGCGCCGGCGACGACCGCGGCGACGATTGCGTCGGTGATCAGCGATTGCTCGTCCGGCACGACCTCAGGACCGATGACCTCGAAGTGATCGCGCTCGAGGACCTCACGCAGTGCCTGACCGCTCTTGTCGGTGCGTGTGCCGGCGGACACGCCGTCGCTGACCGTGATGACATGCGCCCGATGGGTCAAGCTCCGCGCTTCCAGTGACCCGACCTTCCGCCTGATTTCTCGAGCAGACGCACCGATTCGAGGTACACGCCGCGCTCCACGGCCTTGGTCATGTCGATCAACGTCAGGCCCGCGACCGCGGCTGCGGTCAGCGCCTCCATCTCCACTCCGGTCTGGCCCGTGACGCGTGCCCGAGCGAGGATGCGGACTCCGCCCCCGACAAATTCGAAATCCACGCTGACACTCGTGATCGGCAGCGGATGTGCGAGCGGGATCAGCTCAGGCGTGCGTTTGGCGGCCATGATGCCGGCCAGACGCGCCACCTGCAGCGCGTCACCTTTGGCCGTCCCTTTGCGCACGGCGGCGATGGTGTCCGGCTGCATGCGCACGACGCACTCGGCGGTCGCCTCACGCGTGGTGGTGGGCTTATCGCCCACGTCGACCATGCGCGCGGCTCCCTTCTCGTCGATGTGCGTCAGTCGTTTGGCCACGGACATCAGGATATTGACGGATGGATTCGATCGACGGCGTGCTGTTCGACTACGGCCGGACGCTGGTCACCTTTGCCTACCCGACCGACGACCTGCTCGACGTGCTTCGCGAATTTCGGCCCCGCATCGAAAAGGCGCTCAGCGTGCACGCGCCCGAGGCCGAGACCATCCTCCACGACGTCCTCGAGCCGCTCGAGGAATACGTCTCGAGCGAGAGCGAGGATGAGGTCGACTACATGGACGTCTACCGTGAGGCCTGGCATCGGGCAGGTTTGACGATTCCCGATGACCTCCTGCACGAGATCCTCGACGCCGAGCAGCGGGTGTGGGATCGATCCGTGCGCGTCGACCCCGAAGCGCCCGAGATTCTCGAGTGGCTGCGCGCTCGCCGGATCAGGAGCGGGATCTGTTCGAACGCGCCGTTTCCGCCCGAGATGATGCGCCGGCAGATGGCGAGCAACGGCATCGCGGAGCTCGTCGACGCGGTCGTGTTCTCGAGCGAGGTCGGCAAGCGCAAACCGTCACCCGAGCTCTACCGCGCGGCCGTCGACGCGATCGGCATATCGCCCGAGCGGACTCTGTTCGTCGGCGACCGGGTGCGGGAGGACTACGAAGGCCCGCGCGCCGCGGGGATGCGCGCCGTCATCGTCACCGCGCACGCGGATGAGCAACCACGTGATGGCGTTCCATGCATCCGCTCTCTCGGCGAGCTGCGGTCACTGATATGAGCAAGCGGCCGAGCGGTCTGTGGCTCTTCTTCTACGGCCGGCCGCGGCGCGGCTTCCCGTGGCTGCTCGCGGGGATCGTCGTCACCGTGGTTCTCCTCGCGGCCGTCTTCGCGTTTCCGGGCGGGGCTGACGTTTCGCGAACGGTCGCCGCAGTAGTTTTCGGCCTGCTCGTCGTCAGCGCGCTGGTGTTCGCGGTGTTCGCCGTCATTCGGCCTCGCCGGCGGCCCTGACCCGCGATCAAGACGGCGGCCGCGCCCGCACCGACGCCGTTGTCGATGTTGACGAC
>DASTIX010000005.1:0-61124 GCA_035717165.1 Candidatus Dormiibacterota bacterium
GCTGGCGACCTCCGCCGCGTAGCAGTCGCTTGAAGACCCGAACCATCCCAGATGTCCCTCCTATCCCCTAGATTCCATGTCTTGCGTCGGCGTGTTCCACGTCACTTTCGGTGGCTCAAGTCTGGGGGGCGGACTCTCAGGTGAAAATCGTCAAATTCCCTTGGTCGGCCTCATGGAAACCCATGAGGTCGCGGAACTAGAGATCGGAAAGGGTGATCAGTCCAAGCTTCAAAGCGGCGCTGACAGCTTCTCCTCGATTGCTGGCACCCAGCTTCTTGAACATGTTCGTTAGGTGCGTCTCAACCGATGGGATCGCTAAACCTAAGTCCTTCGCTAGCCTCTTCGTCGTCTGCCCCTTAGCCACCCCACGAAGTACTTGCATCTCGCGCGAGGTTAGGTTCACATCGCGAGGCTTGGCGAGCGGGGTGGTGTCTGCAAACCGCTTCAGGACGTCGGAGATCATCCGCCTTGGTACAGGGCTCTCGCTTCTCAGAGCGGCAAGCAAAGCTCGGTTCAGTTCGGCCGGCCCGACATCTTTCAACACATAGCCCGCGCAGCCGGCCTGCATCATACGAAGCAAATCATCGCTAGATTCAGATACAGTCCAGGCCACGATCTTTGTGGTGGGGTATCGGGCTAGGAGAGTCTTGGCCGTCGTGGGCCCGTCCATAACCGGCATATGCACGTCCATAAGAACGATGTCCGGCTTGAGATCTCCGACCACCGCCAAAGCTTCTGCGCCCGAGGACGCTTCGCCCACATACCGAAGGTCTACCGCGGAACCCAGCATGGCACGTGCAGCTGTACGCGGCACGATGCTGTCGTCTACGACTAGGACTCTGAACGCTCGATGATCTCCGGTCGTTCGGGCGATACGCTGCAGCTTAGCAATAGCGCATCACGACGGACTCTCATGGTCGCCCTCTGGTTGGCGCTCGCTGCGAGCATCGCGGTTGTTGCCAATTACATGTCGCGGGATCGGATCGCAGCTCACCCTAACCAGGTCACATCCGTGGTGTTCCTCGTGATCTCCGCAACCCTTCTTAGTTCGGTGTATGT
The DNA here is from genome assembly GCA_035717165.1 of Candidatus Dormiibacterota bacterium. Classification (GTDB taxonomy): domain Bacteria; phylum Chloroflexota; class Dormibacteria; order Dormibacterales; family Dormibacteraceae; genus 40CM-4-65-16. The sequence goes on from DASTIX010000005.1 coordinate 1,060, forward strand.
GCGCATCGCTCGCGGCCATCTCGCACTCGCAGGAATACCTATTGGCGCATCGGCGCTCCTCCTCAACCCATTGAACGCGACGTTGGTTGGACTGTCGATAGCGCTTCCGATGGGACCCAGGGGGCGGTGGCCAATAGTGGCCAACGCGGCTATGTCGTCGATGTACGCATGCATGGGTGCTGTCCTCGCGTCCCACCTATCAAGCTCGGAGCACCTTAGCCTCGGCTCGCGCCTTATCGTGTTATTCGCAGTCAATGCAATAAGCCTGATACTCGTTGGTGTCGGGCTCTCGCTTCGCTCAGGTGAAGCCATAACGAAAATCGTTAGGCTCAATTTCGGCCGTGAGTTCTTCGCGGCGTATCTGTACTTCATTCTCGCTGCGCTTCTTACGAGCTACGTCCTTGATGGCTCTGCAGTGGGTTATGTACTCGCGGCGACAGTCTTTTTGCTGTCGCTGGCGTTGGCCGACACGATCGCAGGGCGCCGCGTAAGACGGGTTCTAGAGACCGAGCTCTCGGATGCCGATCGCCATCTATTTCACAGCCGCGCAATCGAAGGGGTAGTGCATAACCTGCGCAATCACATGGCCACTGCGGTCGGATATCTGAAGGAGATTGATCCGAGGCGGCTCGATACCGCAGATCGCGAAGCTATTGAAATTGCCACTGCGGCGGCAGACGACGCAGTAGCTGTTCTACGGACGCTTTCTCAAGGAGCTACCCCAAAAGTCAGTTTTGCAGCAGCGGCGGTCGACTTGAATGACCTTTGTGATCGTTCGATTGGGATGGCGCGGTCTCGGGCTCGTTCCAAGGAAGTAGAACTTGGGCTGCGGCAGTCGCAAGAACCGCTCTATGTAAGCGCAGACCCATTGCTGCTGCGCGAGGTGATCACCAATCTCGTCAACAACGCTATAGACGCTGCGCCCGACAAAGGCCACGTGGAACTGGCTACCGGGCGGCGGTCAAACGGTTGGCCCTATTTCAGCGTTGCGGACAACGGCCCAGGAGTCGCGGAAGAAAACCGTCACCATCTGTTCGAGCCGCATTTCACGACCAAAGAGACCGGTACGGGGCTTGGGCTATTCATGTCGTACGGGATCGTCCGCGAGCATCAGGGCGATCTGAATTACGAAGGCAATCGTCGTGGTGCGGTCTTCACCGTTGTATTGCCGCCGTTCCCGGGCTGATCGGACAACTGCGAGCTCTAGTGCTGCGCGACAAAGCCTGAGCTGCGCGGGAGTACTTCGCCAAGCCGCCCGCTAATCAGGTTCGCGAGTTGGTCGCTCGTCGCGTGGCCAACGATCATCGCGCCACGGGCCTCGACAACTGGCACAGCCCAGATTCCCTTGCGAATCAGCACGTCGGGTCTGGCGGTCACGTCGACCTCGTGTAGCCGAAAGCCCATCGAGCGCTGAAGCTCAGTCAGCCGCCGCTTGACGATCGGACAGAACGGACAGCCCAGGGCGGTGTACAGAGTGACGTCCACAGAGCTGGGCGCAATCAAGGCCGGCCGGTCGTCGACGCGTCCGTAGCCCATGAATCGAGAGATCGAAGGAAACGACCTGATATAGAGCCACATCAAAGTTGGGGCCAGCACGATCCAAGTGGCGAGCATCAGCCATTGTCCGGACACGAGCAATACGGGTATCAGTCCGAGGTACAGGAGCCAAGCCAAGACCACAAACGCGAGAGGACACTGCGGTTTCAGAATCGGCTTGTCGCCCATTGGCCAAGGGTCGGCGAAGCGTCGAAGCCCCGCGCCTGCCGTTGGACCCGAGTCCTCTGGGTCCTCTGGCTACCAGACCGCTTTGGCGACCCTTCCCACCAGCTCGAGCTTGCGTCGCTCGTCATCGACCGAGAGCCGGTTGCCCTCCATGGTCGACGCAAATCCGCACTGAGGGCTCAGCGCCAGCCTTTCGAGCGGGACGTACCGCGCGGCTTCCGTGATGCGGGTCTTCAACTCCTCTTCGGATTCCATTGCCGGCTTCTTGCTGGTCACCAGGCCGAGCACGATCACACGATCCTCCGGCACGTGCTTGAGAGGCTCGAAGCCGCCCGACCGGTCGTCGTCGTATTCGAGGAGGAAACGATTGAACTTTGTTTTCTCGAAGATCCGTGCGATCGGTTCGTAATCGCCAGCCGCGTAGAACTTGCTCTGGTTGTTGCCGCGGCAGATGTGCATCGCGAATGTCACGCCGGGATGACCCTCGATGATGGCGTTGTCCATCTCGATGCATGCATCGATCAGCTTCTCGGGGTCGCTTCCGCGCTTGCGATAACCCTCGCGCAACTCCGGGTCAAGCAGTGCCGCGTACTGCGGCGCGTCAATCTGGACATACGTGCAGCCGAGGCGGGCCAGCTCATCGACCTCGCGGCGGCTGAGATCGACGATGTCCGCGAGGTATGCGTCGCGCGTCGGATACGCGCTCTTCGACTTCTCGGGGTCGTAGTACGCAGCGGCCTGTTGGGCGCTGATCAACGTGACCTTTGCGGGAGTCGTCGTTTTTGCCCGGATGTAGGTGAACTCTTCGGCGGCCATGTTGCGGAGCGGGCGAAACTTCTCGACGACGACCGGCCGCTTGAGCACGAGCTGTTCGCCTTTCTCATCGCGGAACGGAATCGCCCAACCACCGAGCTTGTCAAAGCCGGACACCGAGTCGACCAGGTGGCCGTAGAACGCGTACCGGCGCTGCTCGCCGTCGGTGATGACATCGATGCCTGCGGAGGTTTGCAGTGCAACCGCCTCGTCAACGGCGCGATCCTCGACAGCTTTGAACGCTGCCGGCTCGAGTTCTCCGGCTTCGAGCTGCCTGCGCGCTTTCGCCAGGTAGTCCGGGCGGAGAAGGCTGCCCACCACTTCCGCGCGCGCGTCGGTCATTCGGTCATCGTAAGAGACGGCCGACTACAGCTTCAGATCAACTCGTCGCTGAATCGCGGCCGCCAGAGCGTCGATGTCGACGGGCTTCACCATGTATTCGCTCGCGTCGAGCTCTTCGGCGAGAGCCCTCGATGCGGGATCGGCCGCACCCGTCACGACGATGGGTCGAGACGCCGCCACCGCCGCGCGCTCGGACGCATCGAGTCCGGCGAAAACGCTGAGGTCGAAGACGACCACCTCGCCGGGTCGAAGCTTGCGCAGCGACGACGCAGACTCCGCGTCGAATCCCAGGCGCCGCAGGCCTCGTGCGGTCAGGTCGCCCAGGCGTTCGTCGTCGTCGAGCACGAGCACGGGCACGATCCGCAAAGCAGACGATTCGACCTGACCAAGCAGCTCGAGTGCCTCGCTGAGGTCGCCGCGCAATCGCTCGACGAACTCGCCATCCGAGTCGGCCAGCTCCACCTCCGCCTTCGCGCGCGCAAGCGTCGATCGCAATCGATGCAGCGCCGCCGCGAGCTCAGCCCTGGACGATGAGCCGGTAGCCAATCCCGCGACCGTTTCGATCCAGCCTGGTTCGCGCAGCTCGCGCCTGATCTGATGGACGGCCTGCTCCACGCTGTGCTCGAACCCCATGTACGTGCTTCCCCAGACGCGCTCGAGGAGCTCCGCGCGCAGAACAACCTCCGGTGACCTCGAGGCCAGCACCTGCAGCATCAGCAGCGGGCGTCGCTCGAGCTTCAGCGATCTCGAGCCCAGCGTCGCCTCGCCACGCGTGGCATCGACGTGCAGACGGCCTCGTGCGACGGCGCCGAGGTGGGCGGCGCGCTCGCGCAGCACGCCCCGGACCCGCGCGAGCATCACCTGCCGGTCCGTGCCCTTGACGATGTAGTCGGTCGCACCTCGTTCGATGCCGACGACCTGATCCGCCGGCGAGTGCCTGGCGCCGGTCAGGATGATGACCGGAAACGGGATGCGGTCGCCGCCTGACCGCAGCGAGTCGAGCACCTCAGGCGCCTCCATGTCGGGCATCTCGTAGTCGAGCAGCATCAGATCGGGCGAAACGCTGCGCACCCGCTCCAGGGCTTCGGTGCCACTGCCGGCCACGTCGACCGAATAGCCGGCGCGACGAAGGACCTCGGCGGTGAGCTCCGCCGTCCGCGGCTCGTCATCCACGACCAGGAGCTTGGCGGTCACGCCCCAGAAATCCTCCCCGCGCGCAAAGTAGCAGGTTCAGGGTTTCTTGAGGAAACGCTGAACCGCTCGTGAGGTCAGGACCGGCCGCGCGCCATAACCTCGCCGGCATGGGCCAGCTTCCAGACCTCCAGCAAGCCAGGCTCCGGCTGGGGCTGGCCCTGAGCGCCCTCGCGCATGACCGGTGGGTCGTCGGCTTCCTGCGTGGCGGGACGCTCCGTCCGATCGCGGCGTCGGAGATCTCGCGGCGATTCCTCGAGGGCCAGCCGCTCCGGCCGCTGTCTCGGCGCGCGCTCTACGAGCAAAAGCCCGTCGTGGTCAACACTGTGATCGACTCAGCTGAAGCCTCAATTGAGTACGACTGGGAGCTCGACTGGCCGACGGTCATGTACTCGCCGATCGGTCGATTGGACCAGCGCCCGATCGGTCTTCTCATCGTCGGGTGCCGCCGCGACCACTGGTACTCAGACGAGGACGTCGCTTATGCGCAGGCGCTCGGCCGCAGCCTTGCCCCGATGGTGTCAGCGCTGCGCGGACCTCTGGGCCGGCTGAACCAGGAGGAGACAGCGGTCGCGCATCTGCTCGGGCACGGCTTCTCGAGCGAGGAGATCGCGCGCGCGATCGGAACCGACGACCGGCGCGCCCGCACGCTGGTCGACCGTGTCACGCGCAAGCTTCAGGCGGTCAGCAGCCAGGACCTGGCGTTTCCCGCGATGCAGTTGAAGCGGATGACCTGGTAGCTAGTTCGGCCCGAACAGGAAGACCGTCGTGCCGCGCCCCTCGGTGCTGACCACCTCGAGTCTTCCTCCGATTCCCGCCGCGCGCTCACGCATTCCCATCAACCCGTAGCCGCCGGGCACACCACCCGCGAAGCCGCGGCCCTCGTCACTGATCTCGATCAGGAACGGTCGCGCACCGAAACCCAGCTTGATGCGGCAGATCGACGAGCCCGAGTGCCGGCGCACGTTGGTCAGCGCCTCGCGCACGACCTGCGCGACCACCTCGCGCTGCTGCGCCGAAATCATCTCTTCGGTGCCGTTGGTAGAGATCTCGACTCGAATCCCATACAGACGAGAGAACTCCTCGGCCTGATGGCGAAGGTCGACGACGAGACCTTCAGGCCCAATCGCGGCCGGGCGCAAGTCGGCCAGCGACTCGCGCACGTTCCTCAGTGATTTCTCGAGGATGTGGAAGACGCTGTTCAGCGTCTCGTCGGGATGTCCGTTCTGTTTCTCGAGGTAGACCTTGAACAGCGAGATCGCACCCGCGAGCTCAGTGGCAATTCCGTCGTGCAATTCCCTCGCGATCCGCGCTCGTTCGCGGCCGACCGCATCTTCGACCGCCTGGTGCGCGAAGGTGTCGGTCAACCGGCGATCCGCCTTGCGAAGGACTGCATCAATGCGATGGTGAGCGGATGGCGCAGCAATCGCAAGAGGCGCCGGTACGGCTGCCACAGGACCTGGGTCTCGGCGAGGTTCGCCCGCAGGCGCTCGATGTCCGCTTGCAGAAGCGTTTGCTGCAGCGTGACCTGCTCATTGAGCGTCTGTGCGCGCCGGGCAAGGCGCGCGGTCCAGTAACCCATGAGCGCGAGCTCGAAAAGAATGACGAAGGAACCAACGATCAGCATCCAGATCCCGATGAGCTCGAGATCCGGCGACCTCACTCTTTGCCTTCCGCCTCTTCGATGACCGGTGCGATCGCCACGACCTGATCGTCGGCTGCAAGCCGCATGACGATCACCCCCTGCGTCTGGCGGCCGATCTGCGAGATCGCGCCAACCGACGTGCGCAGCACCATGCCGCTCGCGCTGATCACAAGGATCTCTTCTTCGGGATCGCGCACGACGCGCACCGCCGCGAGCTTGCCGACGCGATCCGTGACCTTCAGGGTGAACACTCCCTGGCCTGCGCGGTGGTGCATCGGATACTCCGCGATCGGCGTTCGCTTGCCGTAGCCGCGCTGCGTGATGACGAGAAGATCGCCGCCCTCGACGACGGCCGCCATGCCGGCCACGGCGTCGCCCTTGCCGAGCTTGATGCCGATCACGCCCTGCGTGTCCCGACCCATGGCGCGGACCTCGGTCTCGCTGAACCGGATTCCCTTGCCGAGCTCGGTCGCGATGATGACCTCGTCCTTGCCGCTCGTCGGTGTCACCCAGTCGAGCTCATCGCCTTCCTGGAGGTTGATGGCGATGAGGCCGTTGCGCCGGACGTTGGCGTACTCGGCCATCGCCGTCTTCTTGATATATCCGTTCTTCGTGACCATGAGCATGTAGTGCGCTTCGCTCTCGGTCTCGGGGCGCACGAACACGGACGTGATGCGTTCGTTCTGTCCGATGTCGATCAAGTTGTTGATCGGCATTCCCTTCGCCTGGCGTTCGCGCTCGGGAACCTCATGGACGCGCAGCTGGAACACCCGCCCGCTCTGCGTGAAGAACAGCATCGACGCATGCGTGTGCGTCGTCAAAAGGTGCAGCGCGTAGTCCTCTTCGCGCGTGCCGCTCGGCGCGTCGGAGCCGGCCGTCGGTTTGGCGCCCTTGAGCCCGACGCCGCCGCGCTTCTGCGCACGGAACACGCGTAGCGGCTGTCGCTTGACGTAGCCGCGGTGCGTCAGCGTGACGACGACCTCTTCTTTGGGCACCAGGTCTTCGGCCGAAAGCTCGGTCGCCTCCTGGTCGGTGATCTCGGTGCGACGGTCGTCGCCGTACTTCTTGACGACCTCGTCCATCTCTTCCTTGATGAGCATCCGCACCTTTTGATCGCTGGCGAGGATCGATTCGAAATACGCGATGTTCTTGATGACCTGCTCGTACTCTTCGTCGATCTTTCCGCGCTCGAGACGGGTCAGGCGGCCAAGAGTCAGCGCCAGGACGGCCTTGGCCTGGCGCTCGGTCATCCCGAACTTCGATTCGAGCTGAGACTGCGCGGTGTCCTGGTCGGACGCCGCGCGGATCGTCTTGATCACCTCGTCAAGGTGGTCGAGCGCGATCTTGAGACCCTCGAGGATGTGAGCCCGTTCCTGCGCCCGCTCGAGGTCGTATCGGGTGCGCCGGATGATCACGTTGCGGCGGTGGTCGATGAAGAGCTGGAGCGCCTGCTTCAGGCTGAGCACCACCGGGCGGCCCTCGACGATCGCAAGCATGATCACGCCGAACGTCGTCTGCAGCTGCGTGTGCTTGTAGAGGTTGTTGAGGACGGTGAACACCTGCGCCTCGCGCTTGAGCTCGATCACGATGCGCATGCCCTGGCGGTCTGACTCGTCGCGCAGGTCGGCGATGCCTTCGAGCTTCCGATCGGAGACCAGCTCCGCGATCTTCGCGACAAGTGCCGCCTTGTTCACGGCATACGGGAGCTCGTCGATGATGATTCGCTCGCGGCCGTTGTTCGCCTGCTCGAACGTGTGCCGGGCGCGCACGATGATGCGGCCGTGGCCGGTCGAGTAGGCGGCCTTGATGCCGGTCGTTCCCATGATCAGACCGCCGGTTGGAAAGTCCGGCCCTTTGATGAACGACAGAAGGTCGTCGGCGGTCGCTTCGGGGTTGTCGACCAGGTGCTTCACTCCGGCCGCAACCTCACGCAGGTTGTGCGGCGGAATGTTGGTCGTCATGCCGACCGCGATTCCGGAAGCACCGTTGATCAGAAGGTTCGGAACTCGAGCCGGCAGAACCGTCGGTTCCTGCTCGGAGTTGTCGTAGTTGGGCATCATGTCGACGGTCTGCTTTTCGATGTCGGCCATCAGCTCGGCGGTAATCGCCGCGAGCTTGGCCTCCGTGTACCGCATCGCCGCGGGTGGGTCGCCGTCGACGCTGCCGAAGTTGCCCTGGCCCTCGATCAGCGGATAGCGAAGAGAGAACGGCTGCGCCATGCGCACGAGCGCGTCGTACACGGCCGTGTCGCCGTGCGGGTGATAGAGCTTGAGCACGTCGCCGACGAACGCCGCCGACTTCTTGGTGCGCGCCGCATTGGTCGCGCCCGCCTGCTGCATCGCGTAGAGGATTCGCCGCTGCACCGGCTTCAGGCCGTCGCGCACGTCCGGCAGCGCGCGGCTGATGATGACCGACATCGCGTACTCCATGTAGGAGTTCTGCATCTCCTCCTGGAGGTTCCGAGTCAGCACCGTGCCCATCGTTTCGTCAGCCATTCAGTTCCCTAATCCTTGTACTTGGCCAGGACCACGACCGCGTTGTGCCCGCCGAACCCGAAGCCGTTGGAGATCGCGATGTTCACGTCTTTGCGGCGCGCGGCGTTGGGCACGTAATCGAGGTCGCATTCCGGGTCGGGGGTTTCGTAGTTGATGGTCGGATGGATCAATCCGTGGTTGATGGAGAGGAGCGTCGCGATCGCCTCCACCGCACCGGCGGCGCCGAGCAGATGGCCGATCATCGACTTGGTGCTGCTGATCGCGACCTTGTAGGCGTGCTCGCCGAGCGCGATCTTCAACGCCTTGGTCTCGCCCTTGTCATTGAGCTCCGTCGACGTGCCATGCGCGTTGACGTAGTCCACTTGCTGCGGCTCGATCCCCGCGTCCTTCAAAGCCAGTTCCACGGCGCGCGCCGGCGCCTCGCCGGTCTCATCGGGCGCGACCTGGTGAAACGCGTCGTTGGTCGTGCCGAACCCGATTACCTCGCCGTAGATGCGTGCACCGCGACCGATCGCGTGCTCCCGCGATTCGAGGATCAAAGTGCCCGCACCCTCGCCGGGCACGAAGCCATCGCGGTCCGCATCGAACGGCCTGCTTGCCTTCTCGGGCGCGTCGTTGCGCGTCGACAGAGCGCGAATCGCGTTGAAAGAGGCGATGCCGACCTCGCAAAGCGATGCCTCGGTGCCGCCGGCGAGCATGACGTCGGCATCACCGCGCTGAATGACGTGCACGGCGTCGCCGATCGTTTGCGTCGATGCCGCGCACGCCGTCGTCACCGTGGTGTTCGGACCGCGGAGGTGGAACTGCATGGCGACCGACGCGCCCGCCATGTTCGGGATGATCGTCGGTGCGTAGAGCGGGTTGAGCCGGCCTTTGCTGAGGAAGGTGTACGCGCCCTCGGTCATGTCGTCGAAGGCGCCGATGCCCGTTCCCATCGCCACGCCGACGCGGAAGTTGTCCTCTTTGGAAAGATCGAGACCCGAGTCCGCCAACGCCATCGCCGAGGCAGCGACTGCAAACTGCGAGAAACGCGCCATGCGCTTGGCCGCTTTTGGATCGATGAAGTCCTTGGGGTCCCAATTGTTGACCTGGCACGCGAACTTGGTCACGAGCTTGTCGGTAGGGAAGCGCTCGATCTTGCTCGCGCCGCTCCGACCTTCGATCAGGCTGTGCCAGTACTCGTCGAGGTTCTTGCCGATCGGATTGACCGTGCCCATGCCGGTGACCACGACCCGCGTGCGGCCATTCCTCATGGGCGTCCCACCTCCGCCCGAATCTTACCGACGAGCTGATTTTCGACCGCGTCGCGCGTGACGCGGATTGCGTTCTTCATCGCGCGCGCATCCGAGCGGCCATGCGCGACCACGGCTACGCCATCGATGCCCAGCAGAGGCGCGCCACCAAACTCGCGCCAGTCGATGCGGTCGCGAATCTCGCGCACACGGGGACGAATCAGCGCACCGCCGACCTTGCCGGTCAGCGTCTTCGGAATCTCGTCGCGCAAGGCACGAAAAAGGAAGTCGGCCGTCGCCTCCGCCATCTTGATGGCGACATTGCCCACGAAACCGTCGGCGACCACGACGTCCGCCCGCGCGGCGAAGATGTCCTTCGGTTCGACGTTGCCGATGAAACCCTTCATCGTTCCGCGCAGCCGGCGCGTCGTTTCCCGGACGCGTTCGTCGCCCTTGCCTTCCTCCTCGCCGTTGCTGAGAAGCGCCACGCGGGGTTCGCTGCGCCCGAGCATCTCTCGCGCATAGATCGCTCCCATCACCGCGAACTGCGTCATGTAGTCAGGCTTGGAGTCGACGTTGGCGCCGACGTCGAGAAAGTAGGCGAACCCATTCTGCGTCGGCACGATCGATCCAAGCGCAGGCCGCTCCACGCCACGGATCCGACCCTGGATGAAAAGTGCCGCCGCCATCACCGCGCCGGAATTGCCCGCCGACGTCCATCCATCGGCGCGGCCCTCCTTGACGAGCCGCGCGCAAACGTTGATCGACGCGTCCGGTTTCGCGCGCACCGCCTGCGCGGGATGCTCGTCCATCGCGATCACCTCGGTGCACGGGACGAGCTGCAGCCGCGCGGCACCTTCGAGCAGCGGCTGCACCGCGCTCGGCAAACCGACGATCGAGATGTCGATCCCGTACTCCCGGGCGGCGAGGGCCGCGCCTTTGACGATTTCGGCCGGAGCGTGATCGCCGCCCATGGCGTCGACCGCGATACGCATGACGAGCGCTCCTAGATGTCGAGGTTCCGGACGCTCTTGGCGTGCGCCTGGATGAATTTCTTGCGCGGCTCGACGTCGGGCCCCATCAACTTCTCGAACGTGTCGTTCACCGCTGCCACATCGTCGACGTGGACCTGGAGGAGCACGCGCGTGGCGGGATTCATGGTCGTCTCCCACAACTCCTCGGCATTCATCTCGCCGAGACCCTTCATGCGCGCGGCCTCGGCGCCTTTGCCCAGCTGGCGCAGCGCTTTGTCGCGATCGGCGTCCGACTGGCACCAGACCACCTTGGCGTTCTTGCCGGTGCCCTTCGACACCTTGAAGAGCGGCGGCTGCGCCATGTAGAGGTAGCCCTTGTCGATCACCTGCGGGAAGTAGCGGAAGAAGAACGTGAGCAGCAGCGTGCGGATGTGGCTGCCGTCGACGTCCGCATCGGTCATCGTCACGATGCGGTGATAGCGGATCTTGTCGATGTTGAAGTTGTCGCCGACGCCGGCGCCCATCGCCGTGATGAGGTTGCGGATCTCGTCCGACGTCAGCACCTTGTCGAGACGGGCCTTCTCGACGTTCAGGATCTTTCCGCGCAAGGGGAGGATCGCTTGCGTCCGCCGGTCGCGACCGCCCTTGGCCGTGCCGCCCGCGGAGTCGCCCTCCACTATGTAGAGCTCGCAGAGCGCGGGATCTCGCTCCGAGCAATCGGCGAGCTTGCCGGGCAGCATGCTCGACTCGAGAAGGCTCTTGCGCTGAACCAGGTCGCGCGCCTTGCGTGCAGCCTCGCGCGCACGAGCGGCGGTGAGCGACTTTTCGATGACCCGCCGGCCTTCGGAGGGGTTCTCCTCCAGGTATTGCGTGAGTCCTTCGGTGATGGCGAGCGACACGTGGCCCTGGACTTCCGCGTTGCCGAGCTTGGCTTTGGTCTGCCCCTCGAACTGCGGCTCGAGCACCTTCACGCTGATCACGGCGGTCAGCCCCTCGCGCACGTCTTCACCTGTGAGGTTCGGGTCCGACTCTTTGAGAAGCCCGGCCTTGCGTGCGTAACGGTTGAGCACGTTCGTCAGCGCCGACCGGAATCCGGTGACGTGGCTTCCGCCTTCGACCGTGTGGATCGTGTTCGCGAAGGCGACCACGTTTTCGACGAAGGTCTCGTTGTACTGCAGCGCGATTTCCGCCTGCGTGCCTTCGATCTCGCGCTCCACGTAGAACGGTGGGACGTTGACGACCTGCTTGTCGCGATTGAGCGCGCGCACGAAGGCGACGATGCCGCCTTCGAAGTAGAAGGTGTCGGTCATGCCGAGCGCCTCATCCGCGAGCGAGATCTCCAACCGCTTGTTCAGGTAGGCCATCTCGCGCAGGCGGTGCCGGATGATCTCGCGGTCGAATTTCGTGTCGGGAAAGATCTGCGGGTCGGGCCAGAACCGCACGATCGTGCCCGTGTGGTCGGTCTTGCCCACCGGCTTGACCGGTGCCTTGGGGACGCCTCGGGCGTACTCCTGGAAGTAGACCTTGCCGCCGCGGTGCACCCAGACCTGCTGTCGCTCGCTCAGGAAGTTCACCGCCGAGACGCCCACTCCGTGAAGCCCCGACGAGACCTTGTAGCCGCCGCCGCCGAACTTCCCGCCGGCGTTGAGCCGGGTCATCACGAGCTCGAGCGCCGACAACCCTTCCTTCTTGTGGATGTCGACGGGGATCCCGCGACCGTCGTCGTCGCACTGCACGCTTCCGTCTTCGAAGAGGGTCACGATGATGCGCCTGGCATAGCCGGCCAGCGCCTCGTCCACGGCGTTGTCGACGACCTCGTTGACCAGGTGGTGCAGGCCGGTCGAGCTCGTCGAGCCGATGTACATGCTCGGACGCCGGCGAACGTGCTCCCGGCCCTCGAGGACCTGGATCTGCTCGGCCGTGTACGCCACGTCTGCGCCTAGGGCTTGGGGCCTCCGAGAATGCTCCGGAAGCGGTTTTCTAACCGCCATCACCGGTGCTTAGGCCCTCCCAGCGCGAACGATGATTTGGAGGTCAACTGGGCAGCGCTTCAGGCCCCCAATTCTACCGGATTTTGAATACGAACCGGGCCTCTGCACGGCTCTTAACAGGAGTGTTCAGGAAGCGCCGTCGGAGGCCGGACTCCACCTCAAAACGGGATCGTCGGACGTGCCCTGGAGGTAGGCGTTGATCCGCCTGGCGGCGGCGACCTCGTCGAGGCGTCCGACGGGCAGCCTCGTCGGCTCCGCGTGCAGGCTCGCCGGGTCGGTCTTCGCCCGACTGACGATCTCTTTGATCGCGGCCGCGAAGGAGTCCAGGGTGTCCTTGCTCTCGGTCTCCGTCGGCTCGACCATGATCGCCTCGGGCACGACCAGGGGGAAGTAGACGGTCGGGGCGTAGAAGTGCTTGTCCAGAAGTGCCTTGGCGATGTCGAGCGCCCGCACCCCGCTGTCGTGCAGGTTGTGCGCGCTGGCCACGAACTCATGCATGCATGGCCCTTCGTGAGGCATCTCGAGGTCGCCCTCTACCAGCTTGCGCAGGTAGTTCGCGCCCAAAACGGCGTCCTGCGAGGCCTGGCTGAGGCCGTCGCCGCCCATCGCCAGGATGTAGGTGTAGGCGCGCACGAGCATCCCGAAGTTGCCGTAGAAGCTGCGCACCCGGCCGATCGACTGCGGCCGCTTGTAGTCAAGGGTCAGGTGGCCGTTGGTTCGCTCCACCGTCGGGGCCGGCAGGAAGGGAACGAGCTCCGCCTTCACCCCGACCGGGCCGGCGCCCGGGCCGCCGCCTCCGTGGGGCGTGGTGAACGTCTTGTGCAGGTTCATGTGCACGGCGTCGAAGCCCATGTCGCCGGGGCGGCAGATGCCCATGAAGGCGTTCAGGTTGGCGCCGTCGTAGTAGAGCAACGCGCCGGTGGCGTGGACCATCTCTGCTATATCCAGTATCTCGCGCTCGAACAGCCCCAAGGTGTTGGGGTTCGTCAGCATGAGCGCGGCGGTCCGGGGCGAAAGCTTCGATTCCAGGTCGGCAAGGCTGATGCGGCCGTCGGGGCCGGATCGCACTTCCACGACCTGGAACCCGCTCAGTGCGGCGCTCGCAGGGTTGGTGCCGTGCGCGGAGTCGGGAACGAGGACCTCTGTCCTGTTTTCGTTGCGCGAGTGGTGGAACGCCGCGATCATGCGCAGCGCAGTCCATTCGCCGTGCGCGCCGGCGGCGGGCTGGAGCGTCACGCGCTCGACGCCGACGACCGCGCACAGCGCCCGCTCGAGGCGCCACATCAGCTCGAGGGCGCCCTGGATCGAGTCTTCGTCCTGGTACGGGTGCAGACCGGCGAAGCCGGGAAGCGCCGCGGCCGTCTCGTTGACCACCGGGTTGTACTTCATGGTGCAGCTGCCGAGGGGATAGAAGTTCTCGCTGATCGAGTAGTTGAGGGAGGCGAGCCGGCTGTAATGCCGCATGATCTCGGGCTCGCTGAGCCGCGGAAGGCCGAGCGGATGCGAGCGAAGGACGTCGTGAGGCAGCACATCGGCGGGTGCGGGACCGCTCACCTCCGCGTCGGGCAGGCGTGGCGGATCGACGGCGGGGCGGCTGAGCTCGAAGCTGAGTGGCTCGGTCACGGCTGAAGCGCCTCGATCAATTCGTCGATGGCTCGCGCGTCGTTGACCTCCGTGCACGTGAAGGTGACCACGCCTTTCAATTCACGGAACCAGCGGCTGACATCAAGGCCGCCGAGGATGCCCTTGCGGGCGAGCTTGCGGAGGACGGCCGGCGCCTTGGGCACACGCACCGGAAACTCGTTGACGAACTGGCGGTCGGGAAAGGCCATCTCCCAGCCTGGGAGCGTCTTGAGGCGGTCCGCCAGCGCGTGCGCGCGCCGGAAGCCGACGTCCGCGACCTGCTTCAAGCCGTAGGGGCCCATGTACGTCAGGTACACCGCCGCAGCCAGCGCGCAGAGCGAGTGGTTGGTGCAGATGTTGGAGGTCGCCTTTTCGCGCCGGATGTGTTGCTCGCGCGCCGCGAGGGCGAGCACGAAGCCCCGACGTCCCTGGGCGTCATGCGCGACCCCGACCAGGCGTCCCGGAAGCTTGCGCACCAGGTCCTTTCGGCAGGCGATGAAACCGACGTGCGGGCCGCCGAAGCTTGGGCTCAGGCCAAGCTGCTGCCCTTCACCGACCGCGATGTCGGCGCCGTACTCGCCCGGAGGAGCGAGGATGGCAAGACTGATCGGGTCGACGCATGCGATCGCCAGGGCGCCCGCGTCGTGCGCGGCCTGCGTGATCGCGCGCGCATCCACGAGCAGGCCGAGAAAGTCGGGCTGCTGGAAGATGACGGCGGCGGTCTTCTTGTTCGGCTCCCCGCCTTTTCGCACCTTGATCCCGCGTCCTTCACCGAAGGCGCGCAGCACCTGCACGTATTCCGGGTGGACATAGCCCGAAACGATCACCTCGTTCCGTCCGGTGTGGACGTAGGCCATCATGGCCGCCTCGGCGACGGCGGTCGCCCCGTCGTAGAGCGAAGCGTTGGAGACGTCCATCCCGGTCAGCTCCGCGATCAGCGACTGGTATTCGAAGATCGCCTGCAACGTGCCCTGGCTGGCCTCCGCCTGGTAGGGCGTGTAGGCGGTGTAGAACTCGGGCTTCGACGTGACCGCCGCCACCGCGGCCGGGATGAAGCGCCGGTAGATTCCACCGCCGCGGAACGTCAGGCGGTCGGGATAGACCTTGTTGCGCGCCGCCAGCGCAGAGACCTGGGCCATGGTCTCGAATTCGGACAGCCCGGCCGGCAGCTGCAGGCCTTCGAGGCGCAGGGACGGCGGAATGTCGACGAGCAGGTCGTTGATCGAGTCGACGCCGATCGTCTCCAGCATCGCGGCACGGTCTTCGGGGGAATGGACGAGATACGGCAACTAGTGTCGAGTCTCCGAACTCCGCGGCATATTTCGCGGCATCGGCGGCCGGAGCCGAGGAGACGACGAGCACGCGAGGGAGCGCATCCCGTGGATGCGTGACCGAGCGCGCGCAGGAGTCGACGCTGGCTTGAGCGCCGCAGGCGCCCGGCCGCCCAGGACGCGAAGATGCAAGGAGCTTCGGGGGCTCGACACTTAGTGGTTCGAGGCCTCGGTCACCTTCATGTAAGACGCCTCGTCGAGAAGGTCGTCGGGCAGGTCGCCCGCGAGCTCGACCTTCATGATCCACCCCTCCCCGTAAGGGTCGGAGTTGATCAGCTCAGGCCTGGAACCCAGCTTCTCGTTCACTTCCGTGATCCGGCCCGCCACTGGCGAATACAGGTCGCTGGCGGCCTTGACCGACTCGACCACGCCGAACGTCTCGTGCGCATCGAGCTTGCGTCCGGTCTTCGGGAGCTCGAGGAACACCACGTCTCCAAGTTGCGCCTGGGCGAAGTCGGTGATGCCGACGGTCACATGCTTGCCATCGACCGCCACCCATTCGTGCGTCTTGGTATAGCGCCGGTCAGCCATGGCGACTCTCCTTCTTTTCGCTCTGTGAGCGGGCCGAGCCCCGGTAGAACGGAAGCCTGACGACGTCGGCCGGGGCCTCCCTGCCCCGGACGTCGACCACAGCCCTGTCTCCGACCTGCAATGATCGCGCTTCCACGAGCGCGAGCGCGATCGGGTGGCCGAGAAAGAAGGAGTGCGTGCCGCTCGTGATCACGCCGAGGCTGCGACCGCCCGCCGACACGGCGGCGCCGTGCCGGGCGATGTCTCCGGGCTGCATCTTCAGTCCCACGATCTGACGCCGGGTCCTTTCCGCCTTGACCTTCGCCAGCGCGTCGCGGCCGATGAAGTCGCCCTTGTCGAGCTTCACGGTCCATCCCAGGCCGGCCTCGTAGGCATTCACCGTCTCGTCCATGTCGTTGCCCCAAAGGCGCAGCGCAGCTTCCAGCCGCGTGGCGTCACGGGCACCCAGCCCTGCCGGAAGCACGCCGACTTGCTTGCCTCGGTCGAGGATGGCATCCCACGCCTCAGCGATCCGATCGCCCGCGATGAACACCTCAAAGCCGTCCTCGCCGGTGTACCCGGTGCGCGAGATGAGCGCATGGATGCCCGCCACGTTGCCGTGGCCCCAACCGAAGTACGGGATCGAATCGAGGTCCGCGTCGCACGGCAGCAGCTCCTGGGCGCGGGGCCCCTGGAATGCGATCAGGCCCAGCTCGAAGGTGCGGTCCTCGATCTCCACGCCCGCGGGCGCGTGCTCGCGCATCCACGCCAGGTCCTTCTCTCGGTTCGACGCGTTGACGACGACGAAGAAGCCCTCGCTGCCTCGGTAGACGACGAGGTCGTCGATGATGCCGCCCTCCTCATTGCACATCAGGTTGTACTGCGCCTGGCCGTGCACGAGCGAAGCCACGTCGTTGGTCACGAGGTGCTGCACGAAGTCGACCGCCGAGTCGCCCCCAATCCGAAAACGGCCCATGTGCGAGACGTCGAAGAGACCGGCCACCTTCCGCACCGCAAAGTGCTCGTCTCGAATGGACGTGTACTGCTGCGGCATCTCCCAGCCACCGAAGTCGACCATCCGTGCCCCGAGGGCGACGTGACGCTCGTACAGCGGTGTGCGCCGCAGCTGGTTACTCGCCGTCAACGGTGCCGTCGAAATCGATCGCGTCCGGGTCGATGAACTGCAACAGCTCCTCGTCGTTGCGCCGGCGCGCATCGGCCACCACCTGCGCCACGTACCGGGTGCGTTCCACCGTCCACTCGAGCTTTTCCGCGATCTCACTTTCGGTCGCGGGGCGGTGCAGCTCCCGTCGCAACAGCAGCTCGGTCCTCTCGTAGTCATTGGCGGCGGCGACGAGCAGCTCGCCGTCGCGCACTGCCGCTGCTTCGGCTGCGATGGCGGCGTCCATCTGCTCACCGACCTTTTTCTCCGCGAAGGCTTCGAAATCGTTCGCGCCGCTGCCGGGAAAGGCTCTGACGGCGTCGACGAGCCCAAGCGATCCTTCCTGCACCAGGTCGGGAACTGACAGGCCCTTGTCGTCACGCGCCTCGGCGAGGCGAATCACCATGCCCAGGTTGGCGGCCACGAGCCGGTCGCGGCTGGCCTTGTCGCCGGCCGCGGATTGGGCGAGAAGCCGGTCTTGCTCGGATCGGCGCACAGGTGGGTTCAACCGTGCCTGTTTGCGGAGATCGCGCATGACGCCGTCGTCATTGATTGCGTCCGGCTGCGACCCCATGGCGACCGATTCTACGCCCGCCCAACAGCGCTCCCGGAACGCGATGTTCCACGTTTTACATCGGGCTTGCCATACTCGCTGCATGCGCGCATGGGCGGCGCTGCGGCTCGGATTTCTGGCCCTTGCCGCGGCGGCCATCGCGATGCCGGCAAGCGCTTCGGCGGCACAGCCGCACGTCGAGCAAGCCGACCTCAACGGCGACATCAACAACATCATGTCGGCGTACATCCAGACATCGGTCCAGCGCGCGGAATCCGATCACGCCGGCGCGCTGCTCGTCGTGATGAACACGCCTGGTGGAATCTCGACTTCGATGGACGAGATCGTCACCGATCTTCTGAACTCGACCGTGCCTGTCGTCGTCTACGTCTATCCGAGCGGGGCGCGGGCGGCGTCGGCCGGGCTGTTCGTCGCGCAAGCCGCCGACGTGCTTGCGATGGCGCCCGGCACCAACATCGGGTCCGCCCATCCCATCGACGCGTCCGGCGCCAACCTGACCGGCGACCTCGGCGCCAAGGTCTTGAACGACGCGGTGACGCGAGTGCGCAACCTCGCGAGCATTCACGGGCGCAACGCCGACTGGGCCGAGCAGGCCGTGCGCAACAGCGTCAACATCAACGCCGACGACGCGGTCCGCATGCACGTCGCCGACCTCGAAGCCAACAACATTCCTTCGCTGCTGCGACAGATCGACGGCCGCCAGGTGCCGCGCACCAACGGATCACTGACGATTCACTCCGCCGGCGCCTCCCTCGACGACTTCCCCATGCCTTTCTGGCAGGTGTTCCTCAACGCCCTGATCGATCCGACGATCGCCGCGCTGCTGATCATCGTCGCGGGCTACGGAATCATCACCGAGATGTCGAATCCAGGGCTCATCCTCCCGGGCGTGATCGGCGGCCTGGCGGCGGTGCTTGCGATCGTGTCCCTGGCCAACCTACCAGTGAACATCGCCGGCGCGCTGATGATGCTGCTCGCGCTCGTGCTCTTCGTCGCCGACCTCAAGGCGCCGACGCATGGCTTCCTCAGCGTGGGTGGAGCGATCGCGCTCGTGCTCGGAATGGCGTTCCTCGTCAACGCCGGCCCGGTCGGACTCGGTGTGAATCCGATCGTCTCGGTGATCACGGCCGCCGTCACGCTTGGCTTCTTCACCTTCTTCATCCGCAAGGTGTGGCAGGCTCGTCGCGCACCGCCCCTGACGGGCCCCGAGAGCATGGTCGGAGCGATTGGCGAGGTGCGCGAGGCCATCTCGCCCGAGGGGCTAGTCTTTGTCAAAGGCGCCTTGTGGAAGGCGAGCGCCGAGTCCCCGATCGCAGCAGGAACGCCGGTCCGAGTCGTCGGCCGGCACGGACTCGAGCTCGAGGTGGCGCCGGAGAACGGAGAGGTCAAGGAGAAGAACTAGTGGACGCCGCCCCGCTCATCGTCGTCGGCGTGATCATCCTGATCGTCCTGATCGCCATCTTCTCGAGCCTGCGCATCGCGGCCGAGTACGAGCGAGGCGTCGTCTTTCGCCTGGGCCGCCTGATCCCGCTCAAAGGTCCAGGTCTGTTCTTCATCATCCCGTTCGGCGTCGACCGGCTGGTCAAGGTCGACCTGCGCACGATCACGCTCGAGGTGCCTCCGCAGGAGGTCATCACCAGCGACAACGTGACAGCGAAGGTGAACGCGGTCATCTACTTCCAGGTCGTCGATGCGCGGCGGGCGGTCGTCCAGGTCCTGAACTACATCAACGCTTCCTCGCAGATCGCGCAGACGACGCTCCGCGCCGTCCTCGGGCAGTCCACGCTCGACGAATTGCTGGCCGAGCGCGAACGGATCAACCAGAACCTGCAGAAGATCATCGACGAGCAAACGGAGCCCTGGGGCATCAAGGTCTCGGTCGTCGAGATCAAAGACGTCGAACTGCCCACGACCATGCAGCGCGCGATGGCCAAGCAGGCAGAGGCGGAGCGCGAGAAGCGGGCGAAGATCATCAATGCCGACGGTGAGTTCCAGGCATCCCAGACGCTGGCCAACGCGGCACAGGTGATCTCGTCCCAGCAAGGAGCGCTTCAGCTCCGGTTCCTTCAGACCATGGTCGAGATCGGTTCGGAGCGGAACACGACCGTGATCCTGCCTCTTCCGATCGAGCTGATCCGGCCGCTCATGGAGGTGGCCACGCGCTCCACAGACGGAACGCCTCCGCCACCACTACCCGAGAAGGGCGCCAGGACCGGCTGACCCACCACCTTCCGCTCGACGCGGTCTCCGCGTTCATCGAGCTGAGCCCCCTACCCCTGGTGATAGTCGCGAACCTCGCGATCGGCAAGCCGTGGTCTTCGGTCGCCACACCGCTGGTCGCGGCCTACGCGCCGCTCATCACCATCCTCATCGGCGGACTCGACATGCTCGCCTCCCAGTTCGGCTCCGGGATCCTCAGTCCCAACCTCAGCGCTCAGGCCCGATTCGCGGTGGATGCCGGCTTCATCGTGACCGGCGTGGCCGCGGCCGGGTTCGTCTTCCGGCCCATCCGGCGCGACGTCGCCGGGTTCACGGCGATCGACCCCGACAACCCGGTCCATGCCCTTGCGCTCAGCCTCGCGATGGTCTTCTTCGGGACCCAGGTGACCTTCATCGCCTTCACCGACGTGCTCGCAGCGGACAAGGCTCAGCCGCCGCTTTCGATCGCCGACCTCTTCCTCAACGAGCTGCCGTTCCTGATCCTGGCCCTCGCCGGCGTCGGGCTGTTCATGCGCCGGACGCTCGCCCAGGCCATCGATCGCGTGGGATTCGTCGCGCCCGCCTGGTGGCAGATCGTGCTCGCGTTTGCGGCCGCCGGTGGTTTCTTCGCGCTGGCCTCAGGCTCTGACGCGCTCAGTCACGCCGTCTCGCCGGATGTGGCTCGGAACGTCGACGCCACGACGCAGCACCTGTTCGGCCAGCTGAGCGGCCCGCTCGGGATCGCTGCGGTGGCTCTAATCCCTGGGATCTGCGAGGAGGTCCTGTTCCGGGGCGCGCTCCAGCCGCGGATCGGCCTTGTGGCGACGGCCCTGCTGTTCACCTCGATCCACACCCAGTACGGTCTGTCGGTCGACACGCTCGCGATCTTCCTGATCGCGATCGGGCTGGGTCTCATACGCAAGTACGCCAACACCACCGCTTCGTGCACGTGCCACGTCAGCTACAACCTGTTGGCCGGCGTCGGCATCGTCGGCGCGGCGGTGCCGGTGGCGATTGCGATCGAGGTGGTCCTCGTCGCCGCAGCCGCGTTCGGTATCTGGTCGAACCGCCGGCGGCGCGCACCCGCGGGCACCGCGTCTTAACAACATGGGTGGCGATCCTGCCCGGCCAGAACTAGAATTCGCGCCAATGGCCCCACATATTGGATCCGAGGCTGAAGCCAAGCCCAAGATCTTGACCACTGCGGCGCCGCCGGTGATGGCGGTGGTCAACCAGAAGGGCGGCGTCGGCAAAACGACCACGGCGATCAACCTCGGGGCTGCTTTCGCCGAGGTCGGCCATGCAACCGTTCTGATCGACCTCGATCCGCAAGCCAACTCGACGTCAGGGCTCGGGCTCGACCCCGCGAGGGCGAGGTTGAACGCCTATCACCTTTTGACCGGCGAAGCTTCGCTGGAGGAGGTCATGCAGCCGACCGGCGTCGCCGGCTTGAGCCTGGTGCCTTCGCACATCGACCTCGCCGGCGCCGAGATCGAGCTGGCTGCGTTGCCCGAGCGCGAGTTCCTGCTGCGCAAAGCCCTCGCCGGTGGCACGCACGACGCGCAGATCGTGATCATCGACTGTCCGCCGTCGCTGGGGCTGCTCACGCTCAACGCCCTCGTGGCCGCGGACAGCATGCTGATCCCGACCCAGTGCGAGTACTTCGCGCTCGAGGGCCTGCGCCACCTTATGTACACACACCAGCTCGTGCGCACGCGTTTGAATCCGCGGCTCGCGATCGCCGGCATCCTCATGACGCAATTTGACGCACGCACGACGCTCGCGTGGGATGTGCTTCAAGCCGTGCGGAGATCGCATCCGCATCACGTCCTCGAAACCACGATCCCGCGCAACGTCCGGCTGAGCGAAGCGCCGAGCCACGGCAAGTCCGTGCTCGAGTACGACCCCACCTGTCGAGGCGCGGCCGCCTACCGCGCGCTCGCGAAGGAGCTGATCGAAAGATGAGCCAGCATCGCCCACGCGGTCTCGGCCGCGGACTCGACGCGTTGATCCCGATGACGAGCGAAGGCGAAGCGCTCGTGCCCCAGATGATCGCGGTCGACCAGATACGGCCCTCGCGTCAGCAGGTCCGCTCGCGATTCGATGCCGAGCCTCTGGGCGAGCTCGCGGAGTCGATACGCCTGCACGGCGTTCTTCAGCCACTGCTCGTGCGCCGGCTCGCGGATGGTTACGAGCTGATCGCCGGCGAACGGCGATGGCGCGCTGCGCGGCTCGCGGGCCTCGACACCGTGCCGGCCGTCGTGCGGAGCGATGCAGGCAGCGACGAACAGCTCGTGCTCGGTCTCATCGAGAACCTCCAGCGGACCGACCTCGATCCCATCGAGGAAGCTCGCGGTTTGAGAAAGCTGATCGAAGAGTTTGGCCTGACTCACGATGACGTCGCGCAGCGGTTGGGCAAGCACCGCGTGTCGGTCACGCAATCGCTGAGGCTTCTGGGCGGTTGCGCTGCGGTGCAGTCGGCGGTCGCGTCGAGCGTCATCACCGCTGGACACGCGCGCGCGCTGATCGCGCTCGAATCACAGGCTGCGCAGGAGCATGGGCTCAAGGTCGTCATCGCCAAGCACCTTTCGGTGCGTCAGACGGAGAACTGGGTCCGCGCTTACCGGCCGCGTCGCCGCCGCCGCGACGAGTCGACGGCAGAGCTGCGTGCCATCGCGGCCGATGTCGAGTCCAGCCTCGGGCTTCCTCTCAAGATCGCGGGGAGCCTCAATCGCGGAAGGATCGAGCTTCGCTATGCAAGCCGCGAAGAGCTCGAACGGGTCTGCGCTAAGCTCGTTTCCTGAGACCGATGGCGGCCCAACACCAGCACGCGGCAGGCGCCGCCTCGACCGAGAACTCCGGCGTTTCCTCACTGCTGCGCGAAGTTGCGGAGGTCGTCGTCCTCGCCGTCATCCTCTACGTTGGCATCAGCTTTGCGGTCCAGGCGGTGCACGTCGAAGGGCTCTCGATGTTCGCGACGCTCGACGACAACGACTATCTGATCGCGAACAAGATCGACTATCGACTACATCCTCCGCAGCGCGGAGACATCGTCATCTTGCGCCCGCCGACGAACAACTCGACCGACTTCATCAAGCGGATCATCGCGTTGCCTGGCGAGCGGCTGTTGATCCGCGACGGCGTCGTGTACATCAACGGCCACAAGCTCGACGAACCCTATCTCCCAGAGGAATGGACGCAGTTCAACAGCCCACCGCCATGGAGCAACGGCGATGGCGCGGTCATACCTGCAAATCAGTATTTCGTGATGGGCGACAACCGCAACCGCTCGCAGGACTCGCGGTTCTTCGGCCCCATAGGGCGCGATCGCATCGATGGCAAGGCGTGGTTCAGGATCTGGCCGCTGGACAAGTTCGGAAACATCTACGCCCAGGTGCCCACGCTCGAGACCGGCACCACCGCCGTCGGCTCGACGGCGAGGGGAGCGGCCGCCGCCTAAGCCCCTATCGCCAGGCGGAATCCCCCGTCGCGCGCGAAAGGTCCGATCACCGACATCTGGATCGGGCCGCGAAGTATCTCTTCGGCCACGCGCTTGACGTCCTCGGCGGTCACCGCGTCGATCAAGGCGAGCTCTTCGTCGATGGTCTTGATCTCGTTGAGCAGCGACTGCTGATACGTCAGCCAGAACGCAACGCCGTTGGTGGTCTCCAGCTCGAGGCGGAGCCGGCCTTTCGTGAACTCCTTCGCACGCGCCAGCTCCTCTGCCGAGACTGTGGACTCACCCAGGCCGCGCAGCTCGGCCATCGCCGCGTTGACCGCATCCACCGCCTTCTTCGGATCGACCCCGATGTAGACGCCGAGGTAACCAGTGTCGCGGTGCTTCTGGGTGAAGCTGTGCACGTCGTATGCAAGCCCAAGTCGCTCGCGGATGTTGAGAAACAGGCGCGAGCTCATGCCCTCACCGAGCACGGTGGTCAGGAGGTCGAAGGCGTATCGGTCGGGGTCGAGGTAGCTGAACGCGCGCGCACCGAGACAGATATGCGCCTGCTCGGTGTTGCGCCGGCGGACGAGCACACGAGGACCTTCGAGCGGCGGTGGTGACGCACCGTCTCCGACTCCGTCAGCATCCGAACGCAATGAGAGACTGCGCGTGACATCCGCGATCAGCGATGTCGCGTCGAGCGAACCGGCGGCGCCGACCACGAGATTTGCCGAGCGATAGTGCGCGTCGGCGTACTCGAGGATGTCGTCACGGTCGAGACGCGCGACAGATTCCTCCGTGCCCGCGATGTCGCGCCCGAGTGGATGGCCGGGCCAGATGAGCTCTTCGAACAGGTTTTGAACGTAGTCCCGCGGCTCATCCTGGTACATCCGCAGCTCTTCGAGGATGACCATCCGCTCGCGCTCGACATCCGCAGGGTCGAGCCGCGAATTGGTGACGAGGTCGAACAGCACGTCGACACCAAGGGTGATGTGCTCCAGCGGGACGCGCGCCCAGTACGCGGTGAGCTCTTTGTCGGTCGACGCGTTGATGAATCCCCCCACGCCTTCGATCGCGTCCGCGATCTCCTTCGACGACGGCCGGCGCGTGGTGCCCTTGAAGTAAAGGTGCTCGATGAAGTGCGAGACGCCGGCGAGCCGATCGTCCTCGAGCCGGGACCCACCCGCGAACATCAGGACGACGCTCACGGATTGCCGTTCGGGCATCTCCGCCACCACCATCCGAGCGCCGCCTGGCAAGCGATGCACCGGCGGAGGTGACGACATGGGACGGTCAGTATAGGAACGGGGCGGTCTTAGCCGGCGCCACCCTCGCGCAGGGCTCCGAGCGCGGCGTACAGAGTCATCGCCACGAAGTCGGCGGGCATTCCGTCGGAAACTGCGTCAAGCGCTTCGCCGAGGTACCGGCGCACGTTCGGTGCCGCGTCCACTTCCTCGAGCTCGAGGCAGTCGCGGATCGCTTCCGCGATCTCAGTGGGCGTCACCTCCTCGTCACCCGCCTCGTCAGCGACGGAGTTGACGAGCGCGATCGCACGCCGGATCCGCTCCGCGGCGCGCGCCGGCGACCCGCCGTTGGTCGAGGACGTCTGGCTTTACGCCTCTGCCGGCTTGCGTGGACCGACCACCACGCGGCGGTCCGGCTCCTCGCCGATGCTCGAGCTGGTCACATCGGGATCGCCCTCGAGCGCGAGGTGGATCGCCCGTCTCTCGAACGGCTGCATCGCATCGAGCGTGATCGCGTCGCCGGTCATCTTCACCTGGCGCGCGGCGCGCATCGCGATCTCGCGGACGGTGTGCTCGCGACGCTGGCGGTAGCGCTCGACGTCGACGATCACACGCTCGCCTTCCGCGAGGTGCTTGCCCACCATGACGTTGGTCACCGCCTGCAGCGCGCGAAGCGTTTCGCCACGCCAGCCGATGAGCCCACCGAGGTCGCGTCCGCTGATATCGAGAGTGATCGGGTCGGCTCCCGTGCGCACGCTGACCTGCGCGCGCACGCCCATGTGCTTGAGCAGGCCTTCGACCAGCGAGCGAGCCGTTTCCGCCTTGCCGTTGGCGGGCATCGCAGAACCCACGGGGGACGCGCTCTGGTCGACCACGGTCACCTCGACCAGCGTCTCCTCCGGCGTCTCGCTCACGATCTTGACGTCGACGTTGCGGCGGCTTTCCTGGAGCTCGATCAGAGCCGCATCGACGGCTTCGTCGAGGGTTCGGCCGCGACCTTCAGCCGATTTCACGTTCGATCACTCCTTGCCCGGTTCTTGGGCTTTTTGGCTTTGTTGATGTTGGTCGTCGCTCCGGGTGGCGGCGGACCGTTCTTCTGCACACCTGGCTGTGGCTTGCTCGGGGAAACCACCATGTTCGCTCCGGGAAGCGGTTTGGCCCTTGACGGCCAGAGGTTTCCCCAGCCGACGACGAAGCTCTGCTGAATGATACTGACGCAGTTCCCGACGAACCAGTAGAGGCCCAGGCCGGCGGGGACGTTCAGCGAAAACCACGCGATCATCAGCGGCGAGATGAAAACCATCGTCCGCTGCATTTGCAGCGTCTGCAGCTCCTGCTCGGTCGGATTGAGAGGAGCCGGCATCTGCAGCATCTTCGACTGGATGAAGGTGGTGGCCGCCGCGAGCAGCGGGAACACGATGTACGCCGGTACCGGGATGAACGGGATGCCGGGGATGAGCAGATGGTGGGCGGGGTTTTCGTTGAGGTTCGGGACGAAGAGGAAATGGGTGATCACGTTGTTGCTGCGCGCGAACCCGGTGAACACGTAGTACAGGGCGGTGAGGATGGGCAGCTGAACGATGAGCGGCAGACATCCGACAAGGCCCCCGAGCGGGTTCACCCCGTGCTCCTGGTAGAGCTTCATCATCTCGGTGTTCAGCTTCTGCGGGTCTTTCTTGTACTTCTTGCGAAGCTCCCCGACCTGGGGCGCGAGCTTGCGCTGCTCGACCATCGTCTTGCGCTGCGTCACGAGCTGGAACTGCTGGAGCGGTGAAAGGAGGACGCGGATGATGATCGTCAGGACGATGATCGCCACGCCGTAGGCGCCGATGACCGCGATCGGCGGCACCGCGACGAGGTGGACGTAGATAAAGGACAGAGCGGCCTGAATGGGAACGTAGAAGATCGCCACCCACAGGTCGTGAACCGGCGTGAAGAACGGCTTGAAGATGTCGAAAGGCGAGCTCAGGAAGATGGTGCAGGCCTCCTTTTCAGGGCACCGGGTCGTAGCCGCCACGCGCGAAGGGGTGACAGCGTGCGATGCGGGCCGCGCCCATCCAGCTTCCCTTCAGCCACCCGTAGCGCTCGATCGCCTCATAGGTGTAATGCGAGCACGACGGGTAGTAGCGGCATGCCGGCGGGAGGATCCTGGAGAACGTCAGCTGATAACCGCGGATCAAGAGAAGGAACAGCTTCGTCATGGCTTGGTGTTCGCGAGCCTGACCACTGCCTGCGAAGCCTCCGCCCGAAGTTCAGCAAACGGGACGTCGAGAATGGGCGGCCGCGCGATCAGGACCACGTCATATCGTATTCCCCCCTGACGCAGGGGCGAATCTTCCGCGAGCAGCTCGGCCCGCGCCACCTCGCGCAGGCGCCTGCGGGCGCGATTGCGGTCGGTAGCGCTCTTGATCTGGCGGCTGACGGTCACTCCGATTCGATCTTCACCGCCGGCGGCTGGAACCGCGAATCCGACCAGCGCCCGACCCTGGTGGAAACGGCGCCCGCCGATCGCGGACGCAAACTCGGAGCGGCCTCGAAGCCGCGCGCGTCGTTTCACGTCGGAAAGCGGCGGCCTAGGCCAGCCGCTGGCGACCTTTGCGGCGGCGGTTGCGGAGCACGCTGGCTCCGCCGCGAGTGCTCATCCGGCGCAGAAAGCCGTGAACGCGCCGGCGATACCTTTTCTTTGGTTGATAAGTCCGTTTGATCGGGCCAGTGTACCGGACGCCGGCTTGGAGTCGGGTCGAGGAGGAGACGCGCGCTGGTGATACCGCCTCTATAACTTCATCAGGCGCCGATTGGCCTTGCGGTATCCACAGGCCAGTGTTATAGTCCCCGGCCGGGAGCTGAACCACAACCGCGTCGAGTCACAATTCCAGTACAAATTTCACCTTCTGATATCACCAAACGTCTACAAGTAACTTACATCTAGTCGCACACAAGCGCTTCCATATTTCGGGATCGACCGGGTAGGGGATTTCGGATGGGTCGGCACCGCCAACCTGTGGAAATCCACTCCGCTCTTTTCCACAGGCACCAAGGAGGCGGAGCTCGTGCTCGAAGAGCTTCGGTTTGAATCCGCGGTCGCTGGGAGCGCGATCATGGGGTCGCCAACCCTGGCGAAAGCGCGGCCGGCGGCGGCGGAAAGGTTAAGCGCAGTTTGTCCACAGGATTTACAGAAGGCCGCGCCGCGCACTCCACAAGGCTCGGGCGTGTGTCACTGGGAGGTGATGGGGTGAACCAGGACCAGATCTGGTCGCAGGTGCAGGAGGAGCTGCGCTTCCAGCTCGCCAAACGAACCTACGACATGTGGCTCAAGAACACCTCGGTGGTGTCGGCCGACGGTGGGACGTTCCGCATCGGCGTCCCCAGCAAGCTCGCCAAGGACTGGCTCGAAGACCGCTTCTCCGGCCTGATCCAGGAAACGCTCCAGGCGGTCACGGGTTCCGAGGTCGACATCGATTTCGTCATCGCGCCGTCGGGTCACCGACCCGCTCACCTGTTGTTCGACGGCGACGACGGTCACCGTTCAGAGAATGGACACGAGAACGGCGTCGAGCAGGCAGCCGAGGTGCCGGCTGTCACGCCGTCGGAGCTCAATGCGCGCTTTCGGTTCTCATCATTCGTTGTCGGTCACAACTCGCAATTCGCGCATGCCGCCGCCAAGGCGGTGGCCGAGGCTCCGGGCGACAGCTACAACCCGCTCTTCCTTTACGGAGGCGTCGGTCTCGGCAAGACGCACCTCATGCACGCCATCGGACATGAAGTCCACGACCGGTTCCCACGCAAGCGCGTCGTCTACATGACGTCCGAACAGTTCACCAACGAGGTGATCAGCTCCATCGCGACCGCTCGCATGGGGGAGTTCCGGCACAAGTACCGCACGGTCGACGTGCTGCTCATCGACGACGTGCAGTTCCTCGCCGGCAAAGACCGCACGAAAGAAGAGTTCTTCCACACGTTCAATGCGCTGCACGAGATCAACAAGCAGATCGTGATCTCGTCCGACCGGCCGCCCAAGGAGATCCCAACCCTTGAAGACCGGCTTCGCTCCCGATTCGAGTGGGGGCTGATCGCCGACATCCAGCCGCCGGATTTCGAAACGCGCCTGGCCATCCTTCACTCCAAGCTCGGCGATGGCGGATCGCTGATTCCTGAAGAGGTCCTGAGCTTCATCGCCCACAAAGTTCAGCGCAACATCCGCGAGCTCGAAGGCGCGCTCACTCGCGTCCAGGCCTTCGCCGCGGTGCATCAGCGGCAGGTCGACGAGGAAGAGGCGGCGCGACTTCTATCCGACATCATCCCCGCCGGCACGCTCAGGCCCATCAACGTGGAGCGCATCCAGGCGCTTGTCGCCGACTACTACAACGTCACGCTCGACGACATGAAGGGCAAGCGCCGCGACAAACACATCGTGTTTCCGCGGCAGGTCGCGATGTATCTCGTACGCGAAGAGACACCGTCATCGCTGCCGGCGATCGGTAAGGCCTTCGGCGGTCGCGACCACACGACTGCTCTGCACTCGATCGAGAAGATCGCCAACGAGCTGAAAGAAGACGAGCGCCTTCGCTACGAGGTGCAGGCCATCCGCGAGAAGCTGTACGTCCAGTGAGACTCGTGTCCACAGGTTTTGAGAATCGGTTGAGGACGAGCTTTTGGCAACGGGATGCCGCCGAAATCATCCCCGGTCGTTCAACAGCGCCGGCAGGTCCTTATTACGATTCCCCAGAGCTTATCCACGGATCATTTCTAGCTGTAAATGATCTCGACATCCACAGCTTGCACAGCGCTTACTGTTATCGGTTACGAAACATTTCAATCAAGAGGATCACGTTTAACGGGGGACAACCTTAGTGAGTGCCAAAGTTTTGACAGCACCGATGAAAGTCACTTGTAGGCCTGCGGTCCTTGGTCAGGCGCTCCAGGTCGTGTCGCGCGCGATCTCGAGCCGCACGACGCTGCCGATCCTCAACAACATCCTCATCGAAACGACTTCTGAAGGCCTGGCCCTGACCGCGACCAACCTCGAGATCGGCATCCGCAAGGTCGTCCCCGCCGAGGTCTCAGTCGAAGGCTCGACCACCGCGCCTGCGCGTCTGCTGACAGACTTCGTGGGCACGCTGCCGGACGACGATCTCGAGATGACGCTCGACGCTCCGACCCAATCGCTGAACCTGCGCTGCGCGCGGTTCGACACACACATCAAGTGCATCGAGGCGGAAGAGTTTCCACCCGGTCCGCGGCCGGACGAAGGCGACCGTCTCGAGGTTGCGCTCGACGACCTCGTGGCCGCGGTGGAGCAGACGCAGATGGCCGCGTCGACCGACGAGGCCCGACCTGTCCTGACTGGTGTGCTTGTCCAGGTCCAGGGCGGAGGCCTGACGCTGGCCGCGACCGACGGTCACCGCCTGGCCGTACGCAAGCTCGCGGCCGCGGCGCCGAGCGACCTCGAGGCCAGCCTGATCGTGCCGGCGAGGGCGCTGGCGGAGCTGGCAAGAGTGCTCAAGGGCGAGCCCGGCAAGGTCGAAGTCATCATCTCCAAGGCGCGCAACCAGGTGTTCTTCCGAGCCGGCAGCTCGGAGCTCACGTCGAGGCTAATCGACGGAAAGTATCCAAACTACGCACAGGTTATCCCCAGCAAGAGCTCGACCCAGGTGCGCGTGCCGACGAACGAGTTCACCCAGACGGTGCGTGCGGTCTCGCTCTTTGCGAGGGACAGCGCCAACGTGATCCGCGTCAAGGCGCAGTCAGGCGCTCTCACGCTTTCGGCGACCACCAATGAGGTCGGCGACAGCAAGGCCGACATCAACGCCAACGTCGATGGTTCCGACATCCAGATTGCGTTCAATGCCCGCTACGTCCTGGACGCCCTCGGTGTGATCGGAGAGGACGAGGTCGAACTGCTGTTCGACGGCCCTCTCAGCCCGGGGCTCATGCGACCGCCGGGCAAAGACCACTACCTCTACGTGATCATGCCCGTGCGAGTCGCAATGTCCTGAACGCGCACTGAAAGGTGCGCCTTCGCAGCCTACGTCTCCGCAACCATCGCAACTACCGGCAGCTGGACCTGGTGCCCGGACCGGGCGTCAACGTGTTCATCGGCGCCAACGGGCAGGGCAAGACGAACCTGCTCGAGGCCGTCGCGATGCTGGCGCTTTCGTCATCGCCGCGCGCCCGCCGCGAGTCCGAGCTCGTCGGGCCGGTCGCGCCGGCGTCACGGATCGAAGCCGAGATCGAGACCGGGGCGATCCGCCGGCAGATCAGCATCGCGCTGAACGTCGAGGGTGAGAGGACGCGGCGCGCGATCGAGGTCGACGGGGCGCGGCGACGGGCATTCGACCTTCCCGGCCACTTCCGCGTGACGCTTTTCTGGCCGGATGATCTCGGCCTGGTCAAGGCCGGTCCAGAGCTTAGGCGGCGCTTTCTCAACCAGATGCTCGTACAGGTCGAGCCGGGATACGCGCGGTCGCTCGCGGGACTGCGCCGGGTCCTCGAGCAGCGGAACAGCCTGCTCAAGCGGATGGGTGCAGGCGAGGGCGGCGAGGACATGCTCGATGCATGGGACGAGGAGCTGGTCCGGGTCAGCTCGGACATAGTTGACGCTCGCGCCAAAGCCGTCCGCGAGCTCGAACCTCAAGCGGCTCGCTCGCATGCTCAGATTGCGGCCGGCGAGCGCCTCGAAATTCGCTACGTGGGCCCTCCGGAAAACCTCGCACAAGCTGTGCATAACTCCCGAAGCGAGGACGTGCGACGCGGATCGACCAGCATCGGCCCGCACCACGACGACGTGCTGGTGAAGCTCGCAGACCAGGAGGCGCGCTCGTTCGCCTCACAGGGGCAGCAGCGCACGGCGGTCGTCAGCCTGAAGCTGGCCGAGGCGCAGCTGATCGAAGCTCGAACGGGTGAGCGGCCCGTGCTCCTGCTGGACGACGTGCTCTCGGAGCTCGACGGCGACCGGCGGGCGGCGCTCCTGGGCGAGGTCGCCGAAGGTGGCCAGGTGATCATCACCTCGGTGGAAGCGGGTCCGTTTCCGGCCGACCTGATGGCCAGGGCGATGGTCTGGACGGTGACTGACGGGAGGATCGAGGCCTGTGGATAAGTTGGGCAATATTCTGCCGCGAATCGTCCGCCGCCAACCGGGCGGAAGTCGCCTCATGGGCATGCAGGTGGCGGTGGCTTTTCGCGTGTTGCTTGGCCCGGATGTCGCGCGGCTCTGCGACGAAGTCGACCTTCGCGCCGGCACGCTTCTCGTCACAACCTCCAGCCCCGCGCTTGCGCATCAGCTGCGGCTCGACGCAGAGACGATCATCGCGCGTCTCAACCAGCCCGAGCTGGGACGCAGGGTTCGCTCGCTCCGCGTCCGCATCGGACGGCCGACGCCTCAATGAAGCTCGGCCGAGAACAGCTTCGCGCCGCCGAGCTGGCGGGCGGACCGGTCCGCGTGGTGGCCGGCGCCGGGACGGGGAAGACCGCCGTGATCGCCGAGCGCTTTCGCCGCCTGGTCGCCGCGGGCGCTTCACCCGCGTCGATCCTGGTCATGACGTTCACCGAGCGCGCGGCGACGGAGATGCGGCAGCGGATCGAGCTCCTCATCGACGGGCCTGCGCCGGCCGTCGGCACCTTCCACTCCATGGCCCTGGGCTGGCTGCGTGAGGACGGTCGGTCGGTCGGCGTCTCCCCCGGCTTTCGAATCCTGGCCGGCGCCGACCGCTGGATCCTGGCTCGAGAGCTGATGTGGAGCATCGGCGACGTCGCCCTGACCGGCGACGAGCGCCCCGACGACCTCGTCTCGCCGGTGCTCCAGATGCTCGAGCGCATGAAGCAGGAGCTCGTGCCCTTCGAGCGGCTCGGTGCATGGACCGCGGAGAGCGACGATCCGGAGCGGGCCGAGCTCATGCGCGCATGCCTGAGGCTTTTCCGCGCGTACGAACGCGAATGTCACAAACGCCATCTGTTGGATTTCGACGACCTGCTCCGCCTCGTCGTCAGGATGTTCGACACGAAGCCCGGCGTCCTCGCGCGCTACCAGGCGCGATTTCCGCACCTCCTCGTCGACGAATACCAGGATCTGAACCTCGCGCAGGAGCGGCTGGTCGAGCTCCTTGCCACCGGTCGTGATCCATTCGTCGTCGGCGATGACGACCAGTCGATCTATCGATTTCGCGGGGCCTCGCGCGCGAGCCTGGACCGATTCGTGCGGAGCTTTCCGGACGCGCGCACGGTGACTCTAGGCAAGAACCGTCGAAGCTCGCGACGCATCGTGAGCGCGGCGACCACGCTCATCGCGCGCAACTCAGACCGGCTTGCCAAGCAGCTCGCGGCAGACGCCACCGGTCCACGTGTCGAGGTGTGGCGGTGCGACGACGGAACGGCAGAGGCGGACGCGGTCGCCGGCGAGGCCGCGCGATTGCTCGACGCCGGTCTTCCGGCGGCATCGATCGCCGTGCTGTGCCGCACCAACGCCATCGCTCGTCCGATCGCCGCGGCGATGGCGGCACGGGGCCTGCCGCATGCCGTCATCGGCGGCCATGGTTTTCACGACCAGGCCGAGATCAAGGACGTGATCGCGATGCTGCGCGTGATCCGCGATCCGACCGATCTCGTCGCGCTCGCCCGCCCCGCGGCAACCGCCATTCGGACGCTGCTCGAACAGCTCGCTCCCATGGCTACCCGGCTCGACGTGCGCGACCTCTTCTTCGAGCTGATGGAGCAGTCGCGATATCCGGCGAACGCGAACGTCAGCCGCTTTGCGGAGAACATCGGCGAGTTCTGCGAGACGTCGCCCGACCATTCGCTCGACGCCTTCATGAGTCACCTCGAGCTCGTGCTTCTTTCCGGCGAAGACGAGGAGCCGGCGACTGAGGAAACCGGCGATGCGATCCAGGTGATGACCATCCACCAGTCCAAAGGCCTCGAGTTTCAGGCTGTCTTCGTTCCCTCACTGGTCGAGGGCCGGCTCCCGCAATCGAATCGGTCTCCCCGGTTCGAGCTGCCGCCGTCCGTGCTCGAGCCGCTCGTCCGCGGGCGCGAAGACGTCATCGCCGAGGAGAGACGTCTGCTGTACGTCGCCATGACGCGCGCGCGAGCGCAGCTGTACCTGACGTACGCGTCGCATTACGAAGGGGGTCGTCGGTGGCGTCCGTCGCGCTTTGTCGAGGAGGTCGCGGCCGCGGGCGGAAATGTGGTCGTGCAACGTGAGGTGCACGCGTCCGCGCCGCCTCCTGTCGCCGCCGCCGCCGCTCCGGACCACTCGACCGCCGTGCAGCTTTCGTTCAGCGCGATCGCGGCGTATGAAGATTGTCCTCGCCAGTACTGGTACCGCCATGTGGAGCGCCTGCCCGTCGTGCAGAGCGCAGAGGCGGTGCACGGGGTGATCCTGCATGAGGTTCTGCGCCGGGCGGGCGAGCTGAGGCGCGCGGGTAAGCGCATCACCGCTGCCGCGCTGCGTGGCATCCACGAAGAGGTCTGGCGCGCAGTCCCATTTCCGGATGGGCGTCGCGCGCCGGCGTTCAAACGCAACGGTGCGGCGGAGCTGGAGGCGTATCGGGTTGCTGGCGGCTTTGAAAACGCACCCATGTATCTCGAGCAACCTTTTGAAGTGGCGGTCGACGGCTGGAAGCTGCGCGGCGTGATCGACCGCATCGATCGTGCAGGCGAGGGATGGAAGATCATCGACTACAAGAGCGGCCGGCCGATCGCGCGCCGCAAACGAGACCTCCAGGTCGCGCTCTACGCGTTGGGTGCGAGCGAGGCCATGCATCTGCAGCCGCTCGAGCTGGAGGTGGTCTATCTGGCGTCCGGACAATCAGTCGCGGTCGAGCACGCCACCACGCTGGTGCGTGAAGCCGAGGAAAAGGGGACCGAGGTCGCCGACGGGATACGTGCCGGACGGTTTCCGTCTCGACCGGAGCGCCGGCGCTGCCGGCTGTGTCCCTACCGGCTCGCCTGCGTCGACGCCTTGTAGCGGGCGGCCAGCAGCAGACATTCCCGGGCGATGTCGGAAGACGCGTAGGGGTGCGCGAGCTCCTCGGCGTTGGCCGACATCTCGCGCCACGTCGGGCCGCCTTCGGCGAGGACTCGCACCTCGTCGAGGAGGTCGGCCTCCCGAGGCGCGAAGAAACCGATGCGCGACTCGACGACGAAGTCGACGTTCGGCGACTCCTGACCAGGCAGGAACCCGGTGATGACGAGCGGCAGCCCGGTCGCGAGCGCCTCCGCGATCGCGCCCGGACCGGCCTTGGTGACGACGAGGTCGCACGCGCGCATCAGGTCCGGCATGTAGTCGACGAATCCAAGCACCAGCATCGGTGTGGCCACGGGCAGCTCGAGGATCCGCCGCCGCACCTTCTCGTTGCGGCCGCAGACGACGATGATCTGCCACGGGTGCTGCTCGAGCGCGAGGATGCGGACCTGCGCCGCGAGGTGTCCGACTCCCGCCGCGCCGCCGATGACCAGCACGGTGAAGCGGTTCTCGGCCAGGCCAAAACGGCGCCGGAGCGCCTGCTTCTCACCGGGAGCGGGCGGACGAAAGCGCAGGTCGACCGGAAGACCGAGCAGCTTGACGCGATCCGGTGGCACACGACGGCGCAGCGCCACCTTGCGCGCGCGTTCCGTGGGCGCGACGACCAGGTCTGCCTGGCTGAACGTCCAGCCGCGATGGAAGTCGACGAGATCGGTGATGACGGTCATCAAGGCGCGTGGCCTACCGCTGTTGCGGATGGCCTGATGGGCGATGTGATTGAGCAGCGGATGCACGGAAAGCACGACGTCGGGGTCATGCTCGCGGAGCAGCTCGCGAAGCACGCCGCGCACCGCGGGGCCGAAGACCGCGCGAATCGCCGCGAAGGTTGGCTGCGTGTTGCTCGAGTGATAGACGGCGCCCCACGCCGCTCGCGAGCGGCGGATCACCGGTGAATAGAGCGACGCGAGACGGCGAACGATCGCGGGTCCCTGACCGATGAGCGGATCGGCGACCGTGACGTCGCATGTCGGATCGAGGAGGCGAAGCGCATCCGTCAGCGCTTCGGCCGCCGCGCGGTGACCGCCGCCGGTGTCACTGAAGAGAATGAGGATGCGCGGCGAGGCGCCGGTCGAAGTCCGGTAGGGAGGAGCGGCCTGGGCTACTTCTTTCGCGCCGCGGCGCGGCGTGCGATCCAACGCATGTTGTAGGTCGCCAGCAGGTACGTGATGAAGCCCATCGCGATGATCGCGATGCTGACCCACAGGATCGTCCGCTTGGCGAGCTCATTCGGCGAGAGCACGCCACCGGCGGCGGTGTGGTTCTGCTGAATGATGTACGCGGCGAGATCCTTGACGTCCTGGTCGCTGAGCTTCGTGTTGCCGCCCTTCGCCGGCATATCGGTTTGCTTGGGGTCGCCCGCCTGATGCACCCGGCCGTTGGTGATGATGCTGATCAGGAAGTTGGGATCGAGAGGGTTCGACACTCCCGGCAGCTTTTCGATCGGGTTGAGCACCGCGCCGATGCCGCCCTCGAGACCGGCGCCGTGGCATGTGGCGCAGTTCTGCGCGTAGAGCGTCGCGCCCCGGTTCGGGTCGCCCGGCAGCGTCGTCGCGCCGCTGGCCGTCGAGTTGGGCGAGGGTGAAGGCGACGAATCGGCGAGCGTCGACAGCGCCGTCAGGATGAAGAACGCCGGCACGGCGACCAGCACCAGGAGGCCCTTGGAGACCCGCATCTACGCAAAATCATATCCACCGCCCCGCGCCGGGTTCGGGCGGGAATACGCCCGGACCTCGTAGGTTTTAACGGTTATGGGCTGTAGCTCGCCGGTCTCTCGCTCCGGCTTTGTATGCGTCACCCGGCGCTGGCTCGACGCGAGATCGGCGTACCGTGGCTGAGAGCTCCCGACTGATCCCCGGCCGCGCCGCTCCGCGGATCGCGGTCGTATCGATGCACACCTCGCCCACGGCTTCTCTGGGTCAGAACGCCAACGGCGGCCTCAACGTCTACGTCCACGAGATCGCGACTGCCTTCAGCGATCGAGGCATCGCGACCGACATCTTCACGCGGCGCGGTCCCTACGATCCAGACGTCGAGCAGCTCGCGCCACTTTCCCGAGTCGTCTATCTGCCCGCCGGCACGGACCTCGACAAGTACACGCTGTACGGCGAGGTCCCGTCGTTCGCGAACGAGGTCGCGAACTTCGCCGAGCGCAACCGCATCGCATACGACTTTCTCTTCTCGCATTACTGGCTGTCGGGCGAGGTCGCCTGTCTGCTCCGCCCGCGGCTCGCCGCAGGTTGGGCGCACATCGCGCACACGCTCGGGCTGGTCAAGAATCAGACGCTCGCCGCCGGCGCCCGTCCCGAACCGCCGCTGCGCATCCGCGTCGAGACGGAGATCGCAGCTCAGGCGGACCTCCTCATCGCATCGACCGAAGACGAGAGGGCCGATCTCGTGCGCCTCTACGGAGCAGACCCTGATCGTGTCGCGGTGGTCCCCCCTGGCGTCGATCTCTCGATGTTCCAGCCCGTCGAGCGCGACGACGCAAGACGAAAGATCGGTTATGGGGCCGGACGTTTGCTGCTTTTCGTCGGACGGCTCGAGCGCCTGAAGGGCGTCGAGGTCGCCATCCGAGCGCTCGCGCTGCTGCGTGACCGCGCGCACGACGACGTCCGCCTTTTGATCCTCGGCGAGGACTCACGCGACGAGGAGGAAAGCGAAAAGGAGCGGCTCAAGTCGATTGCCGGGACGCTTGGCGTGCGCGACCGTGTCGACTTCCTGGGCTCGGTTGCCCATCACGAGCTTCCGTTCTTCTACTCGGCCGCCGACGTTTGCGTGATGCCGTCGTACAGCGAGTCGTTCGGGCTTGTCGGCCTCGAGGCTCAGGCATGTGGGACACCGGTGGTCGGCTCCGGCGTCAGCGGTCTGCGGTCGGTCGTTCGCGACGACGTGAGCGGTTACCTGATCGACACCCACGATGCGGCGACGTACGCGGAGCGGATTGGACGGCTGCTCGACAACCCCGAGCTCGCGCGGCAGATGGGCCGCAGCGGGCGGCTTCTAGCCCAGCGCTTCTCGTGGACGAGGACCGCCGACAAGCTCCAGTCGCTGTTCGATGGCGTGATGGAGAAAGGTCAGGTCCGGGTCCAGGCCAGGGCGCGGCACGAATAGGGAAAGGTTTCCGGGTCCAGCTTCGTCAACGGTGTCGGTCGCGTTCCATCCGCGTTCATGAGCCACACCTGATCGCCGCTCAAGAACGCGATCTGATGTCCGTCGGGTGACGAAACAGGAGAGGAGACGTCGATCGGATCCGCGGGCAGGCCGATCGCCGCGCTGAGCGTCGACGGCGGGGAGGCAACGTTGATCACGAACGCCTTGTGCGGCGCTGTGCTCGCCACCGACGAGCGGGCGGCGAAAACCAGATGGGCGGAGTCGGGAAGCCATGCAGGCGAAGCGATGTCGCCGGCGAGCAACGTGGTCGTGGATGACGTTCCGGTGAGGATTCGCAACCGCAACGTGGTGGTGGTCGCGTCGTGGCGCAGATACGCCATCCGGTTTCCGGCCGGATCCCATGCAAGATCGCTGACCGGCGCGGTGTCGCCCGCAAGCACGTAGGTCGCCCGAAGTCCGACGTCGTACCCCCAGACCTGGTTGGCGCCGATTGCCGCATGGATGAACGCGACGCGCAAGCCATCGGGCGCGACGGCGGCCTCGCCCACGTCGCCGGCGATGATCGTGTCCGAGCCATCCAGCGCCTGCCGGTGCAGCTGGCGGTGTCCGTCGATGTAGACAAAGCCCGATCCGGATGCGAGCGCGCCGGCCCATGTGGCGGCGAAGCTGAGGCGCGCGGTCGAACCCCCGGGGAAGTACTGCCACCAGTTCTGCTGTTCGTCCTGGATCAGCAACGAGACCCCGTCGGGCGACCAGTTGAACGCACGGACGCTGCCTGCGTCGAAAAGCTGGCGCGGGAAGCCCGCCTCGTTCACCATCCACAGCCCGTCGGGCGAGCCGTCGGTCGAGTCGGTCGCGAACGCGATCCAGTGATGCAGGGGCTGGATCTGGCCGGTAGTGAATCGCACCACCTCATCGCGCGAGAGCTGGTTGCCGTCGACGTCGAGCGCAGCGGTGTTGATGAGCAGCCGGTATTCGGCGTTGGGGGCGAGGAGCTGAGCGGGTGCGATGACCGCGCGGCGGCTGTCATTGGGGTCGAGACGGACATCGAAGGGCACGGTTGGGTTCATCGCGATGGCGCTCTTCAGGCTGACGGGGTCCATTGCGCGGCTGAAATCGAGCGTCAGGTACGCGGACGGGTCGACGGCGCTGTCGCCGCCGGCAGGGTTCGAACCGGTCAGCGACGGGGGCGCTTCTGTCTTGAAAGACCAGCGGTGGCGCAGCGTGTATGTGTTGCCCTCGGGGTCGCGATACCCGGCATCGAGCACCACCTCGTACGTCGTGTCCGTGCGAAGCGGAACGTGGTGATAAAGGAGCGCGCGCTTGCTGACCCACTCGATCCGACCCGTTGTAGCCGGCGACAGGCGAAGGCGGCTTGCGACCGAAGCCTGATCGACGTCGTGGTCGAACGTGATGCGGATCGGGGCCGCGGTGGACACGTCGGTGGTGTTGCGCTGGGGGGAGTAGTCGACGATCTGAGGCGGGCTGCCGCCGCAGGCCGTGAGCGACAGCAGCACCAGCGCGATCAGGCCGCCGCCGAAAAGCCGGCCTAGAGGTGGGACTTGAGCCGCGCCCTCATCTCCTGCGCCAGCTGCTCCAGCCGCGAGGAGTCGACGAACAGCAGGGAGATGCTGGGAATCTGGTCGATCGCGGCTTCGATCCCGGGCAGCGAGGGGTCGGCCGCGCCGAGGATGTCTTTGACCTTGCGTGCCCTGTTGCCCAGCGCGTCCTCAGCCATCGCCTGAAGCTCGGCGACAATCGCACCCCAGTCGAGCTGCGGACCGCCGCCCGAACGCGGCGGAGTCGTCGGCGCGACCGCCGGCGGAGGTGAGGACGGGTTGAAACCCGAGAACTGCGACGTCGGGATCTGCGCGGTGGGCGGCTCGGCGACCGGCTGCATCGCCGGCATGACCGGAAGCGTCGCGGTCGTGGGCGTGACCGGTTCGGGCTGCGGAGGCGGCGGTGCAGCGGCCGGCGCGCCGGACGCCGCAAACGGCGACTGCTGCGGCCGGTTCTGTCGACCGACAACCTCGTCGACGTCGAGCGGCGGATGCTTCGACGCGTCCGCGGCCTTGACCTCGATCATCGCGTTCTTGTCGTCGCACAGCGCGAGCACGTGGTCGGGTTTCTCGGAGATCTCGCGCGATTCGCTGGTGTAGGCGCCGGCGAGGTCGCCGTCGGCGAGGATGATCACTCCGGTTCCGCCACCTGAGCGCACCATGACGCTCCCGCTGAGCTTGCGGTCGCTCAGGAAGTTCAGCAGCGCTCTCATGTCCACCCAGGCCGCGTACAGCTCGGTGTACATCGGCCGCGACACGGTGAGCTCGTAAAGGCCGTCGATCAGCTCCGGCGAGAGGCCGACAACGTCGAGCACCCCGTGACCCGCGGTCACATCGTCGTTGAACTCCTGCAGCGCGGGCTTGCCGAGCACCAGGCTGCCGGCAGCCTCCGCGCCGTCGTACAGGCACTCGAGCGCGGACCCTTCGCGGAACAGGATCAGGCCGGACGCGTCGTCGGTCAGCAGCCGCACGTATCCCGTGTAACCCTCGCGCTCGAGGGTCGTCAGCAGCCGCGGGAAGTCGACGAACGACGTCTTCAGGGAGTCGTACAGGATCTGACCGGCGGGGACGGGGATCGGCTCGCGGCCGTGCTTCGGCTGCGGGCGATGCTTCACGCCACGCCTCGGTTGCGGTGCTTCCACCTTTCGTTCGGGTTCAGCATGCTCCTTCCTCTCCACTCGCGGTTCTGAGTGCTCGTCGTGGGCCTCCGGCTCCGGATCGACGTGATGCTCCGCCGGCGCCAGCGCAGGTGCGGTCTCGGCCGCGTGCACCAGTTCGGGAATTCCTGATTTGACCGTCTCGTCGGACGGCAGCTTGGCTTTGGCGTCGAAGTCGAAATCGCCTCGAGTCCAGTGGAGCGCGTTGACGACGGCCTCGTCACCGGACTTGCCGTCGCTCTGGGCGTGAAAGAGATGGCCGAACAGAAAGTACAGGGAGGCGGACTGCCCGTTCCCATTGCGGACGTTCAGGGTACCGGTGGACCGCTCGCCCTGAG
Source organism: Candidatus Dormiibacterota bacterium (assembly GCA_035717165.1). Taxonomy (GTDB): domain Bacteria; phylum Chloroflexota; class Dormibacteria; order Dormibacterales; family Dormibacteraceae; genus 40CM-4-65-16. The sequence goes on from DASTIX010000005.1 coordinate 41,733, forward strand.
CCGACTCGAGAAGTGAACGAAGGGGGTTTTCGGCTAAGGAGCCGTGCGACTGCAACAGTCTTCTCCTGATCGATCGGCGGGAACCGACCGGGGTTTAAGAGAAAGTTAGTATAGGCATCGAGATCGCAGCAAGGCGCCCGGAGCCGGCGGAGCCGCCGCAGCTCCCGCTACCTCCCGAACCAGCTCCCACGCGCCTGGTTCTCGTTCGCCACGGACAGTCCACGTGGAACCGCGAGCACCGCATCCAGGGTCAGCTCGATCCGCCTCTCTCGACCGAGGGCGTGCAGCAGGCCGAGCTTCTTGGGCAGCGGCTGGCCGGACGCAAGTTCGTCGCGTTCTACGCCAGCGATCTCAGGCGAGCTTTCGAGACCGCCGAGATCGTCGGACGGCTCATTGCTCACAAACCCGAGCCGGAGACATCGCTCCGCGAGATCTTCCTCGGCGAATGGGAGGGGCTCACCACCGGCGAGATCGCCGAACGCTTTCCGCAGGCATGGGCCGCCTGGGTCGAAGAGCCGGACTGGGACGTCGTGCCTGGAGGAGAAGGCGCGGCGGCGTTCGATGCGCGAGTCGCCGCCGCGATCGATGACATCGCGCAACGCCACCCGCACGGCGACGTCCTCATCGTCACGCACGGCGGAGTCATACAGGTCGCGCTCCATCGCATCGTCGGCCGCGCGAGCCGCGGCCTGTTTCCGTTCAAGATCCAGAACACGTCGATCTCGGTGGTCGAAAAGCGTCGACGCACCGTGATCGGAGGAGTCAACGACATCGCGCACCTCGAGGCGGCGCTGGTCACGGACGTCGGACCTGGATGACCACCGACATCGAGGCATGGGATCGAGAGCTCAGCGAACGCGCGACGCCCGCGCCGTTGCTGCAGTCGTGGGCGTGGGGCGAGGTGCAGTCGCGCTCCGGTTGGACGGTCGAGCGGGTGCGACTGGGCGACGCCGGCATGGCGAGTGTGCTGCTGCGCAAAGTCGGTCCGGCGAGCGAGGCCTACGTGCCGCGCGGTCCGGTGCCTGCCACCGAGCACGCGATCGATGGCCTGATCGAGTGGGCGCGCAGGCGGCGGATTGCGCGTCTGGTCGTCGAGCCGGAGGCGACGGATGATTTCAAGGAAGCGCTCGCGGGCCGTGGATTCATCTCGTCCGCGCCGACGCAGCCGCAGCACACGCGCATCGTCCCCCTCAGACCGCCCGACGAGCTGCTGAAGACCTTCAAGCACGGACGTCGCTACAACATCCGCGCGGGGATCAAGCGCGGCGTGGCCGTGCAGGAGGGCAAGGACGCCGCGGAGCTGGAGAGGCAGTCGGCGGCGGTGGAACGGCGCGAGTCAATCCACTTGCCGGACCGGCACTACTACCAGCTCCTCCTCGATCTGCTTCCGTGGTGCCGCACCTACACCGCCGTCGCGCCCGACGGCGGCGAGCCTCTGGCCACCGTGCTCGTGGCGCGTCACGACGGCCGCGCCTACAGCCTGTTCGCGGGCCGCACGGGGCGGCAGCGGGAGCTGATGGGCAACGACCTCGCATGGTGGTCCGCCATCTCGGCGTCGGCGGAGGCCGGCTGCAGGGACTTCGACCTCTGGGGTGTGCCGCCGCCGCACGCGCATCCGAATCACCCGTGGACCGGGATCGGCACGTTCAAGGCCGAGTTCGGCGGCGAGGAGGTCGCGTACTGTGGATCGTGGGAGCTGGTTCTTTCCGGCTCGGGTGCCGCGGTGCTCCGTGCGGAACGGAAAATGCGAGCCTCCATTCGGGGCCTGAAACGCAACATTCCCTAACAATCCTTCAATTCCTTTAGGATGGTTGTATGGCTGTGGCGGAATCGTCCCGAAAGGTCCTTGTCGTTGAGCCCGACACGTCGACCCGGCGCGAGATCAAGCAGGTCTGTGAGCAGGACGGCTATCAGGTCGTCGAGGCGGACGCAGGCTCCGAAGCCCTGAAGCAGGTCGAGGCGACGCGACCGAACGTGGTGCTGCTCGAGGTGACGCTTCCGGACGCGGCCGGATTCGATGTCTGCCGCGAGCTGCGCAAGGTCGACCCGGGCGTGCCGGTGATCATGATGAGCTCGCGCTCGGACGAGATCGACGCGGTCGTCGCGCTCGAGATCGGCGCCGACGACTACGTGACCAAACCTCTGCGCCTGCGCGAGCTGGTGGCGCGCATGGCCGCACATCTGCGCCGTGCCCGCCTCGAAAACGCAGAGGCGATGCGCAGCCGGCTCGAGTTTCGCGACCTCGTGATCGATGTCAACGAGCGCCGCACCTACAAGGGGGGCAAGGAAGTCGAGCTGACGCACACCGAGTTCGACCTGCTGACGTTCCTCGCGAGCAACGCGGGCAAGGTGCTGAGCCGCGAGAAGATCCTGAACTCCATCTGGGGATACGAGTACCCGATCGAGACGCGGGTCATCGACGTGCACATCCGCAACCTGCGACGGAAGATCGAGACCCAGCCGTCGCGTCCGTACTACATCCTGGCCGTGCCGGGAATCGGTTACCGCTTCACGAACGCTCGCCCGTCGTAATCCCCAACTCTGCGAGCGACTGGAGCACAAACGGCCGCTCGCTGATTCGTGGGTGAGGGATCACGAGGTCTCGCTCGTTGACCGCGGCCCCGTCGAAATAGAGGATGTCGACGTCGATGACGCGCGGTCCCCATCGCCGCGTCCTGACACGACCACCCTCGCGCTCGACGTCTTTCGCCGCCACCAACAATTGACGCGGCGTGCCGAGCCACTCGCCCTCGATCACCTGGTTGAGGAAGCGCGGCTGGTTGGTGACACCCCATGGCTCGGTCTCTATGACGCGGCTTTGACGCAGTATGCGCAGGCCCTTTTGACGCAGCCGCCGGCGGGCCTCGCTGAGGTTGCGTGGGCGCATTCCGACGTTGGATCCGAGGCCCAGAACGACGCGCGTCATTTCAAGCGGTCGGCGACGCGCACCGCACGCGTCATCGGCAGCACGTCGTGCACTCGCACGATGTCCGCTCCCCGCAGCACGGCGGCGACGACCGTCGCCTCCGTGCCCTCCAGCCGGTCGGTTACCGGCAGATCGAGCAGCTTGCCGATGAAGGACTTGCGCGAGGTGCCGATGAGAATCGGATGGCCCAGTTCCTTCAGCTCTTCCAGTCGCTGCATGACGATCCAGTTGTGGTCCGCGGTCTTGCCGAAGCCGATGCCGGGGTCGACGATGACCTTCTCCCGTGGCACGCCAGCAGCCATCGCCCGGGCCGCGGCCGCCGATAGGAACCGCTTGATCTCGTCCATCAGGTCGCCGGAGTAGTCGGTTCCGTCCTGGTTGTGCATCAGCACCAGCGCGCACTCGTGGCGCGCCGCGAGATCGGCGATCGCCGGCGATCGCGTCAATCCCCAGACGTCGTTGAGGATGGTCGCGCCGTTCGCGATCGCCCGAACGGCGACCTCCTCCTTATATGTATCGATCGAGACCGGGACTGAAGATTCAGCGGCGAGCCGGCGGACGACGGCGTCAGTCCTCGCGATCTCCTCTTCGGCACTGACGGCGACGTGTCCCGGTCGCGTCGACTCACCGCCGACGTCGAGCATGTCAGCGCCTTCGCCGGCCATGCGCAGCCCCTGCCCGATCGCCGCCTCGACGTCGGTGCCGAGACCGTCGCCACTGAAGGAGTCAGGCGTTACGTTGACGATGCCCATCACGTACGTCCTCGATCCCCAGTCGAAGCGCTTCCCCCCGATTTCGGCGCCCCACATGATGTGGATTATCGTCACAGTGTCATGAGGCTCGAAGAGCTCGCACGCGGCGCGGGCGCCGTGCTCGAAGGCAATCCGGACGTCGATGTCACGGGCATCGCGTACGACTCGCGGCGCGTGAGCGCGGGCGATCTGTTCGTGGCCGTGCAGGGCATCCACGTCGACGGGCATCACTACCTCGCCGACGCGGTCGCCAAAGGCGCAGTCGCTCTTGCCATCGAGCGCAGCGCATCGATGCCCGAAGGCGTGCCGATACTGCGCATGCCTTCGACGCGCATCGGCCTCGCCGAACTTTCCGCCGAGTTCTATGGACGGCCGTCGCGGCGATTGAGGCTGGCCGGTGTGACCGGCACCGACGGCAAAACGACCGTGACGCACATGGCGGAGCACGTCCTGCACTCGAGCGGACTGGTTGCCGGCGCCATGAGCACCGTCGCGTTCAAGGTGAGCGGTCAGGCGATCGACAACGTGACCGGCCAGACCACGACCGAGGCCCCGGAGGTGCAGGCATGGCTCGCGCGCATGGTCGAGGCGGGAGCGGAATGCGCCGTGATCGAGACGACCTCACACGCTCTCGTTCAGGAGCGAGTCCGCGCGTGTGACTTCGACGTGGCCGCGTTCACGAACGTCGGTCACGACCACCTCGACTATCACGCGACCTGGGAGGACTACGTCGAAGCCAAGGCGAGGCTGATCGACCTTACCGCCCGCTCGAGCGACAAAGGCGTCGAGAAGACCGCGATCCTCAACCTCGACGACGTGAGCTACTCGCGCCTCGCGCGCCGGTCGATCCCGCGGCGATGGACGTACGGGCTGACGACGGCGGCGGATCTGCACCCGCTCGAGCTCGCGATCACGGGTGCCGGCTCGCGATTTCGCATGAAGACGCCGCTCGGCGATACCGAGGTGACGCTCAACGTGCCGGCGAAGTTCAACATCTACAACGCGCTGTGCGCGGCGGGCGTCTGCCTCGCGCTGGGCGTTCCCGTCGACGACGTCGGCCGCGGTCTGGCGGGGTTCGAGGGCGTCCGCGGCCGGCTCGAGCCGGTTGACCTCGGCCAGGATTTTCGGGTCTACATCGACTTCGCCCACGCGGCCGGATCGCTTGCGAGCGCGCTCGCGGAGCTGCGGCTTTTCACGCGCGGCCGGCTGATCGTCGTCTTCGGGTCCACCGCGCGTTCCGACCACGACCGTCCGGGCATGGGTCGTGCGGCGGCCGAGTTCTCCGACTTCTTCATCATCACCACCGACGATCCCCTGAGCGAAGATCCGGTCGAGATCGCGCGTGACGTCCAGTCGGGTGTCGCCGGCAAGTCGCCGGGCCGCGACTACGAAGTCGTGATCGACCGCCGTTCGGCGATCCGGCGTGCGATCGAGATCGCGAGTCCGGGGGACACGGTCTTGCTCGCGGGAAAAGGACACGAGCGGTCGATGCGCACGGCGCACGGCTCCGAGCCGTGGGACGAGCGAGCCGAGGCCGAAGCGGCGATCAAGGAGCGGCTGGCACTGGCCTAGCCGCCGCCGACCATCCGCACGATCTCGACCCGATCGCCGTGGTTCAGGACCAACCCGCCGTATGCGCTGCGCTCGATGATCTCGCCGTTGTGCTCGACGGCCACCGTTCGAGGATCGACCCCAAGCTTCTCCAGGTACTGAACGAGCGGGGTTGGAGCTTCGAGCTCAACCTGTTTACCGTTGACCTGCAGCGCAATCACGCGAACATCCTGATCGCGGCGTAGCCCGCGGCGCCGGCGCGACGGCACTGTTCGATGCGCTCCTCCGTCAGACCGCCGATCGCGATGACCGGCACATGGAGTGCTTTGGCGATGCGCTCGAGCGACTCGAGTCCGACCGGTGCGACATCGGGATGGCTCGCGCTCTGCCAGACCGGACCGTAGATGACGTAATCGGCACCCCCGGCCTGGGCTTGAACCGCAGCGTCCAACGAATGTGCCGAGCGGCCCAGCAAGCGGTCGCCGACGAGCTTGCGCGCATCCGAAGTGGCGACGTCGCGCTCCGGCAGATTGACGCCGGAGGCACCACAGGCGAGGGCGACGTCAATGCGTGAGCTGATGAGCACCGGCACGGGCGAACGCGCGACAAGCTCATTCGCTTCGCGCTCGAGTTGTGCAGCCGTAAGGCTCGGAGCGCGGAGCTGAAGGATCGTCGCGCGCGACGCGGCCTGGAGTCCGGCTTCGGCGCTCGCGACGATCGCCATCGCCACCGGCCGGGCTAGCTCGGTCGCGAGACGCCCTCCGTGGGTGAGCTCGGTCTGGCCTCCCTCTGCATCGTCACCCGACCCGCGAGGTAAGCCTTGCGACCAGCCTCGACGCCCTGCCCAATCGCCTCCGCCATGAGCGGCGGGTTCTTGGCCAGCGCGACCGCCGTGTTGACAAGCACTGCATCGGCACCCAGTTCCATCGCGAGGGCGGCGTCTGACGGGGCGCCGATTCCGGCGTCCACGACGACCGGGACGGTCGCCTGCTCGACGATGATGCGGATCTGCTCTACGGTCTGGAGACCCTGCCCCGAGCCGATCGCGGAGCCGAGCGGCATGACAGTCACCGTCCCAATCTGTTCGAGCTTGCGCGCCAGGACAGGGTCAGCGTTGATGTAGGGCAGGACTTTGAATCCCTCGTCGACCAGCACGCGAGCCGCTTTCAGCGTTTCCTCCGGGTCGGGGAGCAGGTAGCGCGGATCGGGAATGATCTCGAGCTTGATCCAGTCGGACAGGCCCATCGAGCGAGCGAGGTGAGCGATCCGAATCGCTTCGTCCGCAGTCTTGCATCCGGCGGTGTTCGGCAGGACGCGATAGCGCGACCAGTCGATGGTGTCGAAGATCGTGCGTTTGCCGGGCGCGTCGAGATCGACGCGCCGGAGCGTCACCGTCACGACCTCGCAGCCGGAGGCTTCGAGCGAGGCGAGCTGAAGATCCTCGGATGGATACTTGCCGGTGCCAAGGAAGAGGCGCGAGCGCAGCTCCACCCCTGCAACGACGAGCGGATCGGCGTTCGTCAGCGTCTGGACCACGCTGACGAGTTTACGTTCGGCTTTAGAGGTCCTGCTGCAGGAGCAGCGTCTTGTCGCGGCCGTACGTCAGCCGCTTGACGGCGTCGGGAATCGACAGCCACAAGAGCTTGTCGACCTCGATTCCGGGCCTGAATCTTCCGCCGCGAACCTCCATCACCCAGTAGCACGCGACCTTGTCGCGCCCGCGGCGATCGACATACGCGGTGCAACCGAGCGGCCGCCCGAGATCGCAGCGGAGGCCGGTCTCCTCGCGGACCTCGCGGAGCGCGCAGTCCTCGGGTGATTCGTCGGGTTCGACCTTGCCCTTCGGCAGCGTCCAGTCGTCGTACTCGGGACGGTGGATGACGGCGATCTCGGTGTCGCCCGACCTCGACCTCCGCACGACCACACCACCCGCCGCTCTGATCACGTTCACTTCGGCAATCGCGAGGATCCTTGTTGCCAACGTTGCTCCTTCGTCTGCTGCGTCGTTGAATGCTTGCAGGCCTGGCGGATGCCGCGCGGCAAGTGTAACCGCGGTTGGGCCTTTCGAGAACTCTCCTAACCGCGCAATCCCGCGGTGTAGAGGATCGCGTAGGCCACCCACGCGATGATGCCGGCAGCCGGAATCGTGATCAGCCATGCGATGACGATGCTTGCGCCGACGTTCCAGCGCACCGACGAAAGTCTTCGACTCATCCCCACGCCCATGACGGAGCCCGTGATCACGTGGGTCGTGCTGACAGGAAGACCGACAAGCGTCGCTCCCTGAATCACGGTTGCTCCCATGAGCTGCGCGGACATGCCCGTTGCCGGCTCCAGCTTGAGGATGCTCCAGCCGAGCGTGCGGATGATGCGCCATCCGCCCGCATATGTGCCGAAACCGATCGCCGTCGCGGAAAGGAGCACGACCCAGATCGGAACCTCGAATTTGTGAAGGTAGCCCGATGCGACGAGGGCCAGCGTGATCGCGGCCATCGTTTTCTGCGCGTCGTTGGCGCCGTGTGAATAGGAAAGGAAGGCGGACGTCAACATCTGGACGTTGCGGAGCGCGCGGTTCACCGGAGCCGGTCTCAGGCCGATCCGATGGATCACGAACATCAGCGCGATGGCGAAAACGCCGGCGGCGATGAATCCGAGCGGCGGTGAGATCACCAGGCTTGCGACCTGCTTGCCGAGGGCGGACCATTTCACTCCGCTGGCCCCATGAGCGGCTGCGATGCCCGCGCCACATAGCCCGCCGATCAACGCGTGGGTCGAGCTGCTGGGCAGGCCGCGATACCAGGTGATCAGGTTCCAGCTGATCGCGCCGAGGAGCGCGGCCAGGACAATCACCAGCCCCGGCTTGATCGCCAGCGTGCTGGCGATCGTGTTCGACACCTTGGCCTGGAAGAACGCGACGGTGATCACGGCTCCGATCAGGTTGAAGATTGCCGACAGGAAGACCGCAGCATGCGGCGACAGTGCACGCGTCGAGATAGAGGTCGCGATCGCATTCGCAGTGTCGTGGAAGCCATTGGTGAAGTCGAACCCGAGCGCGACGATGACGACGATCCAGAGCAGGACCGTCTCAGGCATTCTTGATCGCGATCGTGTCCAGCACGTTGGCCGCGTGCTCGCACGCGTCCATGGTTCGTTCCAGCAGGTCGTAGATGTCCTTCCACTTGAGTAGCTCGGCGGCTTCTTTCTCATGTGTGAACAGGTCGCCGATGGCAATCCTCGTGATGCGGTCGCCCTCGTTTTCGAGGCGGTGAATCTCGACCCGATGAGGTGTCAGGCCCTCGAATCCTTCCAGCTGCCCCAGTGCCTGGGCGAGCTCATGGCCCGCGGACGACAGGTGCTCACCCATCTGCTTGGCGGTGTCGGAGACGTTCTTGATCGCGTAGAGATCGATCTTGTCGCCTGTCTCTTCAGCGAGGTCGACGATGTCGTCGAGGCTCGAGGCCAGCGTGATGATGTCCTCCTGCTCCAGCGGCGTCACGAAGCTGTTGTTGACGAGGTTGTGGATTTGATGGGTCACGTCGTCGCATTCGTGCTCCAGGTCGCGCAACCTTGCGTGGCGGCTTCGACCCTCGAGGAGTGATTTGCTGAGCTCGGTGAGCGTCTCGCTCACGAGCTCTCCCTGGCTTCGGAACAGCTCGAAAAACTTCCGTCCGGGAGCAGCCGGCGTGAGTCTCATCGCGTCCTCCGGCTCAACAGGCCAACTCGACGGTTTGATGCTAACGTCGCCGGGTGGCCGGCCGTCCCACCCCTCGCGTCTTGTTCGTGTGCGTTCACAACGCCGGGCGCAGCCAGATGGCGGCCGCGCTCTTCAACCTTCACGCCCGTGGTCGCGCCATCGCCGACTCGGCCGGAACACAACCCGCAGCCCGCATCCATCCGGAAGTTGTGCAGGCGATGCGCGAGCTCGACATCGATCTTTCCCGCGCGGTCCCCAAGCAGCTGACGGCGTCGCTTGCCGGCGGCGCGGCGCGAGCGGTGACGATGGGTTGCGGCGACGAGTGCCCTGTGCTCAGCGTGCCAGTCGAAGATTGGCCGCTGCCTGACCCGGCGGGACGGCCGCTCCCTGAAGTCCGGCTGATCCGCGACGAGATCGACCGCCGAGTGCGCGTTCTGCTCACACAACTGCTCGACTGACGTCTCAAGCGTTCTTGATCGTGATCGTCTCGATGATCTCTGCCGCGGTTTCGCACTCATCCATCGCGGCCTCCAGCATGTCGTAGAGGTCCTTCCACTTGATCAGGTCCTCGGAGGTGCGGTGGTTCTCGTGGAAGAGTCGCTTCAGCGCGCCGCGACTGATCCGGTCTCCCTCGTTCTCGAGCCGGTGGATCTCCTGCAGGATCGGCGAGAGGTCGCGCGGTTTGTCCAGCGAGCCGGCCGCTCGCTCGAGCTCAATGCCTGCCTTGGCCAGGCATTCGCCGATGGCCTTCGCCTCATCGGACATCTCGGTCACGCGGTAGAGGTCGATCTTGTCGGAGATCTCTTCGGCCAGATCGACGACGGTGTCGAGCGAGCGCGTAAGCGCGAGGATGTCCTCGGGCTCCATCGGAGTCGTGAAAGTCCGGTTGGTCAGGTTGTAGAGGTCGAGGGCGACGTTGTCGCAGCGGTGCTCCAGGTCGCGAAGTCGCGGATGGCGAGACCGCCCTTCCAGCAGGGACTTGCTGAGCTCGATGAGGGTCTCGCTGACGAGCGCGCCCAGCTTCTCGAACAGCTCGTAGAAGCGGCGCTCGACCGGAACGAGACTGAGCTTCACGCCCCGCACACCCGGGCTTAGCGTAAAGCACCGGGCATTTTCAGCTCAGGACGGGCTTTCCTCCGCTAGACACCTGCTTCAACTCGGTCAGCGCCAGGTTTTGCACCGTCTTGGGCAGCGGCGCGTATTGCAGATCCGAGCCGTACTGCTGACCGTCCGTCACCAACCACTTCAACAGGTAGGCGACGGCTTTCGCGCGGCCGGCGTCGGTGATCGAGGTGCGCACGATGACCCAGCTAAAGCCGGCAATCGGATAGGTCGTGTCGCCCGGCTCATTCGTGATCGAGAAGTTGGTGGCGGACACGTCCTGGTTCTGCGCGGCCGCGGCGGTCGCTCCGGCGACGGTCGCCTGGACGAACTTCCCGCTCTTGTTCGCGATGTACGCCTGCTGCATCCCGGTTTGCACGACGTACGCGAGCTCGACGTATCCGATCGCGCCTTCGGCCTGCTTGATGGCCTGCGCCACGCCGTCATTCCCCTTTCCGCCGACCCCGACGGGCCACTGCACCGACTTCGCGACGCCGACCTGCGTCTTCCAGTCGGTCGAGATCTTGCCGAGATAGTCGGTGAAGTGATAGGTCGTGCCGCTTCCATCGGAGCGGTGGACGACGGTGATGCTCGTCGACGGCAGGTTGACGCCCGGGTTGAGCGACGTCAGCGCGGCGTCGTTCCAGCGCTTGATCCTGCCCAGGTAGATCGCGGCGAGGGTCTGTCCATCCAGCTGCAGCCGGCTGACGCCGGGCAGGTTGTAAGCGATCGCCACGACACCGAGCGTTGTCGGGATCTGCACGAGCGTGTCAGTGCCGCCGGCTGCGGAGATGTCCGACGGCTGCATGGGCACGTCGCTTGCACCGAAGTCGACGGTGCCCTGGATGAACTGCTGGATCCCGGCGCCAGAGCCGACCGCCTGATAGTTGACCGACACCTGCGGATAGAGCTGGTTGTACATGTAGAAGGCTTTCGAATAGAACGGTTCAGGAAACGTTGCGCCGGCTCCCGTCAGCGAGCCTTTGCCGACATCAGCGTTTGCTCCCGACGAATTGCTTCCTCCGCACGCCGCGGAAACCAGCGCAAAGACGAAGAGCGCAACCGCAGTGACCTTCGCAGTGTTAGACCTGACCATCCCGTCCCTCCGCAAGTCGTTGACGCATCCTGCGCGAGACGCTATCGGTCGACGGTTATCTCCGCGTTAATCGCCGGCTAACGTTGGGCGTTCATATACTCGCGCCGTGATCTGGCAGCGCTGGCGAAAGAACGTGACGCCGAATGAGGAGGCAGCGGCGCCCAAGCCGTTCGAGGACCTGATCGAGGAGGCGCCTGTGATCGCGCTCCTCCTCGACCGCGATCAACGGGTCCTCGCCGCCAACGAAGCCGCGCGTCGCTACTTCGACATCGACGCGAGTGCGCTGCCGCGAAGCCTGGTCGAGGTCACCCTTGAGGGAAACCTCGTCGGCGTGCTGCGCGCCGGGACGCCGGAGACCGAGACCCAGCTCGTGCACCGGCGGCGGACCGTCGCGTCGAAGCTCGTCCCTGGACCGCGGCCTGGGGAGACGCTCATGTTCCTGACCGATGTCACCGATCTCCGCAGGCTCGAACGCGTTCGCCAGGAGTTCGTCGCCAATCTCGTGCACGAGCTGAAGACTCCGATCACGTCGCTCCGCCTGACGGCCGAGAGCCTGGAGCACGAGATGCCGCCCGAGGACCGATCACGGTTCGTCCGGCGGATCGTCGCCGAGGCCGACCTCCTGAGCATGATCATCGACAACCTGCGACAGCTCGCCGAGCTCGATTCGGGTGAGCCCGCGCTTCGGGCGGCGGTGTTCGACCTTCGCGATCTGCTGGAGGAGCTGAGGCCGCGCGCGGGCTCAGCCCACGCGCTGAATCTCGAAGTGGCGGATGGAATCACGCTCAAGACCGATCGGACGAAATTGGCGCAGGCGCTGGGCAACCTGCTCGACAACGCGGCCAAGTTTTCTCCCGCCGGCTCGCCGGTGGATATGACCGCGCTCGTCGTCGACGGGCGAGTCCAAGTCAGCGTTCGCGACCGCGGCCCCGGGATCTCGCCCGAGCACTGGGGTCGCGTGTTCGAACGCTTCTACAAGGTCGACCGGGCACGGACGCGTGAATCAGGCGGCTTCGGGCTTGGCCTCGCGATCGCCAAGCACCTGGTGCAGTCGATCGGAGGCCGCATCTGGACGGAGGCCGCCGACGAGGGCGGCCAGGTCTTCACGATCGAGCTTCCCTCGAGCGCGTTAATGCGCGCATAAGCTGCGCTTAACCTTCGGCGGCTAGGTTGAGCGGGGTGTCGGACGCGCGCGCGTTCAGCGAGCCGATCGTCAAGCTGGTCTGGCCCGAGCCGCGAGGGGGGACCTCGGCCGGGACCAAGCTGTATGTGCGCGATCTTTCGTTCTTCTACGGCAAAGTCCAGGCGCTGAAGGACGTCAGCTTCGACGTCGCCGACCGGCGGATCACGGCCATCATCGGACCTTCAGGCTGCGGCAAGAGCACGCTGCTGCGGGTCTTCAACCGGATGTACGACCTCGTGCCTGGAGCGCGGGCCGAGGGCAGGGTCATGCTCGATAGCGAGGACATCGTGACCACCCGGCGCCTGCTCGAGCTTCGTCAAAAGGTGGGCATGGTGTTCCAGCGTCCAAGTCCATTCCCCGCGTCCATCCAGGACAACGTCGCTTTCGCGCCTCGCCTTCTCGGCTGGAGCGCGAGCCGAGTCAAAGAGGCGGTGCTCTCGAGCCTCGAGGCCGCTGCCCTTCTCGACGAGGTCAAGGATCGACTGGACGCACCTGCGACATCTCTGTCAGGGGGGCAGCTGCAGCGTCTTTCGATCGCGCGATGCCTCGCAGTGAATCCGCAGGTGATCCTGATGGACGAACCATGCTCGGCGCTCGATCCGATCGCGACCATGAAGATCGAAGACCTCATGGTCGAGCTCGCCGCCAACTACACGATCGTGATCGTGACCCACAACATGCAGCAGGCCGCGAGGGTCTCCAACTTCACGGCCTTCATGCTGATGAATCAAGCAGGGCGTTACGGCGAGCTGGTGGAGTTCGCCTCGACCGCCGAGCTGTTCAACCAGCCGAGAGACCGCCGGACCGAGGACTACATCACCGGACGTTTCGGTTAGCGATTGCCGCGGCTGACGCTGGAGAAGGAGCTCGCGGCGCTGCGCGAGTCGGTCGTCAGGATGGGCACCATGGTCGAGTCGCAGATCGAGGGCGCGCTCGATGCGCTCCGGCGGCGCGATCCGGACGCAGCGGAAAAGGTGCGGCGTGCGGACCAACACCTCAACGAGCTCTTTCGCCAGGTGCGCGAGCAGGTCTTCATGGTCATCGCCACGCAACAGCCTGTCGCGCGAGATCTGCGCGACCTCGTCGGCATCCAGTACATCGCGAGCGAGCTCGAGCGGATGGGCGACTATGCCGTGCGCATCGCGCGGATGACAGGAACCCTCTGCGGACTTCCGGACCGGCCGCTGCGGGCGGAGTTCGGACTGATGGGAGAGCTCGCGGTGAGGCAGGTGCACGACATCCTCGAGGCGCTCATCCATCGCAGCGATGCCGAGTCGCGTGAAATAGCCGCGCACGACAACGAGATGGACCGCCTGTATCACCGAGTATTCGAAGATCTCGTCTCGGAAATGGGCAATGGGACCGACTCGGAGGGAGCGTTGCGCTCCGTCACGCTGCTGCTCGTTGCTCACAACCTCGAACGCATCGCCGACCGCGTGACCAACGTCGCCGAGGACATCGTGTTCCTCGAGACGGGCCAGGTCGTGGAGCTCGGATGAATCGTGAGGGCACGGCCGGCAGCCGGCTGCTCGTCGTGGAAGACGACGACGGAATCCGGGAGATGCTTCGCTACAACCTCGTCGCCGCGGGCTTCTCCGTCCAGGAGGCGCGAGACGGCACCGCCGGTCTCCGCACCGCCCGTACTTCCCAACCGGACCTGATCCTTCTCGACCTGATGCTGCCGGGCATGAGCGGTCTCGACTTCTGCCGTGCCCTGCGCAAGACCAGCCGCGTACCGATCATCATGCTGACCGCGAGGGACACCGAGCTCGACAAGGTGGTCGGACTGGAGCTCGGCGCGGACGACTACATCACCAAGCCGTTTTCCATGCGCGAGGTCGTGGCCCGCGTGAACTCGGTGCTGCGACGAGCGGAACCCGATTTGCGGTCGTCGCATGCCGTCCCCGAGGTCACATCCATCGGGTCGTTCATGCTCGATCGCGCTGCTCGGCGCGTGGTCCTCGATGGTCGTGACATAAAGCTGACGGCGCGCGAGTTCGACCTGCTCTCGCATCTGGTCGGGAACGCCGGGCGTGTGCAGACGCGCGACGCGCTTCTCGAGCATGTGTGGGGATCGGACTTCGCGGGCGACCGCAAGACAATCGACGTCCACATCCGGTGGCTTCGCGAGAAGTTCGCGAACGGGGCTCCGTTCAGCATCGTCACCATCAGGGGCATCGGCTACCGGCTCGACCGGTTGGAGCCCGAATGATCCGCGTCCTTCCGGCGCCGCGCCGGTTGCAGATGAGGTTCGAGCGTTTCCGATTGATCACGGGGGCGACCAGCCTTGTCGCTCCACTGCTGGTGATCGGCCTCGTCGCCGTCCTCTACCGCGATGCGGTTCCCTCGATAGAGCGCTTCGGAGCTCACTTTCTCGTCGGCACGAACTGGAACCCCGTCACTCTCGATTTCGGTGCGCTGCCTTTCATCTACGGCACCGTTGCGACCAGCGCGATCGCGATTGCGATCGCCCTGCCAGTCGGCATCGCGGTCGCTCTTGTTCTCGCCGAGCCTGGCGCAGGTGCTTTGCGCGGCGTCGCGGGCACCGGAGTCGAGCTGCTCGCCGCCATCCCGAGCGTCGTCTACGGGATCTGGGCGCTGTACGTCATGGCGCCATTCGTCTTCACAAGAATCGAGGTCCCGGTCAGCCGAGGGCTGAGCTCGGTTCCCCTGTTGTCGGGTTCGCCAAGCCAGACCAGCCTTTTCACCGCGTCACTCGTGCTGGCCGTAATGATCCTGCCGACGCTGTCGGCCATCTCGCGTGACGTTCTGCGCGCGGTGCCGGGGGGTCTGCGGGAGTCGGCGATCGCGCTCGGAGCGACGTGGTGGGAGACGACCTGGAAGGTGATCCTGCCGGCTGCGCGCACCGGCATATTCGGCGCGACCGTGCTCGCCCTCGGCCGCGCGCTCGGAGAAACGATCGCGGTGACGATGGTCATCGGCAACCGTCCCGAGATTCCGGCGTCGATCTTCTCGCCCGCCTACACGCTGGCGAGTGTCATCGCCAATGAGTTCGCGGAGGCGACAGGTTCGGTTTACCCGGCCGCGCTTGTCGAACTCGGGCTTGTCCTGATCCTCGTGAGCGTCGTGGTCAACGTCGCGGCCCTTCTCCTCGTCCGCCGCACGGTGGAGGCCTCGCGATGAGGCATTCGCGCAACCTGTGGAGGCTGTCGAGCAACGCTCTCGCGCGAATCCTTGTCTACGGCCTCACCGCCCTTGCGTTCGTCCCGCTGCTGCTCGTCCTCTCATATACGGTCGGCAAAGGTCTGCCTGCCGCCAGCCACCTCGACTTCTATTTGAACGTCGAGCGACCCGTCGGAATACCGGGCGCAGGTGTCGCGCACGCGATAGTCGGAAGCCTGGTGATGGTCGGAATCGCATCTCTCATCGCCGTGCCGCTCGGCGTGGTGGCAGGCGTCTACATGGCGGAGTTTCCCGGTGGCTGGACGCGGACCGTCCGGCTCGCGGCCGACGTGCTGGTCGGCGCGCCATCGATCGCGATCGGGCTTTTCGCCTTCGCCCTGTTTGTCGCTCCGTTCCACCACTTCTCCGGCCTGGCCGGGGCGATCGCGCTCTCCGTGTTGATGCTTCCGGTCGTGCTGCGCACGACCGAGGGAGCGGTCGGCATCGTGCCTGGCGGCCTCCGCGAGTCCGGTCTCGCACTCGGTCTGCCGCGATGGAGAGTGACGATGCAGCTCGTGCTGCGAGCCGCCATCCCAGGCGTCGTCACCGGCGCGCTGCTGTCAGTGGCGCGGGCGGCGGGTGAGACGGCGCCGCTGCTCTTCACCGGCTTTGGCAATCGGTTTCTGGTCTTCAATCCGACCGAGCCGATGTCGGCGCTACCGCTAATCGTGTACCACGACGCGCTCACGCCTTATCCATCGCTCCAGCAGCAGGCATGGGGCGCCGCTTTGCTGCTGGTCGCCATCATGCTCGTGATCAATCTCGCGAGCCGAGCGGTGATCAGGCGGCAGGCCAGGCTGGCAGCGCAGCTCTAGATCCCGAGCGGCTTGCGGCGCGGGACGCCGGGGCGCCGTGCGTACATGGCCGGAGTGGCGCCGACCTTGCGCACCACGACCACGGTTCCTCTCTGCCGGGCGCTCGATCGCGCCGGCGAAACGGCCTCCACGGAACCGCCGAGGAGCTCGATCGCGCGCTGCGCTTGCGTCACGTCCTCGTGCTCCGTCTTCTGCGCCAGCAACCGCCCGCCGACACGCACAAGCGGTAGGCACAGCTCGGCGAGCACAGCCATCGGCGCCAGCGCGCGAGCCACGGCCGCGTCGAAGCTCTCGCGGTATCGCGGATCCTGGCCGACCTCTTCGGCCGGCCGAGACACGACCTCGACGCGGTCGAGCCCGAGACGGCCGGCGGCCTGAACCAGGAACGCGGCCTTGGACTGATCCGACTCGACGAGCGTCACTTCCAGGTCCGGCCGCGCGAGCTTCAACGGCAACCCGGGCAGCCCGCCTCCGGAGCCGACGTCGACGATCCGCCTGGCATCGTCGAGGAAATCGACCAGTACTAGCGAGTCCTCGATCAGCTGGGTGGCAGGCCCGGACACCAGCCCCGGCCAGGCCTCGATCATCCGCGCGAGTTCAGAGAACCTAGAATCAGTGGTCGACATGCCCATCTACGAGTATCGGTGTGAGAGCTGCGCCGAGACGTTCGAGGTCCTGACGGGCTTTGCCGAGCGGGACACCGCCCAGATGTGCCCCGCATGCGAATCGACGAAGACGCGCGTCATGGTCTCGAGCTTCGCGTTCTCCAGCGGCGGCGACACGTCATCGCTCTCCGACTTCTCCAGCGAGTCGAGCAGCGGCGGCGGGTGCGCTTGCGGCGGCGCCTGCTCCTGCGGATCCCACAACTGACCGAGTAGCTTGCTGTTCCCGGTCACGTACCGGGTCAATGCCGCCGGCCACATGGAGGTGGGTGGCTGCGACCTCGTCGAGCTCGCGCGGCAACACGGCACGCCCCTTTACGTCTACGACGAGGCCACCGTGCGGCAGCGCGCGTCGGAGTACGTCGCCGCGATGGGGAATGCGGGCCAGGTCCTGTACTCCGCGAAGGCGTTTGCCTCGCCGCAGTTTTTGCGAGTGGTCGCCGATGAGGGGCTCGGCCTCGACGTCGTCTCCGCCGGTGAGCTGCACCTCGCGCTGAAGTCGGGGTTTCCCCGCGACCGCATTCATTTTCTCGGCAACAACAAGAGCGCAGAGGATCTGAGGTCGGCGTACGCGGCGGGCGCGACGATCGTCATCGACGGCGCCTACGAGTTCGAACTGCTGCGCTCGATCGTGCCGGAGGGCGAGCGGGCGCAGGTGATGCTTCGCGTGTCGCCGGGCGTGAAGCCCGACACGCACGACCACATCTCGACCGGTCAGCTCGACTCGAAGTTTGGTTTCTCGATCGAGTCGGGCGCCGCGCGCAAGGCGGTCGAAACTGCGCTGCAGCATCCGGGCCTGGAGCTCGTGGGCCTGCACTCGCACATCGGCTCGCAGATTTTCGCGCTCGGTGCATACGAGCAGGCGATGGACATCATGCTCACGCTCTTGCTCGAGCTGCGCGATGCATTCGGCTTCGAGCCGCGCAAGCTTGGCGCCGGCGGCGGCCTCGGCATCGCCTACACGGAGAACGACGATCCACCGACGCCGCGACATTTCGTCGAGACGGTGCTTCACGCGCTCGATACGGGATGCGCTCGGCGCTCGCTGCGTGTGCCTCAGCTGGTGGTCGAACCCGGTCGCTCCATCGCGGGTCCGGCAGGCGTCGCGCTCTACACCGTCGGCTCGATCAAGGACATTCCCGGCGTGCGGCGGTACGTGGCCGTGGACGGCGGGATGGGTGACAACATCAGGCCGAAGCTGTACGGCGCTCGGTACGAAGCCTTGCTCGCGTCGGATCCGGAGAGATCAACCGAGGGCAAGGTGACGATCGCCGGCAAGTACTGCGAGTCGACGGACATCCTGATCAGTGATATCGAGATGCCGCCGCTCAAGCCGGGGGACGTGATCGCGGTGCCGGCCGCGGGCGCTTACTGCCTCGCGATGGCCAGCAACTACAACGGGATGCCGCGGCCCGAGGTGTTGATGGTCCGGGACGGGGAGGCGCGCGTCATGCGCCGCCGGGAAACGCTCGACGACCTGGTCGCGGCCGAAGTTTTCTAGGCGCCGACCGTCACAACGGGCGCTTCGTAGCATTTCGCGCTGCTGTTGCAGGCGATGACGTAGACCTTCTGCAGAACCAAGATCGCGGTCGGCGTATTGAAGTACAGGTAGTCGTACGTGTTGCCAGTCGGGATCGAAATGGTGCCGGCGCCGTATGGCGTGCCGAGCTGGACGACGCTGACTTTCCAGTCGCCACCGCCGAAGTAATGAAATGCGACGTAGAAACCATGGAGCTTCGAAATCCCTGGGTTCGTGATGTAAGGCGTCGGCGTCGTGGCCGACGTGGGCGTTGATGTTGTGGTCGAACGCGGTGTCGCGGTTGGGGTCGCGTGCGTTGTCGGCGTCGGGCTGCCGCCCGGCAGGGCACTCGATGATGGGCTGGGCGTCGCCGTCGTGAATGCCACCGGCGCGATCACGTGGATCGTTTCGGTGGCGTGACATGTCCCACGCCAGCAGACCTTGATGAGGTGATCGCCGGGATCGAGAAAGCGCGGTATGTCGAGCGTCACCGACACGTTGCCGCTGGAGTCCGACCGAAACGCGACCGTGCGCTCGATGCTCCAGAGCTGAATCTCACCGACGGTGTTCGGCGGAACATGGCTCGCGGAAACGACCACCGTATCGCCGGCCACGACCGTGTTTGGCGTCACCGAAAGCGTGACGGGTTTGTTGAACACCGACCAGGCGATGACCCCGCCGGTGGCCAGCAGCAGGATCAGACCGAGCGCGATGAATAGCGGTGCCGAACGCCGCCTCCGCTTGGGCGGAACCGGCGGGGGTGAGGGATAAGCCGTGGCCATGGGCGCCACCTCGGCTTCCGGCTCGGCCAGGACTCGTTCCGCGACCGCGGCAGCGCCGATGGCTGCGCCGATCGGAACTGTCGACGCGACCTGAGGCGCCATGACCATCGTCGCGCCGACCGCGACCG
>DASTIX010000006.1:0-5867 GCA_035717165.1 Candidatus Dormiibacterota bacterium
GCTTGCTTCGCTTGGAACGTGAAGAGGAAGCGCGACGAGCGCCGGATCGGGCAGAGCTTCGGGATGTGGTGCGACGCATGCTGCGGGCCCTAGAGCCGAGTGGATTTTACGCCATACACTTGGACACTCAATGGCCGTCGATCCATTCGCCGAAGCCGAGGTTCGCTACAAGTTTCTCGTCGAGGAACGGCGGGTTGGCAACCTGCAGCCGCGCGCGTTTCGGGTCGCGGTGCGTGATCTCGCCGTGCTCGACAGCGAGGGGCGGCGATGGATGCTCGGACCAGAGGACGGAATCTGGTACCGGCGCGAGAACGAGCGCTGGCTGCAGGCCGATCCTCCGCGACGCCTGGTGTGCCCGTCATGCGGACATCACAATCTCGGGCGGCACAGCTTCTGCGTGGAGTGCGGCCACCGCTTGAATCGCCCGGCCTGACCCCTCCGGCGCTTCGCGCCACCTCCCCACTGCGTGGGGAGGTCTTAGTGATGGACCTGCGCTTGCGCGATTCCGTACGCGAGCCCTAGCGCGACCGGCAGCAGCGCCGCCAGGAACCACAACCGCCACCACAGCGGTCTCTTCTCGCCCTGCACCATCTCGTGCCCGCAGAAGCCGCAATACCGGTCGAAAGGGCCCGCGACGCCGCGGCAGTTGGCGCACTGATGGATCTGCAGCCCGCAGTGCGCGCATCTCGCCTCTTCGTCCGAATGGTTGAGCATCATCGCGGGCTGGTCGCAGCGCGGGCACAGGCTCGGTGCGATCAGCGCGGCGGGCGGAAGCTTCATATCCCCCTCATATCTCCGTGATCACCGGGATCACCATAGGGCGGCGGCGGGTCTGCCTGTAGACCGTCTTCGACACCGCGTCGTGGATCGTCTCCTGTAGCAGCGTAAGGTCGGGCCGGGTTTCCGCCAGGCGGTTGATGCTGTCGAGCACCTCGGCGCGTGCATCGGCCATCAGTCGCACCGAAAGCTCCGGCTCGATCACACCCCGAGAGATCAGGTCAGGGCCAGCGCGCACCGATCCGGTGTCGCGGTCCAGCGTCAAAGTCACGACAAGGATTCCGTCCTCGGCGAGATGCCGCCGGTCGCGTAACACGGCCTGCTCGACGTCCCCCACTCCCAAGCCGTCGACGTAGACGAGCCCCGTGGCGATCTTCTCGCCACGCGTCATCGACTCAGCGGTGAGCTCCACTGTCTCCCCGTCCTCGACGACGACGATGTTGTCAGCCGGGACGCCGGCTTCGCGCGCCACGTCCGAATGCAGCAGCAGCTGGCGGTATTCGCCGTGCACGGGGATGAAGTAGCGCGGCCTCACCGCGTCGAGCATCGCGCGCAGCTCCTCGCGCTGGGCGTGACCGGTGACGTGCACGTTGCCGACCTCGGAGTAGAACACTCGCGCGCCGTGGCGGTAGAGGTTGTTCACGGTCTGATGGACCATGCGCTCGTTGCCTGGAATCGGCCGCGCGGAGATCACGACCCAGTCGTCTTTCCGCACGTTGATGAACGGATGGCGCTGCGCCGCGAAGCGAGTCAGCGCCGACAGAGGCTCGCCCTGGCTGCCCGCGGTCAGGAGCAGAAGCTTCGACGGCGGGATCCGTTCGTAGTCGGCGAGCGGAATGGTCAGGCCTTCAGGGACCTGCAGGAAGCCGAGCTCGCGCGAGGTCTTTATGTTCTGCTGGAGGCTGCGCCCCACCACGGCCACGCGGCGGCCGAACTGCGCGGCCATGCGCATCAGGTGCTGCACGCGATGGATGTTCGACGCGAAGTTGGCCACCACGATGCGGGCGGGCGCCTCGGCGAAGATCCTCTCGAACGGCGTGTGAAGGTCGCGCTCAGAACCTGAGCGACCGTCGCGCTCTGCGTTCGTCGAGTCGCTGAGCAGCAGCAGCACGCCGGCGTCGCCGAAGCGCCGGAAGCGATCCATGTCGGTCGCATGCCCGTCGGGCGGCGCCGGGTCGAGCTTGAAGTCGCTCGTGTAGATGACACGTCCAACCGGCGTTTCGATCGCAAGCGCGACCGCATCCGGGATCGAATGGCAGACCGCGATCGTGTCGACGCGGAATGGGCCCATCTGCACCGTGTCACCGACCCGCACTTCGCGCAGGTCGGATTCGCGCAGGATGCGGTGCTCCCTCAGCTTGGGCTTGAGCAGGCCGAGCGTCAGCCGCGTGCCGTAGACCGGCACGTTCAGCTTCTTCAGCGCATAAGGCAGACCACCTATGTGGTCCTCGTGACCATGCGTGAGAAAGACACCGACGACCTCCTTCTCACGCTGCAGTAGGTATGAGATGTCCGGAAGCACCAGATCGATGCCGAGCATGTCTTCCTGGGGGAACATGAGGCCGGCGTCGACCACGAGGATCTTGCGGTCCCATTCGAGCGCCCACATGTTGATCCCCACCTCGCCCAGTCCACCGAGCGGGAGGTAGAGAAGACGCGGTGGGCTTACAACAGACGTAGCTGTTCTGACTCCGGTTTTGGGGTCGCGACCACCGGCGGAGGCGGCGGCGGCGCGAGGAGCTGGTCCAGGTATCGCTTCAATGCGTCGAAGTCACGCTCGAGGTCGGCCACGAGCGAACCGTTGTGCAGCGCGGCGGCAGGGTGGTAGAGCGGCACGTACGCGACATCCCCGCGACGGATGAGGCTGCCGTGGATGCGTGAGATCGATCCCTGGCCCGGCATCAAACGCTCGAGAGCATGACGGCCGAGGATCAGCACGACCTTCGGTTTGACGAGCTGCATCTGTTGGGTCAGGTAGGGCGAGCACGCCTCGGCCTCGTTCGGCATTGGGTCCCGGTTCATCGGCGGCCGGCATTTGAGGACGTTGGTGATGTAGACGTCGGCCCGGCTCAACCCGATGCGCGCGAGCAGCGTGTCGAGGAGCTTTCCCGCCGCGCCGACGAACGGTTCACCCTGCCGGTCCTCGTTGAAACCGGGTGCCTCGCCGACGATCATGATCGTCGCCGGACACGGCCCCACTCCCGGCACGGCCTGCGTGCGCGTGGCGTGCAGCCCGCAGCTCTTGCAGGCCCGAATGGCTGCATGGAGCCGCTCCAGCTCCTGGACGGTGCTAAGCGACTCTCGCCCCCGCCCTGGCGAAGGTTATGTACTCGCCCGCGTCGTGGATCGTCTTCATCACCGACTTCAGCTGGTCTTCGCTGAGCGGGACGAGCGGAAGGCGGAACGGGCCCGCGTTGAAGCCCATCTCGTTCAACGCCGACTTGATCGGCACGGGGTTGGCAGCGGTCGTCATCAGCGTCTTGATGACCGGCAGCAGACCGGCGTAGATGTCGCGGGTCATCTCGTTGTCGCCCTTCAGGTACGCCTGGATCAATCGCTTCATCGACGTTCCGGCGATGTGCGAGACGACGCAGATAACTCCGTAACCGCCGAAAGAAAGGACCGGCAGAGTCCAGCTGTCGTCGCCGCTCCAGACCTTGAAATCGTCGGGGGCGCCTGAGCACACGAAGCCGACCTGGTCGAGGTCGCCGCTCGCTTCCTTGACGCCGATGATGCCCGGCAGCGCGGCGCATCGCAGCGTCGTGGCCGCGGTCATGTTGATCGCGGTGCGGCCCTGGATGTTGTACATGATCGTTGGGCCCACTTCGGAGATCGCCTTGAAGTGCTGATACATGCCTTCCTGCGGCGGCTTGTTGTAGTAAGGCACCACCGCGAGCAACGCATCTGCGCCTGCCTTCATCGCGAGCTTGGAAAGCTCGACCGAGTGATGAGTGTTGTTGCTACCAGTGCCCGCGACGACGTCGTGGCTCGGGATCGCTTCTTTGACCGCCCGCACGAGCTCGATCTTCTCGACGTCGCTGAGCGCGGGTGCCTCCCCTGTCGTGCCTGCGACGACGACTCCATCGGAACCGTCATCGACCAGCCGCTTCGCCAGCTGCTGCGCGGCCTCGTAGTCGACCGCGCCGTCTGCCTTGAACGGCGTCACCATCGCGGTCAGCAGGCGACCGATGTCTTTGCTCATTTCGCCAGCACCCCCATTTCCAATGCCTGTTCGGCGATCTGCACCGCGTTCAGCGCGGCGCCTTTGCGCAGGTTGTCGGACACGATCCAGAGATTGATGCCCTTGTCCGATGAGAGATCCTTACGAATGCGCCCGACGAACACATCGTCGTGGCCGGCGACATGCAGCGGCGTCGGGTAAACGCGGTTGACGGGGTCGTCCTCGATCACGATGCCTTTCGCGCGTTCGAGAATCGCGCGGACCTCATCGGGCTCGATCGCCTCGCCGGTTTCGATCGTCACCGATTCGCTGTGTCCGATCGGAACGGGCACGCGCACGCAGGTCGCGGCGATCTTCAGCTCGGGATCGTGGAGGATCTTGCGCGTCTCGTTGACGAGCTTCATCTCCTCTTCGTTGTAGCCGTACTGCTGAGGCTTCCAGCCGCCGGGGATGACGTTGTACGCAAGCTGGTGCGTCGTTGCGCTGACCTCGGGCTTCTTCTTGTTCGCGATCGCCTCGGTCTGGTCTTCGAGCTCGTCGGCGAGCGCCCGGCCGGCGCCTGAAGCCGCCTGGTACGTCGATACGATGACGCGCTCCACGCCGACCTTCTCGCGCAGCGGCTGCAGCACCATCGTGAGCGGGATGGTCGTGCAGTTCGGGCTGGCGATGATGCCCTCGTTATCGCGGATGTCGTTGGGGTTGACCTCCGGAACGACGAGCGGCACGTTTGCCTTCATGCGCCACGCCGAGCTCTTGTCGATGACGAGAGCTCCGGCTTCGGCGGCGATGGGTCCATACATCAACGAGATATCGGCGCCCGCGGCGAACATGGCAACGTCGACGTCTTTGAAAGACGACTCTTCGAGCTTCTCGAGCTTCAGCGAATGGCCGTTGTAGCGAATCTCCTTCCCCACGGATCGCTCGGACGCGAATACGCGCACGGATTCCACCGGAAACTCCCGCTGCACGAGGATCTTCAGCATCTCGCTGCCAACGAGTCCCGTCGCGCCGACGACAGCAACGTTTAATCGCTTGGGGGTGGGCACGGGCAAAGTTTACTTAAGAGCCAATAGTTCGTCGAGTCCGCGATAGAACTTGGGTTCCGACGTGACTTTGCGAATCGCGAGCAACACGCCGGGCACATAAGCCTCGCGGCTCGTCGTCCGATGCGCGATGGTCAGCGTCTGACCGGGCAGCCCGAAGATGATCTCCTGGTCGGCGACGAAACCCGGAAGGCGGACGCTGTGAACCGCGACTCCGCCCTCCTCCCCGCCGCGAGTGCCCGCAAGCGTTTCCTTCTCCGCTGTGCGATGCGCGAACGGTTTGTCTTTGCGTCGCGACGCGAGTCGACGCGCCGTGGACAGGGCGGTGCCCGACGGTGCGTCGAGCTTGCCGGCGTGGTGGAGCTCGATGATCTCGACCGCATCGAAATGCGGCGCCGCGATGTCAGCGAGATGCATCATCAGGACCGCACCGATCGCAAAGTTCGGCGCGACGATCCCTCCGAGCTTCTTCGCCTTGCACGCGGTCTCGATCTTGTCCACGTCCGCGGCGGACAGCCCGGTTGTGCCGATGACCGGCGCGGCGCCTGCCGCGATCGCGGCCAGCGCGTTGTGCAGCGCCTCGCTCGGGCGTGTGAAGTCCACGAACGCACGCGGCCGCTTCTCGTGGAGGAACCGCGCGAGGTCGTCACCCCTGGTGACGCCTCCGACGTACTCGATGCCCTCCTCGTCCTGAAAGGCCGAGGCGAGGACCGAGCCGACCTTGCCGCGATAGCCAGCTACCGCGACTCGTATCGGCTCGGTCAATTTCTTACTTAGTGCCGGCTGCGGCCGCCGCCGTTGCGCCCGCCCCGATCGCGTCCACCGCGGTCGCGTCCACCGCCACCGAAGCTGTCGCGCGGCGCGGG
>DASTIX010000007.1:0-17449 GCA_035717165.1 Candidatus Dormiibacterota bacterium
TTCGGGTCCCGCCCTGTGGGCACTCTGGGTCGTCGCGGCAGCGCTCGGCGGGGCTCTCGCCACCGTGGTGTCGCTTTCGGGGCTGGCCGCCATGGTGAACGGCTCCGACTCTCCGGCGGCCGTATTCGCGTACTTCGGGGCTGTCGCGGCGATCGCGGCGGTGTTCCAGTCCATCCTCCTGGCATTTGTCGCGCCGGGCAAGAGAGCGGTCGTGCTGTGGCTGGTCGCGACCGCGATCGGGGCGAGTCTGTTCTTCACTCTCCTCCAGAATCTCGTCTTTCGTATCACCCTTACGGGCTGGTTCGGGTCACTTCCGCCCGGCATCGCTTCGGCGCTTCTTTCGGTAGGTAACAACGCCGCGTACTCGTTGGGGCTCGGATTGGCTCAGGGCCTCGCACTGGTCTTCATAACAGGACGCAAATGGGCGCTGGCCGTGTGGGTCGCGGGCGGCCTCATCGTGATGGCTTACTCGAGTTATCTGCCGCCGTTGTACATCGGGCCGTCGAGGGCGGGCACGAGCTACATCGCGTCCAACGCGATCAATTTGGCCGTCGGAGCCGCGTTCACGGGAGTCGCACTCGTTCTGATCTTTCGCTTCAGTCGCCGCGACCCCGGGCGGCTTGCATCTCCGGAGGCGGCAGCCGCGCTAGAGGGCCAGGGCTAGCTGCTCGTTCGCCTCCAGCGCCCAGGCCTTGACGCCCTTACGCCGGACCGAGCGCGCAAAGTCCTCGGTATATCCGTGCACCGTGTAGACCTGCTCCGCGCCTGACCGCTCGACGACCTCCATCAGCTCGTCGAAATCGCAGTGGTCGGAGAGATCGAACGAAGCATCGGCGCCGAACAGGCGAGCGAACTCTGCGTCTTTGGCCCAACCCGAGATCAAAGCGGTGCGGTACCGGCCGAGGCATCGGCGAATCTCGTCCTTGCCCGCTGGCGGCGCGATCACGACGCGATCGCCTATTGGCTGGCCATCCAGCTCTTTCCAATCCGGCAGCGAACGTCCTGCAATCGCGTACTGCTCGGCGCACGGAACGCAGCGCTTCTCGAGCGCGAATCGAAAACCGTACGGCGCGAGCTGAAGCATCATCTCTTCGGTCTTGCCCAGTGCGTGGCACAAAAGCACGGGCGTGACGTTGCTGTCGAGCGCGAGCCTGCACCAACGTGCGATGAGCTGGATCGTTTCGTCGGGATCGCCGAATCGGAAGTGCGGCCGGCCATACGTCGTCTCGACGATCAGCACGTCGGCGTGCGGCACGTACGTCTCCACCCGGCCCGGCTGGCGCAGCTTGATGTCGCCCGTGTACAGCACCGACCAACCGCTGGATTGAAAGTGCAGCTGCGCCGATCCCAGCATGTGCCCGGCGGAGTGGAGCGTCACCGACGCATCGCCGCGCCTCATCGGCTCGTCGTAGCCGAGCATCCGCCATCCACGCGGACGCCTCTCCGCCGGAATCAACGCAAGTGTCTGTGGAGTCAGCAGCGCTTCTTTGTGACGCCGTGCGTGATCGGTATGCGCGTGCGAGATGAACGCGAAGCTGCGCACGACGAGAGGGTCGAGCCACAGGCGAAACCCGGGCAGCGCCACGCCGCGGTCCCAGACGACCTCGCCCTTCATGTCTTGACGTTGTCTCGGTAGACCTCGGGCCGAACCTCGACGCCGATCGCCGCGTACGCCTCGAGTGGAATCCCGATGTCGACGACGACGAAGTCTCTGCGCAACCCTGGCTTGGGCAGCCCGAGCGTCACCGTAAGGTTCGCGTGCACGCTTGGAGCGTAAGACGCGCCGGTGTCCGAGTCGAGTCCCGAGGGGACGTCGATCGCGATCACGTGCTTCCCCGACGCGTTGATCGACTCGATCCATTCCGCGAATCGGCCTTGTGGCGCGCGGTTAAGGCCCGTGCCGAAGATCGCATCCACTACGACGTCGGCACCGTCAAAGCCGAGCTCCGTCGCGACCTCGACGCCGGTATGGCGCAGCGCGGCCAGCTCGGCCGCCGCCGGACCGCCTACACGTGACGCATCAACGCAGCACACGCGCGCGAGCCGGCCCCACCGATGCAGATGTCTTGCGGCCGCGAAGCCGTCGCCCGCGTTGTTGCCCACGCCACAGACCACGACCGCAGGTCGGTCGACGAAGCGTGCGACCTGCCAGCCCGCCGCTTCCATCAGCCAGTCGACGGGAATGCCGAAGCGCTCCGCGCAGATCGCGTCGACCTGCTTGACCTGGGCGCTAGTCAGCGATGGCAGGGCGCTGGACGACAAAAGAGCAGTACGGATCGCGCCGGTGTATGGACTCGGCTTGGGATATCGCCGCACCCGTCAGGCGGGAGATGAGCTGCGGGGTGATGGTGCACACCTGCGGAAACTTCAGCGCGGTGTTGCGGAAAGGACAGTTGTGGATCGTCACCTTGACGCCTTCGGCCGACTCGGTCTGCTCGACGAGCGTGCCGGCGCGGCCGATCCATGCCACGACCCGGCGTAGCTTCTCGTCGAAATCGAGGCCGTCGAGGTCGTGCATGATGACTTGAGCGTGGCGCGCGGCGACCCGCGCGAAGATGTCGTCGAGCGCGTCCGGTCCGCCCATCTCCTGGACTTCCTGCAGGACCATCGTCGCGAGCTGGCCGTAGCGCTTGGGAAATACGGAATCGGCGCGCTCGGTGAGCGCGAACAGGAGAGAAGGACGGCCACGGCCGCTGCGCTCGGGCTGGCTGACCACGAAGCCGTCGCGCTCCAGGTTGGTGAGATGCTGGCGCACCGCGTTGGGCGTCACGCCCAGGTCGTTGGCGATGGATTCCGCGCTGGATCTGCCCTTGCGCCGCAGCAGCTCCAGGACTTCCATGCGGGTCGAACGGCCGGCGATCATGAGGGGCACATCCGGTCGCTTGTTTCGGACTCTAGCACAGGCCAAAGCCGCTAAAACGATTTATTACAGGCGGTCCTTGACAAAAGACGGGGGCGCCCTAAACTTGTTACCCGGAGGAGATAGAGGGATGCCCATGATCAAGCAGGCGAGCCGCGCCATCGAGCACATGACTGCTCGGGAGCGGCGCATCCAGCGGGCCAAGTACGCCCGCCGGAACAAGATGCACTACATCGACAAGCTCCTGAACGAGCTCGAGATGCTGAACCTGGCCGACCAGCGGCAGATGCCGCAGGTCCTTTCGGTCGCCGTGAACAAGGTGATCGAAGAGTCGCCCGAGGTGACGATCCTCGCGCAGGCCAAGCCGGCCTCGGTGATGGAGGCGATGGATGCTCTGTATGAGATCCAGGACAGCCTGATGTACAACCAGATCGAGGACGAATAAGCAGGCTCAGAAAGTAGTTTCAGGTCGGGCCCGAAATGGGCCCGACCTTTTTTATTTGTGATGGCTGGAGGCGGACATGAAAGTCGCTGTGATCGGAGCGGGGCGGATCGGCGGCACCATCGGGGGAAGGTGGGAGAAGGCCGGGCATCAGGTGGTCTATGGCCTGCGCGATCCCGGCAAGCACAAAAACGCAAAACCGATCACCGACGCCTTGAGGTCGGCCGACGTCGTGCTGCTCGCGATTCCCGGCAACGCGGTGGTGCAGTTCGCCCGCGAGCATGCCCGCGACCTCGACGGCAAGACCGTGATCGATGCCACGAACAACCCCGGCAATCCGGGCGGCATGCACTCGTGGTCTGAGCTGACCAAGGCATTGCCTCAGGCGAAGCTTTACCGAGCGTTCAACGGATACGGCTGGGAGGTTTTCGCCAATCCCAAGCTCCGAGGTGAGACGCCGGACCTGTTCTACGCAGGTCCTGGCAGCGAGATCGACCAGTTGATTACCGACGCCGGCCTGAACCCGGTTCGTGTCGGTGGCGCGGACGCAGTCGACATGGTCGACGGCGTGCTGCGGCTCTGGTTCACGCTGTCCCAGAGCCGCGGCCGCCGTATTGCGTTCAAGCTGCTCGCGGACTGACGAGCGTCTTGCGGTAGAGGTCAATCGAAACCGTCGCGATCCACGCGAACGCGACGATCACTCCCGCCCAGAAACCGAGGATCACGATCGCGCTCGACGAGCCGGACGCGACACCGGCGAACGCAAGCAGGAACACCACGCCGGTGATGATCGAGAACCACTTCATCCGACCGCGCGATTCGCGGCCGTAGCGACGGGCGATCACGAAGCACGACGCGACGAGGCACAGGAACCCGATCGCCGCGACGACGATGTGAAGGATGCCGTGGACGCTGATCGTCTCGGGCCGTCCAGCGGGCGCGCCCGCGGGGAACCCGTTCATCGGATCGGCAACGAAGACGCCCGCCGCCATCAGGCCGGCGCCGAACCCGCCGAGGAGCCGTGGTCCCCAGGTTGATTGGCCTTTCAGCGCCCGCGCCATCCCGGCGGCCGCGGCGATGACGAAAGCTCCGGTGACGATGAAGTTGGCGATCTGAATCCATCCGAGGCTGCCGTTGCTCAGGAGGCTGACGTCGTCGTGGAGCAGGTTGAAGCCAGGTCGCAGCAGACCCTGCGCCAGCGCCGCCACGACGTAGACCGGCCCGGCCAGCACGCCGTAGCCGAGAAGGCTGCGTGTGATCCGGTCGGTTCGAGTGCAATCGACCTCTTTTGTTGCCGCCGCCATCGTGCTCATGTCGATCTCTCCTTCTCAGAATGCTGGGTACTGGACTGATCAGTACCGAATCATAGTACTAGACTGTTCAGTACGCAAGAACTAATCTGTGGAGGCGAAGATGGTCGACGAAGCCGTTGAAACCAGGCGCCGGGCGGGGAGAGCAGGCAGGCTCGCCAGCTCAGGGGCCATCCGTGACGCTGCGGCGGCTCTCTTCCTCGAGAAGGGCTACAGGGACACCAGCATGGACGACATCGCCGCAGCGGCACAGGTCTCCAAGCAGACGATCTACACGCACTTCGCCAACAAGCAGGAGCTCTTCGAAGACCTGGTGCTGGGCAACGTCGACCGGGTCGACGCATTCCTCGAGCGGCTGAACGTTGGAGAGGACCTCGCAGGCGACCTGAGCCGTATCGCGCGTGACTACGTCACATTTGTCGCGCGTCCCGACGTGATTCGTCTTCGCCGTCTGGTCATCGCCGAGGCGTCGCGATTTCCAGAGCTGGCGCGGACGTACTACGACCGCGTGCCCGCTCGCGTCGTCGCCGCGTTCGCCGCACTGTTCCAGAAGCTGACCGAGGAGGGCCGGCTGAACGCCATAGACCCGGAGACCGCTGCGCAGCATTTCGTCTGGCTGGTGCTCGGGGTTCCTCTCGATCGCGGAATGTTTCTGGCGGTGCCGGCGGCGGACGACCTCGGATCGATCGCCGATTCAGCGGTGCGGACCTTCCTCGCCGCCTATCGCTGAGAGACGGCGGCCGAAGCCCACAGCTGCTGCGCACGAACGCCGAGCCCGTGGACCACAGCTGTGAACGCGTCCCGCTGCTCGAGCCGGTCTTCGCCGAACATCGTCGCCAGGTCGCGTCGAAACGCCGGAATGTACGCCGAGCCGCCCGTTAGCAACACGCGGTCGACGTCTTTCGCCCCTATGCCGGCGTTGTTCAGAGCGTGCGTGATCGCTTGCGCCACCTGGTCGAGCTCGGGCCGGATCATCGACTCGAACGCCGAGCGCCGGATGGTGACGTTCAGCCCGAGCGGAGCAAAGGCGAGCGTGGTTGCGTCGTCGCTCGAGAGCGCGATCTTCGCAGCCTCGATCGCCTGGTAGAAGTCGTAGGCCAGGCCGCGATAGAGAATCGCCTCGACGACGCCGGCAGCCGTGCCGCCGATTCGCGCCAGGATGTTCGGGATTCCCGGATCGGCCATCAGCAAGCGCACCGAGCTCGCTGTGCGCAGCTCGTTGAAGAGCCAGCTTGGCATCGCATCGAGCCCGAGCTCGGGTCCGATGATCGTGTCGAACAAGACGCCGTCGAGGATCTCTCCGCCAATCGCGACGCCGGCCGTGCCCGCGACACGAGCGGCGCCATCGCGTGAGTCGAGGACAGCGACGTCGAAGGTTCCACCTCCGAAGTCGACGGCGATCTCGACACCGGCCTCGCTGTGGCCTTCAATCACCGCAGCCGTCGGTTCAGGCAGGAACGCGATCTCCTTGAAGCCGGCTGCACGTGCGGCGTCCTCGAGGCGACCGAACGCCTCCGCCTCGGATGCCGTGCGGTTCTCCCGATCGATGCCGGCGAACACGACCGGATGCCCGAGCACAACAGCGTCCACCTCATGGCCGGTCGCGGCGTCGGCTTCGCCTTTCAGGCGAGCGAGCACGACGCTGACGAGCGAGCCGACCGAGAAGTCGGTCGCCCAGGAGTTCGTGCCCGCAAAGCCGAGCTTCGCGAGCTCGTGCTTCACGCCGGACAGCAGCCGGGCGTCGTTGCAGCCGCCGCCCTTGCGGTACTGCCGGCAGTCCGTGTCCCAGCCGTAAGGCGCGAGCGGACAGTTCCAGCAGTCGGTCTTCTCGTGGCCGGAGACAAGAAATGTCTTGACCGCCTCGTCGCCGGCGGCGCGTCGCCCACCGCGATGGAGATAGACGAACGATGGCAGTGTGCGCACGGTCGAGCGACCAAGCGGAACGACTTCGACGCGGTCCGAGTACGCGACCGAGATGGAGCTGTTGCTCGTGCCGAAATCGATGCCATAGCCGAGCGGTTGGGCTGAGGTCACCGGCGGACTATACCGCCGGAGAATGCGACTTAGAGGTCGCCCTCCGCCTGGCGCACGCGCCGGCTGAGCGTTTGCAGCAGCCGGTACGCGACCTCGGGGTGCTCCTTCAAGAACGGCTTGAAGTTCCACTCCGGTATGGTCGCGAGCGTTACATCGGTGTCCGCCGTGATGGTGGCGCTTCGTCCTTCCATGTCGAGCAGCGCCATCTCGCCGAACGAGTCGCCCGGACCCAGCTTGCGCGCCTTGCCCTGCACGGTGTGTACCGTCACGCTTCCGTCGGTGATGATCATGAAACCGACGCCCCCGTCACCGCGAACGGTGATCTGGTGGCCGGCCGGGTGCTGGATCACCTTCATTTGCTTCTCGACCGATCGGACCTCCGAATCGGGCAACCCTTGCAGTAGCTTCGCCTGTTTCAACTCTGTCACGACTCGTGATTATGCGGTTCCCGGCGCTGTAGGCAAGGGCCGCGTAGGATCGACGCGCCGTGGAAGCAATGGTCCTGCACCGGCCCGGCACCGCGTTGGTGCTCGAAGACATCGCGAATCCCGAGCCCGGTCCCACAGAGGTGCTGATCGAGGTCAGCGTGTGCGGCCTGTGCCGAACCGACCTTCACGTGGTCGACGGCGAGCTGACCGAGCCGAAGCTTCCGCTGGTGCCCGGTCACCAGGTCGTCGGGCGTGTGGTGGCCACGGGGACGAGGGTCGAGCACGTCCGCGCCGGGTCGCGCGTAGGAGTCCCGTGGCTCGGCTGGTGGGACGGCACATGCAGGTACTGCCGTGAGGGCCGGGAGAACCTCTGTGATCAGGCGCGGTTCACCGGCTACACCGTCAACGGCGGTTTCGAGCGGTACATGGTCGCGGACGAGCGGTCATGCCTGCTTCTGCCCGACGGCTACGAGGACCTTCATGTCGCGCCACTCCTCTGTGCTGGGCTGATCGGTTACCGATCGCTGCGCCTCGCCGGCGACGCGCCGAATCTCGGGATCTACGGTTTCGGCGCGGCGGCGCACATCGTCACCCAGGTAGCCGTGCACCGGGGCCAGAAGGTGTTTGCGTTCACTCGGGCCGGTGACAACCATGCGCAGCAGTTTGCAAAGGCGATGGGCGCGTCCTGGTCGGGCTCGACCGATGAGCGTGCACCCGAAGAGCTTGACGCCGCGATCATCTTTGCTCCCGCCGGTGAGCTGGTGCCGCTTGCGCTGGGACACATGCGCAAGGGCGGCACGGTCGTCTGCGGTGGCATCCACATGAGCGATATCCCGAGCTTTCCGTATGCGTTGCTTTGGGGCGAACGCGTGGTGCGCTCGGTTGCAAATCTCACGCACGCCGACGGGGTTGACTTTCTCGAGCTCGCGCCCAAGATCCCGATCCACACCGAAGTCGAGAAATTCGCGCTGCGCGACACCAACGATGCGCTGGCTCGCTTGCGCTCGGGTGATGTGCGAGGCGCGGCCGTGATCAGGGTCGGCGCCTAGCCAGGAGCCTCTTCCTTCTTCTTCTCGTCGAGAAACCGCTGATAAAGGCGATACGCCTCCTGCTTCCGGTTGTCGACGATCTTGGTGTAACCCTGCAAGGTGTTGAGGTTTGCGTGGCCAAGAACCTCCTGCACGAGTCGAACGTCGCCCCCGGTCACCTCGAGGAGCGAAGTGGCCGCGGTGTGCCGCGCGACATGCGGTGACTTGAACGACCAGGCGCCGATCTCGCGACGTATCTGCTTGACGATGTAGCGCGAGCCGGCCGGCGTGAGACGTCGCTCGCGATCGTCTTCGGCCGAGCGGTCGAAGTTGATGAACATCGCAAGGCACGCATCCTCTCGCGCATCGAGGTACTCCTCCATCGCCGCGCGTGCGTCGGCGGTCAAGTACACGCTGCGCTGTTTGTTGCCCTTGCCGGTGACGACGAGCCGGCTGCCTGACCGCGGGAAATCGGTCCGGTCGAGCGCGAGCGCTTCCGAGATGCGGCAGCCGGTGCTGACGAGAAACTGGACGAGCGCGCGATCGCGCTTTTCCATCAGCGTCGAGTGCGGCAGCGCGGCGAGAAGCCGTGTCAACTCGTCCGGCTCGATAGGTTTCGGCAAGCGCTGCTCGAGCTTGGGCAGGGTGATTCCGTTGGAGAGATCGCGGTCGATCAATCCTTCGCGCGCGATCCAGCGCAACCACGAGCGGATCGCGACGAGGGCGCGCGCCCGGGATGCCGGGCTCTTCAGCCGTCCGGCGAGATGCTGCTGGTAGGCGCGCAGGTCCTCGTGCTTCAGCGCATCGACCGTGAGCGCGTGTCCACTCGCGGCGAGGAATCCGAGGAGCTTGCGGATCTCCGAGTCGTAGGCGCGAACCGTGTTCGGGCTGCGGTTGGCTTCGAGCTGAAGCCAGCCGATGTACTCATCCGACGCGGCCTGGAGGGCGAGTGGCATGACGAGGCCGTTGCTGATGATAATGGTCGAGACGTGGGGGCCCTCCGCGTTCTGAGTCCTCCTCTGCAGGAGGAGCTCAAGAACGAGAGCGACGGCTTTGGTTTCGATCAGGAGTTCACCGACCGGGTAACACAGGTCGCGCTCTGGTTGTATCGCAACTACTGGCGCGTCCAGGCCGAGGGGGTGACCAACGTCCCTTCACGCGGTCGCGCGCTGCTCGTGGCCAACCACGCGGGAATCATTCCCTACGACGGGGCCATGATCCGGACCGCGATCCTCGCCGAGCATCCGCACCCGCGGCATGCACGGATGCTCGTCGTCGACTGGGCGTTCGCGATGCCGTTCACCAACCTGCTGCTCGTGAAAACGGGCAACGTGCTCGCGCATCCGGACAACGCGACCGCGCTCCTCGAGCGCAATGAGCTGGTCGGTGTATTTCCCGAAGGGGTGAAGGGCTCGGCGAAGCAATATCGCAACCGTTATCGAATCCGGCGATTTGGTCGAGGCGGATTCGTGCAGGTTGCGCTGCGCACCGGCACCCCGATCATTCCGGTCGCAGTGGTCGGCTCGGAGGAGATCCATCCGGTCGTCGCGGACCTCGCGCCGCTCGCGCGAGTGTTTCGATTGCCGATCGCTCCGATCACGCCGACGTTCCCGTGGCTCGGCGCTCTCGGCCTGATCCCCCTGCCATCGAAGTGGTTCATCGCCTTTGGCGAGCCGATCGAAGTTGCCGGCTACGGCCCTGACGCCGCGAGCGACCCGCGACTCGTGCTGGAACTGAGCGAGCAGGTGCGCGAATGGATCCAGGTGAAAGTCCGTGAATTGGCGGCGAAGCGAAAGACGGTGTTTTTCTAGCGGTTTTGCGACTCCTCTTGGTAGCTTTCCTGGGATGTCTCGACTCCTCCTGGCGGCCGTGGTGCTGTTGATCGCCGCTTGTGGCGGCTCGTCTCCAATTCCGTCCGGCCCAACCGCGTCCTCGGTATCGGTCCAGTCATCCGACGTGCCCAAGGGCATGGTCCGGTGCGGCATCAGCGGCGACATCCAGAGCTTCATCCAGAAGGAACAGAGCCCCGACCCGAGCACGTCGAAGTCCGCGGCCGATGAATGGGCGCGCGCTCAAAAGAACGGCGCGACCTCCGCGTACGCCACGGTCTATACGGACAGCAGCGGTCACTGCTCCGAGTTCGCCAACGCGCGCACCGATCCGGCCGCAGTGCCATACAAGCTGGTCGTGAATTTCGTCATTCAGTTCAAGGATTCGAAGAGCGCGGCCAACACTTATCAGAACGATTCCGTGTTCGGCGTAAGCGCGTCGAGCCTTCGCTCGAGCGGCACGCAATCGATAGAGGGCACCAAGACCGACCTCGGCGCCAACTCTGTGGTCGTGAGCCAGTCGATCTCCAATCAAACGTTCTACATCGCGCTCTGGCAGAACAAGGCGTTCGACGTGTTCCTTGCGGTCCTGAACGTCGATCCGACGTCGAGCAAGAAGATCTCGAGTTCGGAGAACAGCCGGATCAAGTAGCCGCCGCTGTTTGCGGGGTTCCACCTATGTGAGGCGGCTAGAATGACGCGGCCGATCGCAGATCCCGCCCACGCTTCAGCCCGCACTCGGCGCCGGCAGAGATCATCTCTTTCTCTGCTCCGCATAGCGCTTGTCATCGCGCTGATCGCCGCGTGCGCCTTTGCGGTGCCTGCAGTCGTCGGTGCGGTTCGGGGCGCCGGCCCGCGCGGACCGGGTCCCGGGAACGTGCAGGGTCAGGTCGCGATCGCGGGCCTCGAGTCCGGCGCGTGCATGAGCTTCAGCCCGACGTCGGGCGACGCCTCGAAGACCATCTTTGTAGATGCGGGGCATGGTGGTCTCGACCCTGGCGTCGTCGGTGAGGTCGGAGGCCAGACTGTGCAGGAGAAGGACGCAGCGCTCGCGGTCGCGACACGTCTTGCGGGCATGCTCGAAGCCGACGGTTATCGCGTCGTCCTTTCGCGCACCAAGGACTCGTCGGTGATGAAGCTCACGCCGTCTGACTCGGTGACCGGGGCGCTGAAGGCGACAGCGCTTGAACGAGACCTGGTGACGCGCGCGGCGTGCGCCAACGCTTCGGGCGCCTCGGCCCTGCTGTCGATCCACTTCAATGCATTCGGGGATCCGTCAGTCGGTGGGACCGAGACTTTCTACGACGGAGCGCGGTCGTTTGCGTCCGAGAGCAAGCGTCTCGCCACCGACGTGCAGGGCGCGCTGGTCGCAGCGCTGAGCACGTCGGACCGCGGCGTGTGGACGGACGACCAGCTGACAGGTCCGGCGCTGACGGCGGCCGGCGCGGCCTATGGCCATCTCATCGAGCTCGGTCCCGCGCAACCCGGCTACGTCGACAGCCCGAGCCAGATGCCCGGGGCGCTGGTCGAGCCTCTGTTCCTGACCAACGACACTGAAGCACGCGTGGCTGACAGCGCTTCCGGCCAGAATCGAATCGCCACCGCGCTCAAAGACGGCCTGGAGAAATACCTGGCGGGGTCGTAGCGCGCTACTGTCGGTCGATGATCGACGACCCGGTCCTGGTCGACGACTGGCACCCAATCGCGCGTGTTGACGACCTCGCCCCGGGCGGTCCCATCGCTGCCCGACTTCTCGGCGAGGACATCGTGCTGTGGCGATCGGGTGACGAGTACCTTGCGTGGCGAGATCTCTGCGTGCATCGCGGCACGCGTCTTTCGCTCGGCAAAGTCGTGGACGGCGCGGCGCTCGAGTGCCCTTATCACGGTTGGACGTATGGACGAAACGGGCGCTGCATACTGATGCCCGCGCATCCAGAGCAGACGCCGCCGGCCAAGGCGTGCGTCGACGTCTACCGGACGGCGTTGCGCCACGGCGTCGTGTGGGTCTCGCTCGGCCGTGGTGCCGCCGCCGTCCCGACCTTCGATTTGATGGAAGACCGCTCGCACCGGGTGTTGCTGGCCGGACCGTATCGGGTGCACGCGAGCGGCCCGCGGATCGTCGAGAACTTCCTCGACGTCGGCCACTTCCCCTTTGTCCACGAAGGCATCCTCGGCGACCGCGCCCGACCGGAGATCGCGGACTACGAGGCGAAGATCACACCTGACGGTGTGCTCGCCACCGGCGTGAAGGTCTTCCAGCCAGACCCGTACGGGACGGGCCAGGGATCGACCGTGACGTACACGTATCGCGTCCACCGGCCGCTGTCGGCGTCGTTCATCAAGCACGGCGACCACTCGTTCGGGATGCTGCTATCGGTCACGCCGCACGACGCTGTCGACAGCTCCGCGTGGATGTGGATGGCGATGAACTACGAGCCCGAGTCGCCGATGATCGAATTCCAGGACCGGATCTTCGCGCAGGACAAACCGATCCTCGAGTCGCAACGGCCGGAGCTGTTGCCGCTCGACCTGCAGGCCGAGCTGCACCTGCGCAGCGACCGGACGGCGATCGCCTACCGGCGGTGGCTGCGAGACCTAGGAGTTCGCACCGGCACCGCCTGATTGGGCCATGGTGGTGCGCCTGGCAAGAATCGAACTTGCTGCCTCTTGCTCCGCAGGCAAGCGCTCTATCCGGTGAGCTACAGGCGCGTGTGAACGGGCCGGGGATCTAGTTTAGGCGGGGGTCGACGGCACCCGTCGCGGCGTGGAACGTACCGACGTCCAGGTTGCTGACCACGACAAGCGCCACGAACACCGAACGCCGCCAGCTCGCCAATCGTACCGACGGGCGGTCGTAGACAAACGAACTCACGCCCAACCCGGTGCTCGCACCGCGAGTCAAGCCCGGCGATACCTCGCCCGCCGGCGGTGGCACGAAGCCGAAAAGCCCGGCCTGCCACGCGCGGTCGGCGGCGCCTTCGTCGTCAAATACCGCGACGAAGCTCGACATCGCCTTGACTTTCGTCGTCGCCGCGAATTCGGCCTTGCACGCAGACGGATCGGAGGTGAAGACCGAGATCGCGCCCGCCTTTGCACCCAGGGCGCGCAATGCCTGCCACTGACCGGACGCGTTCGCGGCCAATGTCGGATTCGTGATCGCCAGCACCGACAGGTAGACGTCGATCGGACCCGAGCCGACGCATACGCTCAACCCTGCGGGCACGTCCGCCGACTGGAGGATCGCGGCCGTCGGCGCGGTGTGAGGAGTGGGTGAGGGCAGTGGGCTGAATACTGCATGCGTCTCGTTCTGACACGCGACGAACCCCACCGCCAACAGCGCAACCAGGAACCGACCCACGGGGGCCGCAGTCTAGACTGACTTGTTGCTGTCGCGCCTGTAGCTCACCGGACAGAGCGTTCGGCTCCGGACCGAAAGGCAGCAGGTTCGATTCCTGCCAGGCGCACCACGTTTGAGCTCTAACCAGGCTATCCGGCGCTGCTTAGAAGGCGCGGAGGCGCGAAATGAACAGCGTGACGCCTCCGACTGCGGCCAGCGTGATTGCTGCGACCGAGGCCCACAGCACGATGAGATATTCGGACTGCTCGCCATGACTCGGCGACCGGCCCGCGATGACGAACCCGGCCTTGTACGAGTCGACCACGATCCACGTCCGCACGCTGGGAGTTGGTTGCCACGTGAGCTTGTCCTCGCCATTCTTTAAGACCGAGTCGAACACGCCCGGCGGCGGAAGGACCAACGCGCCGGAAAGGCTGGCAGACGACGCGACCACGTTGTGATGCGAGTCGGTCACGATCACGTATGGATCGGTGGAGGTCCCTATATCCACGACGCGCGACGGAACGACCGTGCGCGGCGACGCCCCGCTCTCCAGCTGTGACACGGCTGAACGCGCCATCTCTGTCTGCGGATGGTTCGCGGGCTCGGCGAAGCTCAAGAACGCCAGGCCGGCTACGCCCGCGACTCCAGATACGATTGCCGCTCCAGCCGCCGCCATCGACGAATGCTTCAACGGCCTCGGGCGCGCGTAATGCAAGGGACCGGCACCGGCATCTGAGTTCAGATGATCGCCCACGCGACGGCTCAAGAGTCCTTCACGTGGCGCTCCGAACGGCCCTCCGGTCGGGACAGATGTCCCGGTTTTGACCCGATAGCTCAGATCTAGCCTCCCGCGTAGGAGGTCTGCAAATGTCATCGCGCAAATGGAGGTCTGGGGCCGGCCTCATCGCTGCTATCGGCCTCGCACTAGCAATGTTTGGGAGCGGCGTCTTGATTGCCACTGCAACACAGCCAGCGCCCGATCACAAGGTGACGATCTGTCACCGAGACAATGCCGACAACAAGCCCTACGTCGTAGAAACGACGGACATCGCGTCCGACGGTTATCTCCAGGCCGGCCACAACGACCACACCGGTCCGATCTGGTCACCCGGGATGAAAGCCGATCACGACAAGTGGGGCGACATTATCCCGCCGTATGACTACGGCGACTTTCACTACGCGGGTCTGAACTGGACCACTTTGGGGCAGGCGATCCTGAGCAACGGCTGCAGCCTACCCGTGCCGCTCGCCACGGTTGCGACCGCGGTCTTCGATGCGTCGACCAATGCGGCGTGGGCTGGTACGGAGCAGGCGCCTTCGTCGGCCTATGACACCGCGATCGTCAGCCACCCAGCCGCAACGCCAGCCCCCACCGGGACTGTGACTTACAGCTTCTACGCCAACAACGCGTGCAGCGGAAGCGGCACGACCGCTGGCACTAAGAATCTCGCAAGCGGGTCGGCGCCACCGTCGGATACCAAGTCGAACCTGGCGGCAGGCTCCTACTCATTCAAGGCGACGTACGGTGGTGATGGCATCTTCGCGGCGGCGACCAGTGACTGCGAGCCATTCACGGTGCTTGAGACTCCGCCGGCCAAAACGAATACGACCACCACCACCAGCGTCTTCGACGAGACCACCAACGTCACCGTGCCCCTCAGCGGCACGATCACCCTGGGCGACAAAGTCCACGACACCGCCACGGTCGGGACTCAAGTAGGCAGCAACGTGATCGGCGGGACGGTCACCTACTACTTCTTCAAGAGCGACACCTGTCCGTCGGACGGCGCGACCGGAGCTTTCAGCAGCGAACCCGTGTCGATGAGCGCGGGCGTCGTTCCGCCTTCCAGCACGCAGTCAGCGCTACCGGTGGGCAGCTACGCCTACGACGCGGTCTACGGCGGCGACGCGCACTACAACGGCTCGAAGAGCGCTTGTGAGCCGTTCACGGTAAGCGCGACATATGACCCGAGCACGAAGACCAC
Source organism: Candidatus Dormiibacterota bacterium (assembly GCA_035717165.1). GTDB lineage: Bacteria > Chloroflexota > Dormibacteria > Dormibacterales > Dormibacteraceae > 40CM-4-65-16. The sequence continues at coordinate 15,257 of DASTIX010000007.1, forward strand.
AACCACGATCTTCAATGCGTCGACGAATGCAGCGTTGACGGGTGAGCTCACTCTCAACGGCTCGGTGTACGACACGTCAAATGTCACCCACGTTGGTGGCCTGACACCCACCGGGACGATCAGCTACACCTTCTGGAGCAACAACAGCTGCACCGGAACGGGTGTTGCTGCGGGAACAAACCTCCCGCTTGGCAGCAAGTCGGCCACGGAAGGGCCGCTGGCTGCCGGCAGCTACTCGTTCAAGGCGAATTTCACCAGCAGCGACACAAACAACTTCAACAACTCCGTGAGCCCGTGCGAGCCGTTCACCGTCAGTAACGGTGAAGGCGGTACGGGCGAAGTTCTCGCGGAGACCGGCGCCAACCCGCCTGGCTTTGGGCTGGCCGTCACGTTGTTGATCCTCGGCATGTTCGCCATGGGTGGGGCGCTGCTCTTGTACCGCCGCAGCGCAGCCTGATGGCGCTCCATTTGCGCACCGCGGGGTGGAAGCGATTCCACCCCGCGCGGCTCCGTGGCCGGAGGGCGGCGAAGGCCATCCTGGCTGCGGGCGCGACCGCGTTTGTCGCCGGCGCGGGAATTCTCGCCGGCACCCTCGCCGCCCCCATGCTGGGCATCGGCGGCCCGACCGTGACGGAGATGGGGCCGATTCCCATCAGCGCTCCGATGACGGGCGCGAACGGGCTCTCCGCCCTGACGGACCTCACCTCGCGCGCGGAGGTGGCGATGCTCGACCGTCCTGTCAACGGTGTGGCCTTCCACATGGCGATCCCGGCGATCGACTACAGCTCGACTGTGTACGAAGGCGTCAGCCTTCCGACGCTCGAGAAGGGTCCGGGTCACTATCCGAGCACAGCGTGGCCTGGTCATCCGGGCAACGTGGGCATCGCGGCGCACAACGTTTACTGGCTGGCCTTCAGCCGGCTCAAGGCCGGAGACACGGTCGAGCTGCAGACCAGGCGAGGGTTGTTCGTTTATCGCATCACCGGCTCCAAGATCGTCGAGCCCGACGATCAGAGCGAGTTGCTGCCCTCCGTTGACGGCAGGCTTACGCTCACGACGTGTTGGCCACTCTGGGCCGGCGCGTACGCAACGAAGCGATTCATCTTCAGCGCCGTCGCAATCGGTGGCGTGGCGTAGCCCGCCGGTAGGATCACACCAGCGGTGACCATGCAGGCAAAGACCCAGCTCGCGCGTGTCAACGGGATCGAGCTCGCCTATCAACTCTTCGGCAACGGCAAGCCGCTCATCCTGCTCCACGGCGGTTTTGGATCGGTGGACATGTTCGGTCCCAACATCGAGGAGCTCGCAAAACACTTCCGGGTCGTCGGCGTCGACCTGCAATCGCACGGTCGGTCGCCGGCCGCCAATCGACCGATGCGCTGGGAGTCGATGGCCGACGACATCGCAGCGTTGGTCCGCTCGCTGGACCTTGAGCGCGCCGCGATCATGGGCTTCTCGCTTGGTGGCGGGGTCGCGCTCCGGACCGGCATTCAGCATCCGGACGTCGTCGAGCGCCTGGTACTGGTCTCAACCGTCTTCACGAATCGCGGCTGGCATCCCGAGATGACGGCCGGCATGAAGTCGATGGGACCGGAGATGGCCGAGCCCATGAAGCAGAGCCCGATGTACGCCGACTATGCACGGGTGGCGCCAAACGTCGACGACTGGCCTGTTCTGGTCAAGCAGCTCACCACGCTCCTGAAGGTCGACTACGACTGGTCCGCCGACGTCGCGAAGCTGACCATGCCGGTGATGATCGTCGTCGGGGATGCGGACGGTCTGCCGCCGTCACACGCCGTCGCGTTTTTCGAGCTGCTCGGGGGTGGGAAGCGCGACGCGAGCTGGGATCGGTCGGGAATGACGCCGCATCGCCTGGCCGTGCTTCCCGGCGCGACGCACTACGACATTCACATCCTTCCGGCCCTTTCCGATGCCGTGATCCCCTTCCTCGAAGGCGCCTGAGGGCAGGGACCAACAGTCCGGATCTTCCGGGCCGCCCGCCTCTCCACGGCGGCGGGCGGCGTGATTAGGGTGATCGCGGGCTCGATATGGCCACACGAGTCGGGACTGAAGAGGAGTTGGACTACCGACGCGCGTTGCGCGTCGCGCTCGCGCGCGAGCTGCACGACGGTCCAATGCAGGAGTTGAACGCATGCGTGATGCGGCTGGAGAACTTCCGCGTAGCGAGCAGCA
>DASTIX010000008.1:0-2675 GCA_035717165.1 Candidatus Dormiibacterota bacterium
CATGGCCCATCGATCCTGCTTTCTTTGTCGGCAATAGCTGGGGGCATCATCATGAATACCGCAATCGCTCGTAGGCTAGCGTTAGGTGACCGAGTCATCTGGATGGGCAAGGACAGTTGCCAGCCCAGCGGACCCGGTGTCAATCGGCTTGCAAATTTGACCCACCATCGGCGTCCAATTTTGACCCTCTCTGGCGGCGAGTTCGGGCGGTAGCGCCCGCGCCGTCGGAGCTGGTCGGGATTGCGGAGACGGCGCGAGCGCGGGTTGGGGGTTGATCGTCGGCTCGGCTTTTGAAGCGCCAGCTGTCGTTGCCAGTCTCGATGATGTCGCAGTGATGGGTCAGGCGATCGAGCAGCGCGGTTGTCATTTTGGCGTCGGTGAAGACGCTCGGCCATTCACCGAAGGCGAGATTGGTGGTGACGATGATCGAGGTGCGCTCGTAGAGCCGACTGACGAGGTGGAACAGGAGCTGGCCGCCGGATTGGGCGAAGGGTAGGTAGCCGAGCTCGTCAAGGATGACGAAGTCCATGCGGGTGAGATGATCGGCGAGCCGACCCTGGCGTCCGTTGCGGGCCTCGGTCTCGAGCCGGTTGACGAGATCGACCACGTTGTAGAACCGGCCGCGGGCGCCGGAGCGGATGCAGCTTCTGGCGATGGCGATCGCAAGGTGGGTCTTGCCGGTGCCGGTCCCGCCGACCAGGACAGCGTTGCGCTGCTGGGCGATGAATGTGCCAGCGGCAAGTTCGTTAACGAGGGTCTCATTGATCGGCGTATCCTTGAACTGGAAGTCGTCGAGGTCCTTGGCGAGCGGCAGCTTGGCGATGGTGAGTTGGTACTTGATGGAGCGCGCCTGCTTCTCGTTGATCTCGGCGTTGAGCAGATCGCCGACGATGCGCTGCGGTTCATGCTGGCGTTTGACGGCCGTGGCCATGATCTCGTCGAAGGCGGCCTTCATGCCGTAGAGCTTGAGCTCGCCCATGAGATCGAAGAGCTGGGTGCGTTCCATCAGCTAGTTCTCCTGAGGTTGTCGTAACGGGCACAGTCGGCGATGGGGACGTGGCGCAGCGTCAGGGCGGCTGGCGTGAGGATCGTGGCCGGCGGGGCGGGATCGCGCTGGCGGGCCAGGATGTTGAGGACGACGTCGGCGGAGTGGACGCCCTGCGCGGTCGCTTCGGCGCAGGCGGCTTCGACCGCCGGCAGCCCATCGGTGAGCACCGCGGTGAGAATGTCGACCATTTGTCGATTGCCATCGTCGGCGCCTGCGAGCTTGCGCCGCACCCGCTCCAGAGCCGCCGGCAGCACCCAATCCTTGAAGGGAGCGCCGTTGCGCAAGGCGCCGGGCTTGCGGGCGAGCACCGGCACGTAATGCCAGGGGTCGTAGGCAGTCTCGCCGCGGCCGAACGAGCGGGGATGCTCGGCAACGATCCGCCCGTCCTGGCGGATCACGATGCGGTCGGCATAGGCGTGGACTTCGACCGGACGCCCGATCGCGCTGGCCGCGACCGAGTATTTGTTATTATCGAAGCGCACCAAGCAGGTCTTTGAGACCGATACCGGCACCGCGTGGAAGCCATCGAACCGGCCGGCGTAGGGGACCAGCTTCGGCCGCTCCGCCTCGAACACATCCCAGATTGTCTGCTCGGTCAGCTCCGGATGGCGGTGGGCCTTGGCATAAGCGATGCATTTATCGAGCAGCCAGGCGTTCATCTCATCGTAGTTCTTGAACCGCAGCCGGGGCGTGAAAAAGCGCTCGCGGACGAGCCCGACCTGGTTCTCGACCTGACCCTTCTCCCAGCCCGACGCCGGCGTGCAGGCGACCGGCTCGACGAGGTAGTGACTGCACATCTGCAGGAAGCGGCGATTGTAGGCGCGGCCCTTGCCGACAAAGACCGTCTCCACCGCCGTCTTCATGTTGTCGTAGATGCCGCGTCCGCAGGTGCCCTTGAACAGCGCGAAGGCGCGGTCGTGGGCGTCGAATACCATTTCCTGCGTTTCGCGCGGATAGGCCCGCACGAACAGCATCCGGCTATGACAGAGCCGGACATGGGCGACCTTGACGATCACCGTCACCCCGCTCAGCAGAACGACTTCGTGGCTCCAGTCGAACTGGTAGGCTTCGCCCGGAGCGAAGCTCAGCGGGACATAGGCCGCAGCCATCGCTTGCCCGTGCTGCTTGGCCCATCGCCTGGCGTAACGACGCACGGCATCGTAGCCGCCGTCGTAACCGCGCCTGCGCAGCTCCTCGAAGATCCGGATCAGCGTCAGCTGCTCACGGGCCGGCTTGGCCGCATTGCCTGACAACAGATCCTCGAGCTCCGCCGTCCATCGGCCGAGCTTCGGCCGTGGCTGGACGTTCCGCTCGTACTCGAACGACGTCTCCCCCGATCGCAGGACCTTGCGGACCGTATTCCGGGACAACTTCAGGTCCCGCGCGATCTCCCTGATCGTCTTGCCCTTGATAAAATGCTCGCGCCGAATCCGGCCAATCGTCTCCACTGTCAGCATTCCCCCCTCGCCGCTCGCTCGAATCACGGCGAGCAGCGCATCAGGCCAACTTTCAGGGGGTCAATTTTGGACGCCGATCCCCCCACTCAGGGGGTCAAAATTGCACGCCGAATGACATGATATTGATAGGTGATCCCTCCGCGCATCGAACCCCTCCTGCCAACAAACCA
>DASTIX010000009.1:0-3248 GCA_035717165.1 Candidatus Dormiibacterota bacterium
GGGCACGTCTTGCCACCCTTCATGTGGACAGCCATGAACGAGCGGTCCTGCTTCGACTCCTCGTAGTTCGGATTGGCGAGGATCGCCTCCAGCGCGCGTGACAGCACGAGGGGGATGGCGCGGTACAGGGCCTCTTCGTCCTCGGGCTTGAGAGAAGCTCGCCGGCGGAGCGGCAGCAGCCGCGCCTCCCAGAGGATCTCGTCCGAGTAGGCGTTGCCGATGCCGGCCAGAAACTCCTGATTGCGCAGCAGGTCTTTGAGCTCGTCGCGAAACCGCCGCAATCGCTTGCGAAAGACGTCAAGGCCCATCGTGGCGACCGAGTCCGCCTCTGGACCCTGGCCGTCCCAGGCGGGCACCTCCCTAGAGCAGTCGGCGACCCAGTAGATCCGGCCCATGTCGCGGAAGTCGAGGTAGCGCAGCTCGACCTTGCCTTCGACTCGCAGCGTGAAGACCTCGGTCGCGGGGACGGGGTCGTCGGTCGAGCCGATCTGAAACCGCCCGCCGAGCATGGGGTTGATCACCAGCCAGCGCGGCGACCCACCGCCTCCAAGCTCGGTGGCGAAGACGAGATGTTTGCCCCGCCGGGTCAGGGAAAGGATGCGGCGCGCCGGCAGCTCGAGGGCGAAGTTGTCGACGGGATAGCGCAGCAGATGCGCTTTCTTCGGATTGACCGTCGCCGCCGTGATGAGTTTGCCCTCGACGCGCGGACCGATCCTGATCCGAAGGGCCTCCAGCTCCGGTAACTCGGGCACGGCGCCAAGATACGGAAAATCCGTTTGGTCGCCGGACGGTCATGGGAAAACTGAAAGCGTGAGACTCGATCGATTCACGGAAAAGGCCCAGGAGGCTCTGCAGGAAGCTGCGGAGCTGGCGCGGCAGAACGGCAACCAGGCCGTCGAGCCGGAGCACCTGCTGTACGCGCTCGTCAGCCAGGACGATGGCGTCGCGGCCGCTCTTCTCGAGCGCACCGGCGCGTCGGTCCAGGCGCTTCGGCCGGCGCTTGTGTCGGCGATCGAGCGTTTCCCGAAGGTCAGCGGCGGCGGCCAGCCTTACCTCAGCGATGCGCTGACCAAGTCGCTGGAGGGAGCGGAGAAGGAGGCCGAGCGGCTGAAGGACGAGTACATCTCGACCGAGCACCTCCTGCTTGCGCTGACCGACCACCAGGTGCTGAAGGACGCGGGCGTCACTCACGACGCGCTGCTGCGAGCGCTGCGTTCGGTTCGCGGCAATCAGCGCGTGACCGACCAGAATCCCGAATCCAAATATCAGGCCCTCGACAAGTACGGGCGCGACCTGACGAAGCTGGCCCGCGAAGGCAAGCTCGACCCGGTCATCGGCCGCGACGAGGAGATCCGGCGTGTCATCCAGGTGCTGTCGCGCCGCACTAAGAACAATCCGGTCCTCATTGGGGAGCCGGGGGTGGGCAAGACCGCCATCGCCGAAGGCCTCGCCCAGCGCATTGCGCAGGGGGACGTGCCCGAAGGTCTGAGGGGCAAGCGCGTCGTCGCGCTCGACCTCGGCGCGCTCGTGGCCGGCACCAAGTTTCGCGGCGAGTTCGAAGACCGCCTGAAGGCCGTGCTCAAAGAGATCGAAAGCTCCAACGGCCAGGTCATCCTGTTCATCGACGAGCTGCACACGCTCGTTGGCGCGGGTGCCGCAGAGGGCGCCATCGACGCGGCCAACCTGCTGAAGCCTGCGCTGGCGAGAGGCGAGCTGCGCGCCATCGGCGCGACCACGCTCGACGAATACCGCAAGCACATCGAGAAGGACGCCGCGCTGGAGCGCCGGTTCCAACCAGTCTTGGTCGACCAGCCGTCGGTCGAAGACACGATCAGCATCCTTCGCGGCCTGCGCGAGAGGTACGAGGTTCACCACGGTGTCCGCATCAAGGACGCGGCCATCGTGGCGGCCGCCGTGCTCTCGAACCGCTACATCACCGACCGTTTTCTTCCTGACAAGGCAATCGATCTCATCGACGAGGCGGCGGCCCGTCTCCGCACCGAGATCGACTCCATGCCCGCCGAGCTCGATGAGCTCGAACGCCAGATCCGCCAGCTCGAGATCGAGCGTCAGGCGCTGAAGAAGGAGACCGACCGCGCGTCCAAGGACCGGCTCGCCGGCATCGAAAAGCAGCTGGCGGAGCTCGGCGAGAAGCGCACCGGGCTGCGTTCACGCTGGCAGCAGGAGAAGGACATCATCACGCGCATCCGCGGACTCAAGGCGAAGCTCGAAGAGGTCCGCGCGGACGCCGAACGCGCCGAGCGCGCGGCGGACTTCGCGAAGGCCGCGGAACTGCGCTACGGCAAAGTCGTCGAGATCGAAAAGCAGCTCAATGACGCCAATGCCAAGCTCGCGCAGCTCCAGGGCGACCACGCGCTGCTCAAAGAAGAGGTCAGCGAAGAGGACATCGCGCAGATCGTCGCGAAGTGGACGGGCATTCCCGTGTCCAAGCTGATGGAGGGCGAGGTCGCCAAGCTCATCAAGATGGAGGAACGGCTGCACGACCGCGTCATCGGCCAGGACGAAGCGGTAAGCGCCGTTGCCAACGCGGTGCGACGCTCGCGCTCAGGTCTCGCCGATCCGAACCGACCGGTCGGATCGTTCATCTTTCTCGGTCCCACTGGCGTCGGCAAGACGGAGCTCGCGCGCGCACTCGCGGAGTTCCTGTTCGACGACGAATCGGCGCTTGTGCGTCTCGACATGTCCGAGTACCAGGAGAAGCACACCGTCGCGCGGATGCTCGGCGCCCCGCCCGGATACGTCGGATACGACGAAGGCGGGCAGCTCACCGAGGCGGTTCGTCGCCGGCCGTATTCGGTCGTGCTCTTCGACGAGATCGAGAAGGCACATCCGGACGTCTTCAACGTCCTCCTGCAGATCCTCGACGACGGGCGCCTGACCGACGGACAGGGGCGCACGGTCGACTTCCGCAACACCGTCCTGATCATGACCTCGAACCTTGGCGGCCAGCTCATCCAGGAGATGTCAGACAGGCCGTTCGACTCGGTCCGCGACGCGGTGCTCGCGGTGCTGCGCGACCATTTCCGTCCCGAATTTCTGAACCGCGTCGACGAGATCATCGTCTTCAAGTCGCTGACGCAAGAGCAGCTGGGCGCGATCGTCGACATCCAGCTCGCGCGACTGCGCAAGCGGCTCGACGAGCGCAAGATCGCCCTGGTCGTCACCGACGACGCGAAGAAAGTCCTCATCGAACACGGCTGGGACCCGGTGTACGGCGCGCGACCGCT
>DASTIX010000010.1:0-6127 GCA_035717165.1 Candidatus Dormiibacterota bacterium
ACTGCGAATGAGCCATATGGTCTCAATACGAACGCCGTCGAGCAGGACGACTGCATACACAAAATTGTTGTCGTCGCGAACATGCCCCACTGGATACGAAGCCCTGGCTTCAACCACCCCTGAACGGTCAAGGCTCGGCGCTGTCTTGACCTGAATGCCTAGAGTCGGATCACCGCCGCGGATTCCGGCGACGAGATCGACATGGTCATCGTCCACGACGGGCGCATAGATGTCGACCTCGCCCCCAGACGTGACTAGCGCGTACAGCTCGATCGCCAGCTCACCGGCTCGGCCAGTCTGAGACTTGTCCATCATGCGGGTGCTGCGCGCAGCAGCTCGAGGATCTCATCGCCGTATTTGCGGAGTTTTGATTCTCCAACTCCCGACACCCGCAGCAGCTCGGCCGCACTAGCCGGTCTTGCCGAGGCGATAGCCGCGAGCGTCGCATCGTGGCACACCACGTAGGCGGGTACGCCCGCGGACCGGGCGGTCTCGCTCCGCCAACGTCGCAATCGATCAAGCGTCTCCACCGGGACCTCCCCGGACTGGACCTTCACTGACTCGGCCGGCAGCGTCAGCAATGGGGTGGTCTTAGAGGCCAGCGCATCGCGGCCGGCGGGGGTGATCTCCACCACCGGGTATTGGCCGGAGCTCTGGCGCGCGAGGCCGGCGTTGATCAGCCCAGACAGGAGAAGCCTGATCCGCTCCTCCTTCCATCTGCTCAACGCGCCATGGAAGCGCAACTCCTGCACCCAGGGCTGGGCGGTCGACCATTTGGTTCGCCGGCCGCCCAGGACCGCTGCAACGTTGGCCAGCCCGACCCGCCCGCTGAACCTGGCCGTCGCCTGGAGCGCTGCCTGCACCGCCTCGGCTGCGACCGGCTCCTCGGGTGGGGAGGCGGTGAGGCAGTTGTCGCAGGCATGGCACCGGCGCGCGACCCCCTCCTCGCCGAAGTAGTCTGCGATGCGGGCGTGCCGGCATTCGCGCATCTCCGCGTAGGCCAGCATCTGCGCCAGGCGAGCGTACGCGTGCTCCTTGAGCGGTGACCCTTCCTCCAGGCCGGACTGCTCGATGAAGAACGCCTGGAGGTCGCGATCAGAGGGGCTGTACAGGAGCGTGCATTCCGCCGGCAGGCCATCGCGGCCTGCGCGTCCTGCCTCCTGGTAGTACGCCTCCAGGCTGCCGGGCAAGTGGTAATGGACGACGCGACGGATAGCGGCGATGTCGACTCCCATACCGAACGCCGAAGTCGCCACCAGAACCTGAGTGCGTCCGGCGGTGAAGTCATTCTGCGTTCGGCGCCGGATGTCTGCGGCCTGGCGACCGTGATAGCAGGGGACTCGGAGCTCGGCCGCCAGCTCTTCTGCCGCGGACACCGTGCCGACGTAGACGAGCGTCTGCTGCCCAGGAGGGGCGAGCAGGCTGTGCAGCTGATCGCGCTTGGCTCGCTCGCCGCGGCACCGCACGACAGCAAGCTTCAGCGATGGCCGGTTGAACCCGCTGACCGAGATGAACGGGTCGCGGAGCTGAAGGCTGCTCGCGATGTCCGCTCGAACCTGAGGGGTCGCGGTCGCCGTGAATCCCGCGACGGGCGGCCGGCCACAGGCGGCGATCGCGGCGGACAACATCCGATAGTCGGGGCGGAAGTCGTGGCCCCAGGTGGAGATGCAGTGCGCCTCGTCGACCACGATGCGGCCGATGCGCAGACTGGCGAGCCGGTCCATGAAGCCAGGGCGCGCGAGCCTCTCGGGCGCCAGGAACAGCAGCCGGTACTCGCCGGACTGGGCGCGCAGGAGTCTCTCGCGCTGCTCAGACGGCTCGACCGATGAGTTTATGAATGTGGCGGCGACTCCGCGGTCCGTCAGGCGGTCGACCTGATCCTTCATGAGGGCGATGAGCGGCGAGACCACCAACGTCAGCCCGCCGTCGACCACCGCCGGCACCCAGTAGCTGATGCTCTTGCCGGAGCCTGTCGGTGCGACGGACAGCACGTCGCGGCCGGCGAGCATCGCGGCCACAACATCGGATTGTCCTGGCCTGAAGGCATCCAGCCCGAAGACCTCCCTCAGCGCGCGCTCGGCTCTGTCGATCACCCGCCCGAGTGTGACGGAATCTCCGGGCCACATCGGCGGCCCTTAACAGGGCGGCTGTCGAATCTGGGTGCTTCCGTTCGTCGCATTGGGTGACCGGTGGAAAAAGACAGGAGATAAAGCGATGGCCAAATTCATGTTTCTTCAGTACGTGGACGAGTCGAAGGCACCGCGACCCGGCAGCCCCGAGCTGCACCAACAGATCGAGGCATTCGCCAAATACCTCGAAGAGGTCCAGAGGGCGGGCGCCTTCCTGAACGGCGATGCCTGCCAGCCATCGGCAGCGGGCTTCAGCGTCACCAACCACGGCGGCCGCGCCAAGACCACCGATGGTCCCATGCACGCCCAGTCACCGTGGCTCAACGGCTACTTCGTCCTCGATTGCAAGGACCGGGCGGAGGCGGAGATGTGGGCGGCCAAGAACCCGGCGGCCCAGGGTGGGACGGTCGAGGTGCACCCAATCCTGACCTTCTCCTAATTCGGCGAGCTCGTCCTTGCGCAGGGCGCGCGCTCCCGGTCAGTCTGCCGTCATGGGCGGACCAAGGAGGGTCATGTCGTGCTTGGTGAACACGCCGGCGAGCGCGGCGCGATCGGCGCCGCTGCGCGCGACGGGGCCGAACTCTTCGTAGAACCTATGGCCTCCGCCCGGCGTGTAGACGACGATGATCCGGCCGTCCTCTTCCGTGAGGTTGAAGAAGGCGTGTGGCATCTGCTTCGGCATGTACGCGAAACCGCCCTCGTCGCAGTGGAAGATCTCATCACCGACTCGAACCTTGAAGCGACCCTTCAGAACGAAGATCGCCTCCTCCTGCACGTGGTGCACGTGGAGAGGCGGGCCGCTCTTCGGCGCCACGTCCACGGTGAAGAAGTCGAACGCGCCGTCGGTTTCGTCGCCGGTGACCTTGAAGATCAGGTCGCGGCCCGGTCCGGACTGCAGCTTGAGGCCCTCGCCCGTCGCCAGCGCCAGGCCCCTCTTTGTGGTGACTTCCATTCTCAGCTCCTGCCCTCCTATTGGAAATTAGTTAGGAGCCTAATAGATAGGGGCCTAAAAGTCAATGTACAATCAGGACTGTGGCAGCCGAAGCCCCGACACGCGCCGCGCCCGACTTCGAGCGTCTGTACCCGCGTGCCAGCCGGTCCGCCACCGAGTGCGCCATGAACCTGGTCAAGACGGGCGATCTCGTGGTCAGCCGAGTGGCCGAAGTGCTGCGCCCGTTCGGCCTGAGCCCCGCGGGCGGCCTGGTCTTGAGCATGCTCGCCGATAACGACCGTCCCCTGACGCCGGGCGAGATACGCGACCGCCTTCTGGTCAAGGGCCCGACGGTCACGGGCGTCATCGACAGCCTGTCTCGAGCGGGCCTGGTGCGTCGAACCAAGCACCCTGACGACCGGCGCCGGCAGCTCGTCGGCCTCACCGACAAGGGCCGCAGCCTGACCGATCGCTTTCGGCCGGCCGTCCACGCCGCGGAGCGCCCGTGGCTCGAGAGCCTGGACGAAGCAGAGCGCCGGCGTCTCCTTGCGCTTCTCGGCAAGGTGCAGGCCCATCTCCTGAAGCCGCAGCAGTGAACGCGAGCTAGGCCGCCGGTCCCACGCGATCGGCTCTCAGCCTCCGCCTCAGCCCATCGGGCCTTTCGCTCGGGTTCCACTGTTGACGCACAGCGTTCGGAGCTAGTTACTGCGGAGGCAGGTGGTTCGAGTCCACCGCGCCCCACCATTTGTCAGTGGACTATAATTCTGGTCTATGGAGACTCTTCCTCTGGCTGCCGTCAAGGCGAAGCTTTCCGAGGTCGTCGATCGGGTTGAGCGTGAACAAGACCGCGTCACGATCACGAGGAACGGCCGGCCGGTCGCGATGATCCTTGGCATCGACGATATCGAGGGGTTGGAGGAAACGCTCGAAATCCTGTCGGACAAGCGTCTGATGCGCAAGATCCGCGCCGGCATCTCTGCTGCCGAGATGGGTGACACGATCCCGATCGAGGACGCCAAGAAGCGCCTGAAGGCGCGATGAGCCAGCGGCGATGGCGTGTAGTCATCGCCTCGCCCGCCGCGCGCGATGTCAATCGCTTGCCGATGAAGATTGCGGCTGCGGCTCTCGAGGCCATTCAGTCCATCGCGGCCGATCCTCGGCGCTTGGGCAAGCCGCTGCACCTCGAACTGACAGGCCAGTGGTCTGCCAGGCGTGGACCCTATCGGATCATCTACTCGATCGATGAGTCGAACGACACCATCACTGTGACGGCCGTCGCGCATCGCGCCGACGTGTACCGCCGCGCACGCAGAGGCTGATCGCCTCGCCAGCTACGATCGGTCGGTTCGCGTTACGGAAACTACGGCCCACCATGGTTTGTGAGAGTTCGGTAGCCAGACTACAAAACGTCTTCGGTTGCCGTTTACACACCTTCGGCAGCGGCCCTACACCTACTCCGGTAGCTGCTTGACACTCCGCCAGATCGGGGAGACGAGCGTGGCGGAGCAAGGGTAACGTCGCGGGCGGGACAACCTCGGGGACTCGTCTCGCGTTTGGCGCTACCTCGGGCGCGGCGAAGTGTCCGGTCACATGAAACGCGCGAACCGCACGGACGGAGGTCGCTAGGGGGCCGGCAGCGTGCCCAACGTCACCTTGATCGACATGCTCTGACCGTTGCGGTTGACCGTCAGCGTGGCCTCGCTGCCCGGCGCCATATTGGCGAGCTGCTGAGAGAGGGTTGCCGAATCTGTCACGGGTTTTCCGTTGATCGCGGTGATGATGTCGCCCACCTGGACTCCGGCCTGTGCGGCGGGACCGCCCGCAACGACGGACAGAACGACTACGCCGGCAGGGCTTTGGACGTCCCCGATCTGTACGCCGAGATAGGCTCGGTGCGTGTTCACGACCTTGCCGTTCTTGATGATCTGACCGGCGTAGTCCTGCACTGTGTTGCTCGATAACGCGAAACCGATGCCCGGAGCGGCGCTACCGACCTGAGGATCGACGGCGGCAAGTGTCGGCATACCGACCACATAGTTCTGGAGGTCGATGAGGCCGCCTCCGGAATTACCCGGATTGATCGCGGCGCTGGTCTGGATGACGTCCGTCAGCACGTAGCCGTCGGGCTCGGCGACGGTTCGACCCAGACCGCTGACGATGCCCTCGGTGACGCTGCTCTGGAAACCGAGAGGATTGCCCATCGCCAGAACTACCTCACCAACCTGAAGGTGAGTGGAGTCTCCGAACTGGGCGGGGTGAAGTTCGGTGGGGTTGGAGACTTTGATCACCGCAACATCGCTTGGCGGGTATGAACCGACCAGCGTCGCCTGGTACTGCTTGCCATTCGAGGTCGTGACCGTGAACTGCGTCGCGTTGCCGACCACGTGGGCGTTCGTCACGATGTCACCGGAACTGTCGTAGACGATTCCCGAACCGAGTCCGGCGTTCGTCTGGATCAACACGATCGAGGGCGATACCGCGTCCACCACGGAGGTGTATCCCGTGGTGGCGGTTGAGCCCGCGACGCCCCCGGTCGCGCTGGCCGCGGGGGAGCTCGTCGGCGAGCCCGATGCGACCGGATTGCTGCAAGCGGCGATGAAAACCAGGCTGCCTATCAGAGCGCTTCCGCGCGCGAGCATCCTCCGCCAGCCAGGTGGCAGGTTAGACAACTTCAGTCTCGACGCTAAGCTCTCCGGCTCGTCGTGAAATGAGCGGGATGCTCGCGCTGTAGACATATTCTTCGGGCGCCAGGCGCGCACCTTCGGGACTGCACTCATCGCGAACAGACCGCCGATGACGAGCGAGCTGCCAGCAAGCCCCAGAGGAAGGCGGCCCCGGTCAGGTCGACGTAACCAAAGCCCTTGGGAGATTCGACTGCGCAGCGATCGGAATACGAAGCTCAAACGAGCTTCCCTTGCCGGGCTGCGAGTCGACCGTGATCCTTCCCCCATGCATGTTCGCGAAGCGCTGCGCGAGGTAAAGCCCGAGCCCAGTGCCCGGGATGCGTGCGTTGTCGGCGGTGACGATCCGCCCGAAGCGGGTGAAAAGGCGCGGCATGTCTTGAGCG
>DASTIX010000011.1:0-13912 GCA_035717165.1 Candidatus Dormiibacterota bacterium
TCACGACGTCACCGAGCGTCTGAACGAGCTGAAGATTCCGGTGCAGCTGATCTGGGGCGCGGACGATCCACTGTTCCCGGTCGCGCACGCCGAGCGCGCCGTGGCGCTCATCGAAAGGTCCAAGCTCACGGTCATCGACGGCGCAGGCCACACTCCGCAGTCGGAGCGGCCGGAGGAGTTCAACCGCGTCCTCCACACCTTCCTCGACCGCTAACTCAGCAGCAGCGCCGCGATACCGCAGTCCCGAATACCGGGCGCTGGTCGAGGGCCCGCTCGATCCACTCGTCCACCCGGACCCATACGCACCACCGCGGCTCTATCGCTGGATCCTCGCGGTCGCACGGTGGATCGTCATCCATTTCTTTCGCGTGACGGTGACGGGACCGGAGAACATCCCGCGGCCGCCGTACATCATCGCGGCGAACCATCAAGCCTGGTTCGATCCGCTTTTCATCATCCCGTTCTTCCCAGCGAGCCCAGTCGTCTACACGATGGCCAAGCGGGAGACGGTGTTCAACCGCGCCTGGAAACGCCGCTTGCTGTCGCTGATCGGCGTGTTCCCGATCTCGCCGAATCGAGGCGAGCTCGACCAGCAGGGTCTTCGCACCGTCTATCAGGTGCTCGAGCGCGGGGGCGTGATGCTGATGTTTCCCGAAGGCCGCTACTCGCGCGGCCGGGCGCTTCGCCCGCTGAAGAACGGCATCGGATTCTTCGCGCTCAACGCGGGTGTGCCGATCAGCCCGGTTGCCGTCCGTGGGACCGACCGTCTGTGGCCGTTCAAGCGGATCGAGGTGTCGATCGGTCCGCCGGTCTTGCCCGACCTGCCCGCCTGGTGGGAGCTGAGCCGGCGCGTCGCCACCGTCGTCGACCGGGTGCGCCATGCGATATCGACGTCGCTGGAGCGCCGCCGGAAATAGGTTGGACGCGTTTTCCCGCCGCCCGAAATAGAATCAGCCGGTTTTGCACCTGGTCATCGGTGCCGGGGAGTTCCTCGGCCGCCATGTGTCGCGCGCGCTCGCTGCCGACGTCCCGGTCATCGAGCTCAACGCCGACGCCGACGATGAGACGCTCCGCGATGCGATCGCCGGCGTCGAGGTCGTCGTCTTCGCCGCCCAAACCGCCGCGCCCGCGCGCAGGGTTCGCTTCCGGCGCACCGAGCCGCACGAGCTTGCTCGCGTGGTCGATGCTGCGCGAAATGCGCGAGTACGCCGCATCGTGTACATCTCGACCGCCGACGTGTTCGGCCCCGACCATTTCACCCGCGTCACCGAGAAGTCGAAGATCAAGCCGGCTCACGCCTTTGAGAAGCAAAAGCTCTTCGAAGAGGAATGGGTTCTCGCCAATGCGGGCGACGTCGAGGTCGTCATCATCCGGCCGGCGCGCGTCTTCGGCGCGGGCGAAGACTGGATGCTTCCTCGCTTGATGGCGGCTGCCGTCCGGGGGCGCGTCTGGCTGCCCGGCGGCGGGCGTGCGAAGCAGACCTTCGTCTCCGGTGAGGACGTCGGCCGGGCGTGCCTCGCGGCTTCGGACCGAGGCCGGCCTGGCCATCGCTACCTCGTCGGTGGCTTCGACTCGAGCTGGCGCGACTGCCTGATCTCCGCTGCGCGCGCGGTCGGCTTCGCCGCCGAGGTCGCTTCGATCCCGTACGACCTCGCCTACGCGCGGGCGCTTGCCGCCGAGACGGTCACGCCGCAAGGCGCGGCGGTGTGGCCCGGCATCTTCGCGATCGATGTGCTCGGCAAGCCGCACCAGTACGACGACTCGTACTCACGTCGCGAGCTCACGTGGTCGCCGTCGGTCGGCAGCTTCGAGCAGGAGATGCCGGCGATGGCGCCGTGGCTGTCCGCTCTACCGGAAGTCGCCGCCGCGCTGCGGGAGAGCTCGCCGGCGCCCGTTTAGGTAGCTACTTCACCGCGAGGCATGTGATCGTCTTGAAGACGCCGTCGATCTTCTGAATCTTGTCGACGATCAACGAGCCTATGGAGTTGACGTCCGGCGCCTCACACACAGCGATGACGTCGTACTCGCCGGTGATGGCGTCGGCCGCGGAGATGCCCTGGACCCCTTCCATCTTCTTGGCCACCTCGAGCGCGCGTCCGGGGGACGCGTTGATGAGGACGTAGGCCTTCATCGGATCACCCCCAACTCAATTCCGTGAACGAAAGCCGCCTCAGCGTACTTTCTTTCTCTTCGTCTTGTCGGCGATGTGCTGAGCGAGCTTCTTCAAGCCGGGATTCACCGAGACGACCTTCGGTCCCCTCGTCTTCTTGTCGCGCGCTCGATTGCGAGCACTTTCGCGGGGCGCGATGCGATCCAGGTCGTCACCCATCGGATCAGGTCAGAAGTTGGCGGGCACGACCGCGCGCTTGTGGATGCCGGAGCCGAGCAGCTTCTCTCCCTCGCGGCACTCAACCTCGAACAGAAGCTTGTTGCCTTTGACCTCGGTCAAGCGTGAGGTCACGACGATCGTGCTTCCCGGCGCGGTCGGCGTGAGATGGCGCACGTGCACCTCGTAACCGACGGTGGTGTGATTCGGCGGCAACAGGCGTTCTACCGAGCGATGGCTCGTCAGCTCCATGAGGCCGATCATCGCCGGCGTCGCGAACGTGCCCCTACCTCCGACGTGATGAGTCAGGAGGTTGCCCTCGACCACGCGCTCGATGCGGCCTTCCATGCCCGGTCGAATGCCTTCGAGAATATCCACCGTCGTATAGATTGTCGTTAATGGGGCCGTCACGTTCGACCGTCCGCAAGGCGATCTTTCCGGCCGCAGGTCTCGGCACGCGCTTCCTGCCCGTGACTAAGGCACAGCCGAAAGAGATGCTGCCTTTGGTCGACAAGCCGACCATCCAGTACGGCGTCGAGGAGGCCATCGCGAGCGGCATCGAGCAGGTGATCATGGTCACCGGCGGCGGCAAGCGCGCGATCGTCGACCATTTCGACCGCTCGCTCGAGCTCGAGCACTACCTCGAGGATCGCGGCAAGAGCGACATGCTGCGCATCCTCAGCGAGGTCGACGAGCTGAGCAACCAGGTCGTGATCACCTACGTGCAGCAGAAGGAGCCGCTGGGTCTCGGCCACGCCGTCTGGACGGCGCGCCTGCTCGTCGAGGGCGAGCCGTGCGCCGTGCTCCTCGCCGACGACGTCATCCTTTGCGACACCCGCCCGGTGCTCCGGCAGCTCATTGACGCGCACGCCAAAACCGGGGCGACGGTGCTGGCCGTCCGGCGCATGCCGAAGAGCGAGGTCAGCCGATACGGCATCGTCGCCGTCGGCGGCTCGCGCGGCGGCCTCCACGAGGTCGTCGACATGGTCGAAAAGCCCGATCCCGGCACCGAACCGTCCGACCTCGCGATCCTTGGACGCTACGTTCTCGCGCCGGCGGTCTTCGAGCAGCTCGACCGGCTCGAGCCGGGCGCCGGGAAGGAGATCCAGCTCACCGACGCGATCAAACGCACGCTCGGCAAGGCTCCGGTCGTCGCCTACGAGTTCGAGGGGGACTACTACGACACCGGCACCGTCGCGGGCTACCTGAGGGCGAATTTGATGCTGGCGATGAAGCGGGAAGGGCTCCGGGAAGAGCTTGCGCCGCTGCTTCGGGAGCTGCTCGAGACCTCCCCGCAGCGGAGCCTATAATTCAAAGACGCTCAATGAGCCGTATCCCCGCCCGAGTGATTTACCTATGGCTGTTTCTGGACGAAGAAGATTCGACGACGACAAAGTTGTTCGCTATGAGACCGCGGAGAAGGACTTCGAGGTCGAAGTCTCGCGCACGCTCAACAAGTGGTGCGTCACCGTCTACCAGCAGCCGGACCGCCAGATCCTGGTTCAAGACTTCTTCCCGGAGCGTTGGAAGGCGCTCGCGCGGGCGCAGGACTTCATCCGACTCCTGAACCAGCGCAAGAAGAAAGAGGAAGAGGGACAGTCCTCCGACGACGACTTCTAGGCTTCCCCTAGAATCGACGACTCGTGAACTGGGCGGCTTTGCGTGGTGAATGGGGGGCGGTCACGTTTGTGTTGACCGTCGTGGCCGGCATGATCGTCGTCCCGCTGGCGCTCTACTTCGCCAACGTGTCGCCGGGCGCGATCGCGACTCCGACGATCTCGACCACGAGCAGCGCCCGTTCGAGCAGCATCCAGAGCGCGAGCTCGGCGAACACGACCTCGCCGGCGGCTAGCCCGTCAGCCTCGCCGAGCCACTAACCCCGCGATAGTCCGGACGATCGGCTGAGCGGACGGCCGTCAGCCGGCCAGTCCCCACAGCAGACGCTCGCCGTTCGGCTGCACGATCTTGTGCAGCGGCAGCGAGAACTCCGCGATCGACTTTTCTTCGGAGCTGACGCGCATCTCGATCACGTTGGAGAGCCGGAGGTGCGCGACCGCGGCGCAGTCGTGGAGAAAGGTGAACACGACCGGGCGGACGAGGTTCATCACGTAGTCGGCGATCCTCGCGCCGTCGGACATGTCGTCGTTCGAGGCGACGCTCCGGTCGCGAAACGCGAGGATCACGACCTGGTCGCTGAGCATGACCGGATCGGTCCATGCGTAGCTCTCGCCGTGCGTGGCGCTCAGCTGCTGAAGCACTTCGGCGAGCCGGCGCATCGGCGACTGGGGGCCTTCGAAAAGGAGGGGCACGTCGCGCTGCGGCTCGTTGAAGTTCTGGGCGCGATATTGGGCAGTGAATCCAAGGTCCGTCAGGCCCGCGAATGGCGCCGGGACCTTGATCGAAATCTCACCGAGATGCGAGTTGCTGTGACGCATGCTGGAACCGGACTCTTCCATGCCGTATTAACGCATGGGCGGCTACCGAAAGTCTCGTACTAACGCAGTACTGTCACTCCAGATGAACTCGGATCTGCCGCTGGGGGGCGTGCGCGTGCTCGACCTGACGAGATTGCTCCCGGGCGCGTTCTGCACGATGCTGCTGGCCGACGCGGGCGCCGACGTCGTCAAGGTGGAAGAGCCGGGTTCGGGTGACTACATGCGCTGGACGCCGCCGCTGGTGGACGGCCAGAGCGCGCTGTTCGACGCGATCAATCGCAACAAGCGCAGCATCGAGCTCGACCTCAAGTCGGAGCGCGGCAAAGACGTGCTGCTGCGCCTGGTCGACACCGCCGCCGTCCTCGTCGAAGGCAACCGCCCGGGAGTGATGGAGCGACTGGGCCTGGGTTGGGAAGTGCTGCATGGCCGCAACCCAAAGCTTGTGGTCTGCTCGATCACCGGCTATGGACAGGACGGACCGTTCGCGTCGCGCGCGGGTCACGACCTCAACTACATGGCGATCGCCGGCGGCCTCGGCCTCAACGGTGAGGCGGGCGGACCTCCGGTTCCGCTCTCGGTCCAGGTCGCCGACATCGGCGGGGGTGGGGTGCAGCCGGCGGTAGAGATCCTCGCGGCGCTGGTCGCGGTTCAGCGCGGTGGCGAGGGTCGATGGCTCGACGTCGCGATGACCGACGGAGCAGTGCGCTGGTTGACGCTCGCGTTTGCGGCCCTCGAAAATGGCGAGCGCGTCGCGCGCGGCGATCAGCGCCTGGCCGGGCGCTATCCCTGCTACCGCGTTTACGAATGCGCGGACGGCCGCTACTACAGCGTGGCGGCGCTCGAGCCGAAGTTCTGGAAGGCGCTGTGCGAGGCGCTCGCGCGGCCGGACCTCATGGACGCGCAGTTCTCCGAGGACGCGAACGCGCAAAACGCCGTCGAGGAGGTCTTTCGCTCGCGCAGTCGCGACGAGTGGCAGCAGGTTCTCTCCCAGGCGGACGCATGTTGCGAGCCGGTCCTCGACGTCGATGAAGTCTCACGTCATCCGCAGATCGCCGCGCGCGGCCTGTTCGAGAAGCGCGGCCGCGCGCCGCGTCTCGGCGAGCACACCGCGGAGATCCTCAAAGAGATCGGAATCTAGTCCAGACCTCGTCGACCTGGCGTCTTGCCTCTTCGATCGTCCCATCGTTGTCGATGACGAAATCGGCAAGCGGTCTCTTCTCGTCGATCGGCATCTGTGCGGCGAGCATTGCCTGTGCACGTTCGCGTGGCACACCCCGAGCTTCCAGGCGCTGGAGTTGGGTCAACGCTTTTGCGTAGACCAGGACTGTGGCGTTGAACAGCCCCTGCAGCCTGTTCTCGAAGAGCAGGGGCACGTCCTGGATCACGACCTCCGCTCCGCGCTCCGCAGCCTCCACCGTGCGCTCGGCCATCCAGTCGCGCACGAGCGGATGGACGATCGCGTTGAGGCGCAGCCGCGCCTTCTGGTCGTGGAAGACAAGCTCGCCCAGGCGCTTGCGGTCGATTTCGCCTTCGCGCACATAATCGCTGCCGAACGCGCGGACGATCGCATCGAATCCTGGGGTGCCGGGCGCGTACACGGCATGCGTCGCCTCGTCCGCGTCGACGATCACCGCCCCAAGCTCGCGAAACATCCGCGCGACCGTCGACTTTCCCGAGCCCGCCCCGCCGGTCAGCCCAATCAGCTTCAATTTTCTTTAGGCGATGGGTGACGAGGAGAAATTCGACGCGGTCGTGGTCGGCGCCGGGCCGGCCGGCACTGCAGCCGCCATCACCATGGCGAAAGCGGGACTCCAGGTCGCGCTGCTCGAGCGCGGCGCCAAGGCCGGATCCAAGAACGTCATGGGCGGCATCCTCTACAACTACTACCTCGAGCAGATCGTAGGCGACGACTGGAAGCAGGCCCCGCTCGAGCGCCCGATCATCGAAGAGCGGCGGTGGTTGATGACCGCCGACGCCGCCATCGGCATCGACTACAAGAACCTGCGCAACCGCGAGCACCCGCATTCCTATTCGGTGCTGCGCGCGCGCTTCGACCCATGGTTCGCGGAGCAGGCGGAGAAAGCCGGGGCGATGGTCGTCCCCGAGACCGTCGTCGACCGGCTGCTCGTGAAGAACGGGCGCGTCGTCGGCGTTGGCACGGGACGCGGCGACGACCTTTACGCCGAGGTGACCGTCATCTGCGAAGGCATCGGCCTGGGCACCGGCTTGCTCGAGGGCACGAAGATCGACGGCAAACCGCTGCGCCGAAAGCTGCGGACCGACGAGGTCGCGATGGCGGTCAAGGAGATCATGCAGCTCGACCCCGGCCTCATCGAGGAGCGGTTCAACTGCGAGTCCGGCGAAGGCTGCACGGTCGAGTGCTTCGGCGATTCGACCATGGGTATGTCGGGGTTCATGTTCATCTACACCAACCGCGACACGCTGTCGGTCGGCGGCGGCGCGCTGCTCAGCGAGTTCAACAAGACGCTGCGCACCCCGAACGACCTGATGGAGCATTTCAAGAGGCATCCGGCGGTCAAACCGCTGCTGCGCGGCGCCGAGACCGTCGAATACCTCGCGCACCTCATCCCCGAGGGCGGCTATCGCGGAATTCCGAAGGTCTACGGCCCGGGCTACCTCGTGTGCGGTGACGCTGCCATGCTGTCGAACCCCGTGCACCGTGAGGGCTCCAACCTCGCGATGTGGTCGGGCAAGCTCGCGGGCGACACCGTGATCCACTGCAAGGAGATCGGTGAGTTCTCCGAGCGCCGGCTCGCCGAATACAAGGGGAAGCTCGATGCGTCGTGGATCATGGCCGACATGAAGAAGTACGACAAAGCGGTGCCGCTGCTCGAGCACAATCCGCAGCTGCTGACGACGGACCTGCAGCTCGCGGATCGCTCGCTCGACGAGTTCTTCCGCGTCGACGGAACGTCGAAATGGGAAAAGCAGTCAAGGATCCTGAAGATGGCGCGCAAGCATGGCTTGTGGAAGCTCGCGATGGATGGGTTCAAGTCGTTCTGGGCAATGAAATGAAATCAAAAGTCACGCGAAGCGTGTCCTTATCGGGCTCTGCCCGCAGGACGCAGCTACAGAAGACCGACGACGGCCGCGTCTACGAAGACGGCGTCATGAAGCTGCGCGACGGCCGCGAGCTGGCGTGGCGCTGGTGGGGCGACCCCGACGCGACGCCGATCCTTCGCATCCAGGGCACGCCGAGCTCGCGCAAGCAGTACAACCCGAATCCCAACGTGCAGCGCGAGGTGGGCGCGCGCTACCTCATGGCCGACCGACCAGGTTATGGCGGATCGACCCGCAAACCGGGACGTGGCATCGCCGACATCGCCGACGACTACGCCGAGCTGTTGGACTTTCACGACCTCGACCGCCTGCCCGCGACGGGCACCAGCGGCGGCGGGCCGCACGTCCTTGCGCTCGCGGCGCGTCATCCGGATCGCGTCTCGGCGATCAGCGTGGTGGTCGGTGGCACGCCGCTCGAGCCCGATGAGATCAAACAGCTCGTCGGCGTGAATGCGCGCGGCTATGCGCTCGCCGATAAGGGCTGGCAGCCCCTCTACGAGTTTCTCGTGCAGGTGCGTGAGCGGCTGCTGAGCAACGAAGGCATGCAGGGCGTCCTCGACGACGCTCCGCCACCGGACCGCGCGATCATGGCCGACCCCGTGTGGCAGAAGATGTCGCGCGAGAACATCGCGGAGACGTTGAAGCAAGGCGCCGAAGGATGGACGGACGAGTCGTACGCCATGCACGGCGAGTGGGACTTCGACCCGGCCGACGTCAAGACCTCGGTGAAGTGGTGGCACGGCGACGACGACAAGAACGCGCCGGTCTCTGCTGCGCGCCGTGTCGTGGCCCAGCTGAGCAACGTCGACCTGCACGTGTGGCACGACGAAGGCCACTTCGTATCCCTGACGCACGAACGCGAAATTCTCGAGGACCTGCTCGCGCGCGCTACTTCGAAACGTTGACCTGGACGGTGTGATAGCCGGTCGCGCCGTCCGGGTAGCTCGGCGCCGAACCGTTCGACTGCAAGACGCCTGATCCGTCGGTCGCGCGGACAACGAGGCGGTAGGCGCCCTCGGCCGCAGGCGTCCACGTCGTCCGCCACACCACCCACGTCAGCTTTGACAGCGCGGGATCGAACGGCGCCTCGGTCCACGAGGAGCCGCCGTCGGTCGAGTACTCGACCTTGCTGATACCGCGAGTGCCCGCGAAGGCGACTCCACCGATCTCGAGCGGGCCGAGCTTGACGATGTCGCCG
Organism: Candidatus Dormiibacterota bacterium; assembly: GCA_035717165.1. GTDB lineage: Bacteria > Chloroflexota > Dormibacteria > Dormibacterales > Dormibacteraceae > 40CM-4-65-16. The sequence continues at coordinate 9,041 of DASTIX010000011.1, forward strand.
TCCTGGGGCGCGTCGATGCGCGAAGTCGTCTTGACCACCGCGTTGTGGTCCCAACCCTGCTGCTCCCAGTAACCGCGCGTCTCCTGATTCGTGAGCGAGATCGTGTCGAGCCACTTGGGACCCTTCATGCCGTAATGGCCGGGAATCAGGATCCGCGCCGGGTAGCCGTGCGCTGACGGCAGCGGCGCCCCGTTGAGGTCGTATGCCACCAGGATCTCGGGGCTTGCGCGGACCATGCTCAACGCCAGGCTTTCGGTGTACCCGTCGTGAGCCGAGAACGCCACCCAGCTCGCCGGCGTTTGCGGCGACGCCATGTCGACGAGCGTCGCGAGCGACACGCCGGTGAACGATCCGGTGCTGATCTGCGGGCCACCTACGTTGTTGCTCACGCACTCGAGCGTCACGTACTCCGTCGTCGGTGGCAGCGCGCGCAGGTCGCTGAGCGTCAGCGTCAGGGGCTTGTCCGCCATGCCGCCGACGTGCAGCTTCCACGTCGATCCGTCGACGACGGGGTCGGCGAAGTTCTTGGAGACGACATAGAAGTTGTCGACCGGCGTGATGGCCGGCGAGATGCCGCGCAATCCCGAACCCGCCGCGCTGAACACGGCGCTGTACCAGTCCGGCCCGAGGCGATAGGCGAGGGCGAGCACGCTGAACCCCGCGATGCTCAGGGGTAGAGCCGTGAGGAGCCGCCGGCGACCGGCGTCGACGCCGGGCGCGGGTTGCGCGCCGAACTGCAGCACGACCGCGTAGATGGCGAACAGCACGGCCCAGATCAGCGGCGTCACAACTCCGTCGCTCAAGCCGAGCGGTCCCGCGCCGCCGATCGGCAGGAGGATGAGAACGGTCACGAACCATCCGATCGCCGCGAACGCAAACGGCGTGTACTGAGAAGTCCAGCGGAGGCCGGCGATGGAGGCGAGCCCGCCGAGCACTCCAAGCGCGAGCACTGTCGCGACGATCAGACCTAGCTCCTCGACGACCTTGCCGGCGTGCTGGAGCGTGTCGATCAGGAATCCGAAGACGAACCCCGGCATCAGCGACAGCAGCGGTTCGTTGAGCAGCTGCGGCAGAGGGCGCAGGCCCAGGAAGATGTTCGCCAGGTACATCAACGCGACGAATGCCAGGCCACCGACGCAGCCCCAGCCAAAGCCGTGCCAGAAGGCCTCTTTGCGCGTCATGACGTCACGTTGTACCACCGGATCATGTCGATTTCTTTACTCAGATTCGGTACGAGTTGACTATCGAATCGCCGTCGACTTGGTAGCATCCGCAGGTCGGCATGGCTGCCCCGAATGATGTAACCCCCATGAGTCGATCGAATGGTCCGCTCACCCCCGAAGATCTTTACCGCTTTCGCTGGATCGACCACGTTCGCCTCACCCGTGATGGCGAGCGCGTCGCGTACCAGGTTTCGTGGGCGGACGCCGACGGGCGCCAGACCCGCAGCCGCATCGTCGTCCGGCGACTGCTCGACCCGGAACCGGTCGAGCCGACCGGCGGCGTCAAGCGCGACCACTCGCCGGAATGGTCACCAGACGCGCGCAGGCTCGCGTTCCTGAGCAAGGTCGGTTCCAAAGACCAGCTGTTCGTCCAGGATCTGAGCGGCAGCGGCACGGCCTCGCAGCTGAGCTCGATCCCCGACGGAGTCGGCCTTCAGCGATGGTCTCCGGACGGCAAGTGGATCGCGTTCCTGGGCGCCGTCGTGGGCGACCCCGAAGCCGTCGTCGACGACCCGCGACCGCCGGACGGTCGCGAGCAGCTGCGGCGCGCGCCGGTTGCGCGAGTCGTGCGCAACCTCGACTACAAGCACGACGGCCGCGGCTACGTCGACGGCCGCTACCACCACCTCTTCGTCGTTCCGAGCGAAGGTGGTGAAGCCAAGCAGCTGACGAGCGGACCGTGGGACGTCACCGACTACGACTGGGCGCCGGACAGCAGCCGGCTCGTCGTCGCCGGCAACGCCGAACCCAACGCCGACCTCCAGCGAGAGCTGAACCTCTACATGGTCGACCTGAGCGCCAATCGAGTGCGTCTGGGAGGCGGCTTCTACCTGAGCGCACCCATCTGGTCACCCAAGGGCGACCAGATCGCGTTCATCGCGCCGAACGGCCTCGACGTCGGCCTGCTCGAGCGACTCTGGGTCGTGCCCCTGAGCGGCGGCGGCCCGCGCTGTCTGACGTCGCACCTCGACCTCGCGGTCAACGACAGCGTCATCAACGACATGCGCGCGGGTCACGCGACGCGCGTCATGTGGTCGGACGAAGGCGATCGGCTCTATTTCTCTGCGGCGAGCTCAGGGATGACGACCATCCAGTCCGTCGACATGGAGGGCAACGTCCGCGAGGAAGCCAGCGGCCGGCGCCGCATCTACGACTTCGACGTCGCCTCGGGCGTGCTCGCGTTCTGCGCCTCCGACGCCACCAATCCCGGCGACCTGTACATGGTCACGCAGGGTGCCGAGGCGAGGGTCACCGACCTCAATCCATGGCTCCACGAGCGCTACGTCGCCGAGCCGGAGCAGCTCTTCTTCACTGCGCCCGACGGGTGGCGGCTCGAGGGCTGGGTGCTGAAGCCACCCGACCACGACCCGAACCGCCTCTACCCGGCAGTGTTCGAGATCCACGGCGGACCGCACGCGCAGTACGGCTGGAGCTTCTTCCACGAGCTCCAGGTCCTCGCGGGCATGGGCTACGTCGTCTTCTACATGAACCCGCGCGGGTCCGACGGCTACGGCGAGACGTTCCGGCGGAGCGTCGTGCGCGATTGGGGCGGGAAGGACTACCTCGACCTCATGAGCTCGCTGGATCAGCTCATCGACAGCACGAAGTACATCGACACGAAGCGCATCGGCGTCGGCGGCGGATCGTACGGCGGCTACATGACCAACTGGATCATCGGCCAGACCGACCGCTTCGCCGCCGCGGTCTCGATGCGCTCCATCTCCAACCTCGTCAGCGAGTACTCGCAGCACGACATCGTGCTCTGGGGCGTGCTCCAGCTCGGGCCTCCGCCGTGGCCGGACCTCGACGAGCTGTGGCGCCGGTCGCCCATCCGCTACGTGCAGAACGTGCGCACGCCGCTGCTCCTCACCGCCGGAGAGATGGATCTCCGTTGCGCGATGTCCCAGTCGGAGGAGCTGTTCGGCGCGCTGCGGCTGCTGGGCAAGACCGTCGAGCTCGTGCGCTTCCCCGAGGAGTCTCACGACCTGTCGCGCAACGGGCGGCCCGACCGTCGGGTCGAGCGCCTGAAGCGAATCGCGGGATGGTACGAGCGCTTTCTTGGCACGACGAGCGTCGAGCGACCGGCGCCCGAGGAGGCGACGCAGGTTCTCGAGACACCGGTGGAGGCGCCGCGCGAGTGGGCCAAGACCATCGCCATGGCGCCGGCGGCGATGACCGAAACCAAACCGGTGGAGGAGCCGACGGCGCCGATAGAGGTGCCGGCGGCTGAAGAACCCGCCACACCCTCGGATATGCGCGCCTATCCGGGCCTTGGCGCGGTCGAAACCCCTGATATACCGGCGGAAGGAGCGGGCGAGGTCATCCAGCCCATGGTTTCGGAGTACGCGACCGCGCCGGCGCCGATCGTCGAACCCGAAGCGCTCCCGGACCTCCCGTCCACCGACGAGCCGGCCGAGGTGGCCCCATCCTCCGAAGAAGCCCCCGAGGTACCGATCGCCGCCGAGCTCGAACCCGTCGCGGAGGCGGTCGCCGAGCCGGCGCCACCGCCCGAGCCGGCGCCGCCGCCCGAGCCGCAGGTCGAACCGGAGCCAGAGCCCGTCGCGGCACAGACTGAACCCGAACCCGAACCGGAACCTGAACCCGAACCGGAACCGGAGCCCGCGCCCTTGGTCGCGCAGGCAGAAGCAGCGCCGGAACCGCAGGCCGAGCCTCAACCCGAGCTCCAGCCGCAGCCCGTGGCCGTCGAGCACGCGCCCGCGCCGGACCCCAGGCTGAGCTCGACGCTCGTCGCCTGGCCGAACCAGATTCCGGCGGCGCCGGCAAACGGCGCTCCGGCGGACGGCGCATCGGTCGAGGAAGCGACGTCTGTCATCCCGGCCTGGCAGCAGAACGATCTGGCCTCCAACCCGAAGGAGACGGTCTCGCTGCAGGCGATGCCGGCCGAGCAGGTGGCTGCGGGTTCGACCTATGCCGCGCTGCTCACGTTCGAGTCAGGACCGTTCGCCGGGCGTATCGTCGCCCTCCCGAACCAGATGGTGTCCATCGGCCGGGCGCCGGACAACGACGTGGTCGTTGGCGACCCGGCGACGTCTGGTCACCACGGACGGATCGAGAGCCGCAACGGTTCCTTCTGGATCAGCGACCTCGGCAGCACCAACGGCACGCTGGTGAACGGCGAGCCCGTGATCGAAAAGCAGCTTTCCGACGGCGACACGATTGCCATCGGCCAGAACACGCTGCGCTTCACCCTCGAGGCCTAGAGCAACCCCGGACTTGGCCTCGGTCGTCGAGATCTGGCGTTACCCCGTGAAATCGATGGCGGGCGAGCGCCTGCAGGAGTGCGCGATCACCGACCGCGGCCTCGACGGCGACCGCCGCTGGGCCTTCATCGACCGCTCGCCGAACCGCGACGGCAAGTGGTTCAACATCAAGCAGCACGCGCCGCTCATGACGTATCACGCGCGCCTGCGCGACGGTGCGCTGGACCTCGTGGCGCCCGGCGGCGCCGAAACAGACCTCGACGAGAAACTCGTGCAGCGCTTCGCATCCGAAGCCGCTCGGTCCATCGAGCTGCGCGAGCTGCCCGGCCAGAACTTCGACGCGGCCCAAGTCCTGATCGTCAACCTCGCGACTGTCGAGCTGTTCGCGCTCGAGGCGGGCGCGGCCCTCGATCCTCGCCGCTTTCGCG
>DASTIX010000012.1:0-3168 GCA_035717165.1 Candidatus Dormiibacterota bacterium
GCAAAATGAATCGTCGAGGTCGATCTCGGCGAGATTCCCCTAGAGTCGGCTGTTGCCGCGTTCGACAGTTGGGTCGGGCTCCATGTCCGCATTCGAGAGGCTCTTGGCCGGCAGCCGCCTTTGACGGCCGCCGAGCTCGGCGGCGCATCCGCGGCTGACCTGCTCGCCTTGAATGGCCTGTTCCTGCGCCTCGGTGCCCAGCTTGTTCGGGCCGCTCAGGCTGGCGACACCACCGTCCAGATCGTCTTCAGAATCAGGCGCCGCGTCGCCGGCGCGACGCGCCGCGCGCTGGTGATCCTCGGCGACGACGAAGTGCTGACCGCCTTCTACGAGGCGTGGGGGCATGAGAGCGTACCCGCCTCACGCGCAGCCCTCGAGGAGCTACGGCATCGATTGATTGCGCAGCTGCCGCACTGAGACCGACGCCGCTATCGATTTGTGCGGTATTCGGTTCGAATCTTCGTGCTCAGCGGCCCCGCTGTCCCAATCAACATCAATCTTCGGCCCGATTACTTCATGAAGTGCTACACAATTGCCAAGACCGAACGCCAACAAGCCCTCTGCCGATGACGAGGGCGCATGTATGCGGGAACGTCGTTGGAACGGATCCTGCCGGTGCTGGTAGCGGATGTCGCGTGACGGGGTTAGCGAGCACCTCCAATTTCGTGCGATCGAGGCCGATGTTGAACCTGCACCAGTTACATCGGGCTCGTGAGCTGGAAGTAGTTGTCGTCGGGATCTGCGAAGGTCGCGATCCAGTAGGGCGACTCCTCTCCTAGGTTGTAGGGCTCGCGAACGACTTTCGCACCTGCAGCCCTGAACTTCTCGAAGTCTCCCTTGACGTCCTTGCTCTCGATGTTGAGGATGAGCCGGCCGGGCGTCGTGTTCTTGCCTTTGACCTCGTCGTGCGGGCCGACTGTTATCCATCCACTGCCGATCTGCCATCCGTCATAGCCCCCCTCCGACATGGCGGGCTTCCCGAGGATCTTCGTGTAGTAATCCACCAGGCGCTTCGGATCTTCCGAGCCGATCATGATGCTGTTGAAGTTCATCGCTACCTCCCGATCATCTTGGACGCCGGCGCGGACGCCGTTTTAGATCTGTCCCCAACTTTAGGAGCGTCGCACGGACGCTCGCTCGATCCGGCTTGACACACGTAACCAGCCCCTGTCCTGGCTACCGCTCGCGGCGTTGTGGGCCGACCCCCTCAGGAATGCCGGCCGTGTGAAGGTGCGGAACATAGATGAGCTTTAGCGTGCGTCCGTCGAGGACGGTCGACTCGACGAGATCGAGGTCAAACTCCGGCCCGTCCTCGAAAAGGGCCGCGTAGCCAGCTCTGCCGGTGATCGCGGGAAAGACCATGACCTCGAGGAAGTCGACCAGGCCGGCCGCGAGCAGAGCGCGATTGAGGGAAATGCTCCCATGTGAGCGCATCGGCTTGTCGGTATCGCGCTTGAGCCGCGCCATCGCGGTCACGGCATCCTCCGAGATGACCCTTGAGTTGGACCATCCGAGCGGCTCCTGCAGGGTCCTCGAGAACACGATCTTCGGCAGGGCATTGAGGCTTTCGTAGTAAGGCTCGTCGTACTCGACTACGAACTTGCGGAACTGGCGGAACGTCGTCGCTCCGTAGACCAGCACCTGATCTTGTGCGTACTTCTGCACAAGGTAGTTCCGCAGCTCTGGGCCTTCCTTTCCCCAATATCCGGTCCAGCCGTGCGCCGAGCCGTTGCCGTCGAGGCTGGTGAAGAAGTCGACCGTCAGGGTCGCCATTGCTTCCTCCCGCCCAAAAAGGGCATCCTGGGGGCTTGCGTCATCCAGCACCTGGCTCTCGAGGTTGAATCGGTGGTCACTTCGGCGCTCCTTCGGTGGCAGAGGGATTCGACATCACTTTTGGACTGACCTGGTGCCTGAAAGTAATCGGTCAGCGCCGACTTTGAGTTCAGAACCTGGTCGGGGGCCCGGGATTTGAACCCGGGGCCTCACGGTCCCGAACCACACGACTTTCCGTCCGGATCTGTGGATTTCGGGTCAACCTTCAGCCGGATTTACTACATGAAGTACTACACCTCGGGCTGCTTTCCGCGGCGCGCTCCCGAGGTGGAGCGGCCATGGATGCGGCAGTTCGTCGGGCGCGCGTGCGCGTCGCTGCCTGCTTGCGCCCCGCGGTCGGCTTAGAGGTTCTGTCGAGCCGCTAAAAAGCGTGCGCGCCCCGGTGCAAGCGTTCAATGCATGGGGGTGCACGTTTGGGCGGCAATCGCTACGTTCCATACGCGGCGATCCTGTCGATCACCATTGCCTTGTTGGGCTATGCCTCGATCCACGTCAGCATGTCTAGGACCGGTGGCATGGGTGCTCAGGCGGGCGGCGACGTAGACGTTTCAGGGGACAGCGTGCTAGGTGGTGAGAGCACGATCCCTCAACCGATTTCGACTCCTTCCGTGGCTGTGCCAGACCACAAGCCCATCGTCTACACGACCAAGGGTGGAGACACTATCGCAAGCATCGCGCGCACTTTCCGCATCCCGCCCCGGGACGCCATATGGTCGAACCCGGGCCTACGCTTGCCGCTCAAGGCTGGGCGCACTCTGGAGCTGCCACCAGTGCCTGGCGTGGTTGTCCGGGTGAAGGAGGGCGACTCACTTGAGAGCCTCGGCGCGACCTATGGAGTGGACGAGGCGACGATCACTGGCTTCAACGACATTGGTGGCGGCGAGCTAATCCCGGGCACGACGCTCGTCATCCCTGTGGACCCGCGGGTAGGCCCGAACTTGAGTTTCGGTGTGCAGGCTGATCCAGTCGCTCCCAGCGAGTTGATGTGCCCGATCCCGGGTTCGCAGATCATCCAGAAGTTCGGACCCACCTCGTTTGCGGTCGAGCCACCCTACGCCGGATACGCCCACTTTCACCTGGGCGTCGACCTGCTGGCCGGAAGCGGAACACCAATCCACGCGGCGGCTGGTGGAAAAGTGACAGCCGCCGGATACGTGCCCTACTACGGGGTGCGGGTCGAGATCACCGATAGTTATGGGCTCGTCGAGATCTATGCCCACATGGCGCAGGTAGCGGTCCAAATAGGCCAGCTTGTCCAGCAGAACGAGGTGATTGGCTTTGTCGGCAGCACAGGTCTTTCCACGGGCCCCCATCTGCACCTTCAACTTATGGTGG
>DASTIX010000013.1:0-14727 GCA_035717165.1 Candidatus Dormiibacterota bacterium
GTCGCCCTGCTCGGACGCGTAGACAAGAACTCCACCGACGCTGACCCAGTACCGCGTGCGCTCAGCCTCATCCGCCGTGAACGGGCTCGTCGGCGTGAAGACGAACATCATCGATCCCTGTTGAGGAAGATCGAAGGATCCGGTCACCTGGCTCGACGGGTGGCCCATCGCCTGCGCGTAGAGCAGGGCGGCCGACGCGCCGTTGGCCGCATCGCTGTTCGAGCTGTGCTCTGGTGAATCCTGCTTCGGCTGAAGCACGTACGCCGCGGCGGCGATGACGACGGCGATCGCAGCGAGGACGATCCATCCGCGTGCGCCTTTCATGCTGCCGCGGTTTCCTTCACACGAAAAGGCGCAGCGGCGGCCAGCGCGCGTTGATACGTTGCCTCATCGACATCGCGTCCGCCGTAGACCGCGGCCTCGAACGGCACGAGGAGCGGTCGGAGGTTTGCGAAGTCAGACGAGCGCTGGAAGATCTCGCGCACGGTCAGTGGACTGCCCTGCCACGATCCCTGACCGGCCAGAGTCGCGGCGACGGCCGCGCACAGCGCACGGATGGCGCCGACGCGGTTGCCGGTGGCCGCGAGCTGATCGGCCTCGGCGAAGTAGTCCTCGGGCGGACGCGGGCCGTCCGACGGCGGTCCGTAGGACTGGCTGAACCGGCCACGCGCGGCGCGCGCAACGAGGAACACGATCACCACCAGCACAGCGACGCCGATTGCATACAGCCACAGCGAGGGAGGTTGTGCGCCGCTGCCGTTTCCGAACAGCAGGCGAAGCAGGTCGTTGATGCGGTCCGAGATCCACTGCCGGATCCGATCGAGCAACGACGGCGGCCGGTGCAGGGCGTCGTACCGGCTCATCGACATGACGTCGTGCAGTCGTTTCTGCGCGAGCTGTGGGTTGGAGGTGTCGGCCGGTTGATCGAGAGCCGCGAGCAGCGCCTGGAGCCGCTGCCGCGCGTCGGCGTAAAGCGGTGGCCGCGCGGCGAGATCGGCGAGGATCTCGAGCTGAGAGTCGCCGGTCCCCGCGATCAACACGTGCGTCGCCTGGATCGCCGGCGCTGTGTCCTGCGGCGCGGCGTGCTCGATCAGCGCGTACGCCTGCTCGACCGCCTGCGCGTACGTCGGTTGAGGGGGCGGCTCCGCGTATGCGACGGAGGAGGCTAGCGCGAACAGCCCCAGCGCTGCGAGGACGCCGGCGACGACTCGCCTCTTCAGGTCGTCGCCTGTGGTGGTGCGAGCTGATAAGCCATCTGAAACAGGTCGAGCCCTTCCTTGCGAACGCGCAGATCGAAGTAGACGAGCACGACCGCAATCTGCAGGATCGGAGTGACCAGCGCCGCGACCACCTGGCCGATCGCGCTCGAGATGGCAGCGGCGATGAACGGCGAAACGATCAGCTCGAGAAGGAACGAGCCGAGCTGAAGGAACGCGCCCAGGGCGATGCCCGCGATGTACCAGATGATCGCAATCAAGAACAGAGCAAGGAACGTCCGCCACCAACGTCCCTGGACCAGCCACCAGCTGCGTCCGAAGGCTGTCCCCAGTCCGATGTTCTCGACGAACATCGCCGGGGTCACGACGATCCAGCCGACGAAGACCCACGCCCACAGGGCGACAGGCACGACGCACAGAATCAGCGACACGTAGAACGAGACGAGGAACAGCAGCCAGTATCCGAGGAGGGCGAAGTACCGGCGCAGCACTCCGGACAGCACACCGCCCGCGGTGACCGGCCGCCCCAGCGCAGATTCGCTCGCCGCGTAAACGATCGCTCCGTACGTGAACGGCAGGAAGATGAGATTCACCAGAAGGCCTGCACCGAGGCCCGCGAGCAGAGGCGTCAGAAAGCTCAGGTCCGTTGTCTGACCGTTTGTCTGCTGCATAACCGACGAAAGCGAAGCCAGCGCCAGGCCGAACAGCGCAGCGGACGGGATCGACAGGATCACCGAGATGCCGGCAAACAAAAGGAAGTGCCTCCGATACATCCGGAAGGTCTCGTCGAGGAGGTCGCCGATCTCGAGCGGGCGCAGGCGCAAGGGTGTGGGCTGGCTCACGCGTTCAGCGCTCGATTGTGTCGTAAGCGCGCCCGGCTAGACGTTTTCTTAGTAAGAAGGAATGGGGCGATGAATCAGCATGCAGCGGCAGCGCCTGACGACGTAAGAGTCCTGTTCGTAGAGGACGACGCGTCGGTGGCGCAGATGTACCGGCTCAAGCTCGAGCTTGACGGCTATCTCGTCGATGTGGCCGCAGACGGCCTCCTCGCGCTGGAGAAGGCGCGCTTGGGCCAGCCCGACATCATCTTTCTCGACATTCGGCTGCCCAAGCTGGACGGCCTCAGCGTGCTCGAAGCCCTGCGCCACGACGAATCGACCGCCCGTATTCCGGTCGTGATCCTCTCCAACTGGAACGAGAAGGAGCTGGTCGAGCGCGGCGCCAGGCTGGGCGCGCTCGACCACCTGATCAAAAGCCAGACGACGCCGACGCGCCTATCTCAGCGCTTGAAGTCCTGGCTTTCGAACTAACTAGGCCTTCGGGGCTGCGGCTGCGGGCTCCTTCGGCTTCGAGTGCTTCACAGGCGTGAACTTCAGGCCGTCTTCGCCCTCCACGTCGATCTGCACCGTGTCCCCGCGCGCGATCTTCCCGCGCAGCAGGTGCTCTGAGAGCTGGTCTTCGATCCGGCTGGTGATCACGCGCCGCAGCGGGCGCGCGCCGTAAGTCCGGTCGTAGCCCTCTTTCGCGAGCAGATCCTTCGCCGCGTCCGTCACCTCGATGGTGATCTGTTGCTCGGCGAGGTGCTTGCTGAGCCGGTTGAGCTGCAGGTCCACGATCTCGCGGATCTGCTGCGTGGTAAGGCTCTTGAACACGACGACGGCGTCGACGCGGTTCAGGAATTCCGGCCGGAACATCCGCTTCAGCTCTTCGTCGATCTTCTGCTTGGTGTTCTGGTGCCGGCGTTCGACCTCGTCCTTCTCGTCGACTACGGCGGGCTGGAAACCGAGTGATGTGCCCGCCTGGTTGACGTCGCGGATGCCGAGGTTCGAGGTCATGATGATCACGGTGTTCGCGAAGTTCACGATCTTGCCCTTCGCGTCACTCAGCCGTCCGTCCTCGAGGATCTGCAGAAGCATGTTGAAGACCTCGGGGTGCGCCTTCTCGATCTCGTCGAACAGGATCACCGAGTAAGGCCGGCGGCGCACCGCTTCGGTGAGCTGACCGCCCTCGTCGTAGCCCACGTATCCAGGAGGCGAGCCGACCAACCGCGCGGTCGTGTGCCGCTCCATGAACTCCGACATGTCGAGCTTGATCAGCGCGTCCTCCGAGTCGAAGAGGTACTCGGCAAGCGCTCGTGCGAGCTCGGTCTTGCCGATACCCGTCGGGCCCAGGAAGATGAACGACCCGATCGGCCGGCGTGGGTTCTTGAGCCCCGCGCGGGCACGGCGCACCGCCTGCGAGACCGTGACGATCGCCTCGTCCTGGCCAACCATGCGCTTGTGCAGCTCTTCTTCCATGCGCAGGAGTCGAGCGCTCTCCTCTTCAACGAGCCGTGAAACCGGCACGCCGGTCCACGCGGCCACGATCTGGGCGATGTCTTCCTCGCCCACCTCCGGCACGGTCTCGCCGAGCTTGTCGCGCCACTGCGCCTCTTTCACGGCGAGCTTGTCCTGCAGCTTCTTCACCTTGTCGCGGACGCCGGCGGCGGCCTCGAAGTCCTGCTTGTTGACCGACTCGTCCTGCTCGGCCCGTTGCTTTCGGATCTCCTTCTGGAGATCCTTGAGGTCTTCTGGGGTCGTGGTCAATTTCATGCGTACGCGTGCAGACGCCTCGTCGATCAGGTCGATCGCCTTGTCGGGCAGCGCGCGATCGCTGACGTAGCGGTCGCTGAGCACCGCGGCGGAGTGCACCGCCGCGTCCGTGATGGTCACGCGGTGGTGCTTCTCGTACAGCGCCTTCACGCCGTTGAGAATGTCGATTGTCTCCAACAGCGACGGCTGGTCGACGTACACCGGCTGGAACCGGCGCTCGAGAGCGGCGTCCTTCTCGATGTACTTGCGGTACTCGTTGAGCGTCGTCGCGCCGATGCACTGGATCTCGCCACGCGCGAGGGCGGGCTTGAGGATGTTCGCGGCGTCGATCGCGCCTTCCGCGGCGCCGGCGCCGACGAGCGTGTGCAGCTCATCGATGAAGAGCACGACCTCGCGGCTCGAGCGGATCTCGTCGAGGATCTTCTTCAACCGCTCCTCGAACTCACCGCGGTACTTGGTGCCCGCCACCAGCGCGCCCATGTCGAGCGTCAGCACCCGCTTGTGCTGCAGCGATTCGGGCACGTTGCCGAGGTTGATCTGCTGTGCGAGTCCCTCTGCGATGGCGGTCTTGCCCACGCCGGGCTCGCCGATCAAAGCGGGATTGTTCTTGGTGCGGCGGCTGAGGATCTGGATCACACGCTCGATCTCCGTCTCGCGGCCGATCACGGGGTCGAGCTGGTTGCGGCGCGCGAGCTCGGTGAGGTCGCGGCCGAACTGGTCCAGAAGCGGCGTCTTGGACGGCTTCTTGGGCGCGGGCTCGGCCTCGGTCTCGGCGCTCGAGTCGTGGAGCAGGCGCTCGATCTCGCCTCGCACCTTCTCGAGGTTCGCCCCGAGGTCTTCGAGGACGTGGGCCGCGATGCCTTCGCCTTCGATCAGAAGCCCAAGCAGAAGGTGCTCGGTGCCGACGTAGTTGTGGCCCATGCGTCGCGCCTCTTCGAAGGAGATCTCGATGACCTTCTTCACACGCGACGTCGGGATGATCTGCTGGATGATGATCCGCTCGTTGCGACCAAGGACAGACTCGATGGTCTGGCGGACCTTGCCGATCTCCACGCCAAGGTTGTTCAGGACCTTGGCGGCGAGGCCTTCACCCTCACGGAGAAGTCCGAGGAGCAGGTGCTCGGTGCCGATATAGCTGTGGTGTGATCTTTCTGCTTCTTCCTGGGCGAGCGTGAGAACTTTCTTGGCCCGCTCAGTGAATCTCTCAAACGGATACAAAATCCCTATCCTCCTGGACTCTCGACTTACCTAGGTGGGGCCAGCACCTCCTCGAAGCTTCAGTTTGTACCTGGTGGGTACAGACATCTGCACCTAATATAACGTCCAACTCTCAGAACCCATTTCGGTTAAGAGTTAGGCGCGATGGCGCGCCCCCTCGACCGGTTCAGCGGGTACTTCCCAGCAGTCCTGGCGACCGCGCTGCCCGTCGTCTTTCTACCCATTGCGGGCGATTCCTATGTCCTTCCCCGGGCCTCACTTGTGGTAGCGGGCGCGTGCCTCGGGGTGGGAATGGCGCTCGTCCTGGGCCGATACGGCCGCCTTGGCGCCCTGACCTGGCCGCTCATCGCGTCGGCGGTCGCCGCGCTCCTCGCGTTTGCCTTCTCGGTCTCGATCCCCTTGAGCGTGGGCGGCTCGTACGCGCGGTACGAGTCGCTGCCTGTGCGATTGAGCTACCTCGGGCTGCTCGCGTCTACCGCGTGGCTGGCGCGCGACCGCCTGCACCGTGAGTGGCTGGTCGGCGGATTTGTATTCGGCACGTGTGTCGCGAGCCTCGAGGGTGTGCAGCAGTGGGCGGTGCACGTCGCGTTCCGCCCCGACGGCAATCTGGGCAACGCGAACCTCCTGGCCGCGCTGGTGGCGATGGCGTTTCCGCTTGCGGTGCAGCGCACTCTGCGTCGGGACGCGTTCGTCTTCGCCTGGGCGCTGGCGGTCGCCGTCCTCGTCGCGGGTTGGTGGGTGACGACGTCGCGCAGCGGGGCGTTTGGCATGCTCGCCGGCGCTCTGACGCTGGTCGTCCTGTCGACTCGCGGGCGGCTCGTCATGGCGGCGGTCGCGACGTCGGCTGCGGTCATCGCGGCCGGCATGGTCGGCATGCTCGCCTCGCCGCTCCGCATCCTCAACAACGATCCCCCGGATCTTCGGCTGCATCTGTGGGCGGACGGATTGCGCATGATCGCGGCGCGGCCGCTCACCGGCTGGGGTGAGGACACGACCGGTCTGGCGTTCGGGCGGTTCTTGAGCCAGGACTACGCGTCGCTCGTGACGTTCGACCGCATCCATTCCGGCCCGCTCGATATCGCGGCCACACAGGGGTTGATCGGACTGGCTGCGCTCGGATGGGTGCTGGTTGTGCTCGGGCGCGCGGCGTGGCGGCATCGGCTCGAGTCGGACGTGGCAGCGCTCGCCGCCGCGCTCGTGGGCTATTCGGTGTGGGTCTTCTTCAACTTCGACTGGGCGCCGGTCACCGGCGTCTGCTGGATTCTTGCCGGGACGCTGTGGGCGACCGTTGAGCCGCGGTCAGAAACATCCCGGGCACGGCGGACGGCAAGCGCGCTCGTGGCCGTCGCGCTCGTGATCGCGGCTGTCGTGCTCGGTGCGTTTCCGGTGCTTGCGGACGTGTGGTACCTGCGCGGCCGCTCCGACCTCGCGGTTCGCGTCGATCCGCTGCAGGCGCAGTACCACTGGGCGATCGGCACGCTCCCGGAGCTGCAAAAGGCGGCCGACCTGGGCGAAACGACGCCGGATCTCTACGTGCAGCTCGGCGATGCCTATCTGCACGCCGGCAATGCCGCCGCCGCGAGGCGCGCGTATCTACGCGCGCTGGCCATCGACCCCTACTTCACACCCGCATCCCAGCGCCTCTCAACGCTGGGCAGCACCGGATAATCGCCGATATCGGGCCTCTCGGAAGGCGAAACCCCCGGATAGGCGCGCCTATCCGTAGTTACTCGTCGTCTTCTTCCGTCGGGTACTCGTGCTGCGGACGGTGTGCACCCGCGGCGACAGTCGCCGGGGGCGCCGACAGCTGCTTCAGGCTCAGCGAGATCCTTCGCCGGGCGGTGTCGATCCCGATGACCTTCACCTGCACGGTCTCGCCCACCTTGAGCACGTCCTCCGTCCGCTCGACGTGATCCCAGGACAGCTCGGAGATGTGAAGCAGTCCCTCGATGCCCGGCATGATCTGCAGGAAAGCCCCGTACTTCTTCGTCTTGGTCACCTGGCCTTCCACGATCGAACCGACCGGCATCGACTGCACCAGCCTCTCCCACGGGTCTTGCTGCAGCTGCCGCAGCGAGAGTGAGATGCGCGTCTGCTCGGGGTCGAGCTTGATCACCTTGACGTTCACCTCGTCGCCGAGCTGCAGAACGTCGGTGACCTTGGACACGCGGTCCCACGAAAGCTCCGAGATGTGGATCAACCCGTCGGCCCCACCGATGTCCACGAACGCGCCGTATGAGGTGATGCCCGATACGGTTCCGCGGACGGTCGTCCCCGTTTGGAGGCGCGAGAAGAGCTCCTCGCGCTTGCGCGCTCGGTCCTCGTCCTCCGCCGCTTTCTGGCTCACGATCAGCCGGTTGCGCTTGCGGTTGACCTCGAGGATCTTGACCGGGATGCGCTTGCCGACAAGCGATTCCAGGGATCCCGCGTAAGCGCGAGCGACCTGCGACGACGGCAGGAAACCGCGCAACCCCAGGATGTTGACGATCAGTCCGCCCTTGTTCTGTTCGCGAACGTCCGCGTCGATGACGGTCCCGTCCGCCTGCTTCTCGCCGGCGACGATCCACGTCGTCTCGGCGCGGGCGCGCCGCAACGAAAGGACGACGTTGCCCTCTTCGTTCTCGGGCTGAAGTACATAGACCTTGATCTGGTCGCCGGGCTCGAGGCCCGCGGAGTCGAAGTCCCCGCGCACGCCGAGCTCTTTGCTCGAGATGACGCCTTCCGCCTTGGCTCCGATATCGACCAGGACCTCGTCCGGGTCGACCCTTACGACGATCCCATCCACGATGTCCCCGTGGTTGGGGGTCTTGAACGCCTCCTCCTCATACTGGAGGTAGTCTTCCATCGACATCGCGGCCGATGCTTCCTGGTCGGTTACCTCCTCCTGATCGTTCTGATCCTTGGTCAGGACGGCACCGGACTCAGTGGACAAAATACGAACCCCCTAGAAGTTATTGATGTGGTCTTGGTCGTCAAAACGGCCTCCGCCAAAACGAGCGTCAATATTACCGCAGGTGTGGAGAAGTGCCCGGCCAGGATTTGGACACGTCGTGGTTGTCGATCAGCCTCGTCTTTCCAACCCGCGCCGCGATCACCGCGAGCGTCCCTGACTTCCGAAAAGTAGCCGGGTCGACGAGCTCCGCGTAGTCGATTTTTACGAGCGGCTCGGCGCCCAGCCGGCCATAGAGGATTGCGCGTAGCCGCTCGGTATCTCTTTCGCCCTCGGCGTACGCTGCGGTCGCCTGGCGCAGGGCCGCGCTCAGGCTCGCGGCCGCTTTTCGCTCCTCTGGATTCAGGTAGACGTTGCGTGAGCTGAGAGCGAGCCCGTCCGGCTCCCGCACCGTCGGGACGGCACGAATGTCAACACCGAGGTCGAGGTCACGCACCAGTCGCCTGACGACCGCCACCTGCTGCGCATCCTTCTGGCCGAAGTAGGCGCGGTCCGGCTCGACCGCAGCCAAGAGCTTCGTCACCACCGTGGCCACACCCTCGAAGTGGCCCGGGCGCGCGGAGCCCTCGAGCGATTCGGCGAGACCGTCGACGCGCACACGGGTGCTCGCATCTGGCGGATACATCTCCTCGACCGACGGTCGGTAGACGGCATCGACCTCGGCCTCGTTGAGCAGGCGCAAGTCGCGGTCCCAGTCGCGCGGGTAGCGGTCGAGGTCTTCGTGCGGCCCGAACTGGATCGGATTGACGAACACGCTCGTGACGACGACGTCGTTCTCGCGACGCGCGACGTCCACAAGGCGCAGGTGGCCCGCGTGGAGCGCTCCCATCGTCGGAACCAGCCCTATTGACTTTCCGTCACGACGCCACCGGCGCGACGCTTCTCGCATCGCGACGGCGCGCTCAAAAACGTCAGCCCCCGTATCGGACCTCTCTCTCCCCGCGCTCACGCGCGGGGGCCCCAGCAGGTAGTGAACCGTTCGTCGAGTACTCGTGCTCCGGGCCGGGGAACTTGCCCGTACGCACCTCATCCATGTACGCGGTCGCCGCACGCGATATCTCGTCGGCGAGGTTGGCGTAGCGCTTGACGAACTTCGGCGCCTTGCCGGTCGTCAGCCCGAGCATGTCGTGGAACACGAGGACTTGCCCGTCGCATCCCGGTCCTGCGCCGATGCCGATGGTGGGGATGTGCAGCTCTCGAGTGATCGCTGCCGCGAGCTTGCTCGGCATGCCTTCCAGGACGATGCTGAACGCGCCTGCCTCCTCGAGTGCACGGGCGTCCGCCATGATTCGCGCCGCCTGGGCATCGGTCTTGCCCTGGACCTTGAAACCGCCCATCGCATGGACCGATTGCGGAGTGAGGCCGAGGTGACCCATCACCGGGATCCCGATCTCGGTCAGCCGGCGCGTGATCTCGATGGCAGGCCCACCGCCCTCGAGCTTCACGGCATGCATGCCGCCTTCCTGTACAAAGCGGCCGGCGTTGCGCACCGCCTCGTCTGCCGACACCTGATACGACATGAACGGCATGTCGCCGACCAGCAGAGCCTGCCGCGCGCCGCGGGACACTGCCTTGGCGTGCACGAGCATGTCGTCGACCGTCACCGGCAGCGTCGTCGGATGACCGAGCATCACCATGCCGAGGCTGTCGCCGACGAGCAGGATCGGGATGCCCGCCTCGTCCAGGATCCGCGCGCTGACGTAGTCGTAGGCGGTGAGCATGGCGAAACGCCGGCCTTCGTCTTTGAACCGCTGGACGTCCAGCACAGTGGTCATCTGCCACGTCTCCTTTGGGTCGCTGCCACATCCCGGGTCAGCGCCCTTCTGGTCCGCTCGGTCGCGGCGGGTTCGAGCCCCGCCTGCTGCGCGATCTCGAGCGCAACCAGCGCGAGCATACGATAAAGCTCGGGGTTGTCCATCACGGCGAGATGGCGCGAGACCGTCTCCGCGTCACCCCTTCGGATGGGTCCCGTCAGGGCCTTGATCGGACCTCTGCGGCGGATGTTGGACACAGCGCCTTCGACCAGCGGAACGAGCGCGGCGAGGCTTTCCTTCTCGCTCCAACCGATGCCCTGCAGCAGCGCGACCGCCTCGGCGACCACGACGTCGACGAAGTTCGACGCGAAGACGGCCGCGGCGTGGTAGACGACGCGTTCGGCGTCGCCGACATGCCTCGGCCTGGCGCCGAGTGAGCGGGCGATCGCGGCCAGCCGCCGCTCCAGCGAAGGCGTCGTCGCATCGACCGCGATCGTGATGCCGCGAAACGCCGAAGGGTCGCGCGGTGCCGGAAAGGACTGGAGCGGATGAAACGAGCCGCGCGGGTTTTGGCGGAGGACATCGAGCGCGTCCAAACCGAGAGCGCCGCTGCAGTGCACGACCGCCAGCTCGGCCGGCGGCCCCATCGCCGCGACCCGCGCGGCCATCTCTCTAACGGCGCCGTCGGGGACCGCAAGAAACAGGATGCCGGCGCGGGGAACCCGAAAGCCCACTCGCGCCGGCACCAACCGCGCGTGCAGCCCGCGGGCGAGGCTGCGGCCGACATTGCCGCGCCCCGCAACGGTGAGGCGCTGCAACGCGCGATAGTCCGGACTAACGCGCGTTTTCGAGCGTCCGGACCCGCTCATAGTCCGGACTGTCGCGGAAACGGAGTCGCTTTTACGAAGCCGCGCCCGACGACCCGCCGGCCGCAGCGGCCGGCTGCGACGGCGCTTCGGCGGCGAGGATCTCGTCGAGCTCTCTGCCGTCGATCGTCTCGACTTCCTTCAGCCTCTCGACCACCGCATCCATCTTCGTGCGCCGTTGGGTGAGGATGGTCTTCGCGGTCTGGTAGCCGTGGTCGACGATGCTGCGAATCTCCTCGTCGATGATCGCCGCCACCTCTTCCGAGTAGTTGCGCTGCTCGCCGAGGTCGCGGCCCAGGAAGACGAGCTCCTCCTTGTGGCCCATCGTCACCGTCCCAAGCTTCTCCGACATTCCCCACTGGGTCACCATGCGGCGCGCAAGCTGCGTCGCCCTCTGGATGTCGTTCTCGGCGCCGGAGGTGATGTCTTTGAACACGATCTCCTCTGCCACGCGCCCGCCCATGATGCCGGCGATCTGGTCCATCAGCTCGTCGCGTGAGACGAGGTACTTGTCCTCCTCGGGCAGGCTCAGCGTCCAGCCGAGAGCCATACCGCGGGAGATGATCGAGACCTTGTGCACGGGATCGGTGTGCGGCAGCGCCTTCATCACCAGCGCGTGACCCACCTCGTGGTACGCGATGATCTCCTTCTCCTTGTCGGAGATGCGCCGGCTCTTGCGCTCAGGACCGGCGATGACGCGCGCGATCGCCTCCTCGAGCTCGTCCATGCCGATGACCTTCTTGTTCGCGCGGGCGGCAAGGATCGCCGCCTCGTTGATGAGGTTGGCGAGGTCGGCGCCGGAGAATCCGGGCGTCTGACGCGCCAGCACGTCGAGGTCGACCGTCGAGTCGAGCGGCTTGTTGCGCGCGTGCACGTCGAGGATCGAGCGGCGGCCCTTGATGTCAGGCCGGTCGAGCGTGACGTGGCGGTCGAAACGACCGGGCCGCAAGAGCGCGGGGTCTAGGACGTCCGGCCGGTTGGTGGCCGCGATGACGATGACGTGCGTGTTGGTGTCGAAACCGTCCATCTCGACGAGCAGCTGGTTGAGGGTCTGCTCGCGCTCGTCGTGGCCGCCGCCGAGGCCGGCGCCGCGCTGGCGGCCGACAGCGTCGATCTCGTCCACGAACACGATGCACGGAGAGTTCTTCTTGGCCTGGTCGAAAAGGTCGCGGACGCGGCTCGCGCCGACGCCGACGAACATCTCGACAAACTCTGAACCGGAGATCGAGAAGAAAGGCACCCCCGCCTCGCCGGCGACGGCCTTGCTCAACAGCGTCTTGCCGGTTCCGGGAGGACCGACGAGAAGCACGCCCTTGGGAATGCGCGCGCCGAGGGCGACGAATTTCTCGGGATATTTGAGGAACTCGACGATCTCGGTGAGCTCCTGTTTGGCTTCATCGACACCCGCGACGTCGGCGAACGTGATCGCCGGCTTGTCGCCCGCGATCATTCGCGCGCGCGATCTCCCAAAAGAGATGGCCTGGTTGTTGCCGCTCTGCGTCTGGCGGAGCACCCACCACATGAAGGCCGCGATCAGGATGACCAGGATGATGTTCGGAAGCAGCACGCTGACGAGGTAGCCGCCTGTCGCGTTCTTGTCGAACTTGACGTTGACGCCGTTGTCCTGCATCGTCGTCAGCAGGTCGCTGCACCCGCTGCTGCAGTCCTGGAGGGTCACGTTGTGCTTGTTGTGGTTGCCCCTTTCCGTGGCGACACCATCGGTGCCGTTGATCTCCAGGTCGCTCACCTGGCCTGATTTGGCATTCGTGATGAGCTGGCTGTAGGTCCAGTCGCCAGAGTTCTGGCCATTCTGGATAGAAGTCCACGTGAACCAGAAGATCAGACCAAGGACGACAACCAAAGCGAAGTAGAACAGGCTGGAGCGGGGAAAGCGACTCAATTCAGTCTCCTCGAGGAATTGGAGCTTTTAGCCTAACAACATTCTCGGCCGACCGAACCGGAATTGGTGTAATGGCGATGTGAAGGCCGGGCTCGCCGGCAGGTGCCGCGAGCTCCGCATCGACCGCCACGCCCGGAACCCAGGCGAGCTTGCCGTCGGCGAAAACGAGCGGCCAGGCGTCGCGGTCTTCGCGGGGCACCCGCGCGTCGACGAAGATGTCCTGGAGCTTGCGGGTTCCGCGTCCTCCCAGAGGACGCATCCGGAGGCCCGGTCGCCTGAACCCGAGGCTCACGTTCAGCCCTTCGCGGAGGTGCGCGGCGCGTGAATCGCCGCAGCCGGTGCAGCTGGTGACCTCGAGGACAGGCCTCGTGTGCGCCGGCTGCGACGGGACGACTTCCATGCGGCCCCCCACGATACGGAAACGCAGGGCACCCGGAAGGTCGACGCCCCGCCCACCTCGACGGCCTTCTGCCAGCTTCGCCATGGCCTCGAGGTGGCGGCGGGAAAGGCCGGGTTGGCGCCCACCGGCCTGGGCATACAGGCGCCTGAGGTTCTCTACCGTGGTCGGCGCGCTCTCCGCCTCTTCCTGGAGCCGCGCAGCCGCGATCGCAGCCGCGTGAAAGCGCCGGGTGATGCCGGGTCGATCGCGCTCGAGGGCGGGCAGGATCTGGGTGCGGACGCGGACGCGGGCGAACCTCGGGTCCCTGTTCGACGGATCCTCGTAGGCCGTGACGCCGCGTTCGGCGAGGAACTCGCGCACCTGTGTGCGCCATACACGGAGAAAAGGACGGACGTAGTGCCCGCGCCGCGCAGGCATTCCCCGGAATCCGGCGAGCCCGCAGCCTCGCAATAGATGAAGGACGACGCCCTCGACCAGGTCGTCGGCGGTGTGCGCGGTGGCGATCACCTCCGCACGTGCCTGCTCGCGCGCTCGGTCGAGAAACGCGTAACGAAGCTGTCTGGCCGCTGCCTGAAGCGAGCCTTTCGGGACGGGTTCATGACGCCGCTCGCTGATCAGCTGGATGCCGAGGTCCTGGCAGAGCGCGGCAACCTGACGTGCCGGCACATCGGAGCCCTCGCGCAGCGCGTGGTCGTAATGCGCCGCGACGATGTCGTGGTGCGACTCGCGAAGTGCGAGCAGCAGTGCGATCGAATCGGGTCCGCCCGAAACCGCGACGAGGATTCGCCCGCCGCCGAAGTCGTGGTCAAAGGTGAGGGTCATGGCACTCGAGCAACGATCAAGCGCTGCGCTCCGGCAACTTTGACATCGACGCGGTCACCGAGGTAGGTGCGGTAAGCCTCATGACCGCCGAAGTCCTCTGCATCGACGAAGCCTTCCTGGCGCATCAACTCGGCTGCTTCGGAGGGCGTGAAGAAGGTGACGAAGCGCTCCCCCATCTCGCCGATCGCGTTCGCGAGCTTCGATGTGGCATCACGGCTGAAATCGTCGAGCGTCTCCATCGGCTGGTTGTAGGTCATCGCGATCGCGCTCCCTCGGGCGCTTGCGCCAATCGCATCGAGCGTGCCACGAATCGCGTCCGACGTCAGATACATCGTCACACCGATCCAGGAGAAGATCGCGCGCTGCTCCCAGTCGAAGCCACAGCTGGTGAGACGATCGACCAGCGACTCCGTTTCGAAGTCGACGGCGCAGTAGACGAGGTTGGCCGGCGGCGTGACGCCGAGCTCGAGCAGACGGTTGCGCTTCCACTCCTGGCTCGCCGGGTGATCGACCTCAAAAACGCGTAACCGGTCGACGAGTTCCCGCCGCCGATACGCAAACGAGTCGAGGCCGGCACCGAGAATCACGTACTGGCTCGCTCCTTGCGCCAGCTCTCTCTCGACCACGTCTTCTGTCAAACGTGCGCGGATGCAGACCCAGTGGGCGAACGCCCTGAGTTCGTCCCTGGAGAGCTTCTCGCGAAGGTTGGCGATGATCGCCTTACCCTCTTCGCCGGCGAGCCCGGCAGCGAGCAGATCGTCGAGCACCCACGGTTGCGGCTCTTCGCGATGCAGCGCCCGGACGGCGGCGGTCACGATCGCCGATCTGCTCGGCGCACGCGGCGCGACCTGCATCTCAGTCAGCGAGCCATGGTGGTGCCGGGTGGACTCGAACCACCGACAACGCGATTATGAGTCGCGCGCTCTACCACCTGAGCTACGGCACCGCAGAAGGCAGCTTACCTAGCAGCCTGCGTCCGCGCCTTGACCTTTTGCTTCTTCTTCCTGTG
>DASTIX010000014.1:0-64883 GCA_035717165.1 Candidatus Dormiibacterota bacterium
GCCACTGTTACCCGTACCCGAGGCGTTGACCTGGGTCGAGTTGCCGGTCGAGCCGCCCGTGCTGCTCGTCGTGCCCGACGCGTTCACCTGCGTCGAGTCGCCCGTGCTGCCGTTCGCGCTGCCGGCCGTCCCTGTCGTGACCGTGTCGGCCTCCATCCATTCCTTGGTCTTGGTCTTGGCCGTGGTCTTGTCGTCGCCATTCCCCGTCTTGCCGCCGGCCACGTCACCACGCGTGTCGGAGTTGTTCTCGACAACTTCTTTGTGACCGGTGGGCTTGTTCGAGGTCGTCGTCGGCGCCATCGTCGTCGCGTGCGCGTGCCCATTGCCGTTTCCGTTGGAGCTCGCATGCGTGTCTGACTGCGCCTTCGCGCTCGAGTCGGTGTGAGCGCTCGCGTTGCTGTTCGCATTTGCGTTGCTGTTCGCACTTGCGTTGCTGTTCGCACTTGCGTTGCTGTTCGCGCTCCCGTTGGTGTGGCTGGTCGAATCGGTGTGAGTGGTCGACCCGCCGCTGCTGCTGGCATGCGTCGTTGCGCCACCACTTGCGCCGCCCGACCCACTGCCACCGCCGTTACCGCCTCCGCTGCCGCCCGTCCCGCCACCGCCGTGCGTCTGCTCATGTCGCGTCGTAGGGCTGTCCTGGCGCTGAGCGACTGCGGATGCACTCGTGTGGTCCCGTGCCTTGCCCTGACCGTGACCGTTGTCCGCGGCCAGAGCCGGTGACGTGCGAGCCAGCATGAGGAGGAGTCCGGCCATCAGGATGAAACCGTTTACCAGCAGGCGACGTGCAAGCACGGGCCGGCTGGCGAGGTAATCGCCGAACGCTTCCAAATGCCCACCTCCACGTGGAAATGAGCGAAATGCCTCGCCGCAGTCCTGGACACGGACCCCGCAGCCTCGGGGATATGTCGCAGAACGCCCCGCTCAGCGTTCCCTAGTAGGGCAATCCGCTTCGAAATGGAAACGCAAACTTCATCAGTTCTAACCATGCGCGCGGCGACCAACAAGGAAGCCGTCGCTGCGTACGTCGAGGAAGTGCTCGCCGGCACAGGCTGGGAGCTAACAGGCGTTCACCGCCGAGGGACACGCCTCGAGCCGCCCGACTCCTACTGGTCGCTGCTGAGCATCGACATTAATAAGGAAGATGAGGAGCGCGAGCTGCGGCTCGTGGCGAAGGGCGCTCTCAACCCGGAGGGCTGGGAGAGACTGAGCGCCCGGCTTGAGCGACTGGGCGCCGGCGGGCGCGTCGATCCACTCAACGGCGTCGGCACGCCTCGGCTATTTCCAGAGACACAGCACGCGTACTGGTTCTATCCCTTCGACCCGTCGATGCCGAACCTCGCGCTCGCCAACGACCCCGTTCGCGTCGCGTCGGTGCTCCTCGGAGTCGACAACACGTCGGACATTCTCGAAGCCTCGCGCAAACTGACGATCGAGCGCGTGCGCTATATGCCCGAGATCGTCGGCATCCTCCGCTACACACTCGACGTGCCGGGCCTCCCGGCGAGGATCTTCGGCAAGGTCCAACCCGGCGGCCGCGGACTGCGGGCGATCAACGTCGTCCAGGGGCTCTGGCGGACAGCCGTGAAGTATCCGGGCTACCTGAATCTTCCGCGACCGCTTGGTTACGTCGAGGAGATGGGAATGATGCTCGAGGAGGCGGTCAAAGGGCGCGCCGTCAGCGGCAAGCGGACGAGCGCGGAATTCGAGATGTGCGGAACCGCCGCGGCCGAAGCCATCGCGGTCATCCACGAGTCAGATGTGACGACGGACATCAGGATCGACATCGAGCGTGAGGTCGCGCGCCTCGAACGCGTGATGGAGCAGTTCATGTACGTGCTGCCCGAGGGCCACTTTCTCCTCAAGGACTTGATCGCGCACATGCGCGAGCGCATCCGCAAGACGACGGAAGAAGCGATCCTGCCGACGCACGGTGATCTCAAGTACGACCAGTTCCTGTTCCACAACGACACCTTCACGCTCCTCGACTTTGACTATTTCGCGATGGCGGAGACGAGTTACGACCTGGGCAAGTTCTGCGGCTACCTGGTGCCGTCGCAGCCGCAGGACTGGTCGCAATCGGCTGCCGCTGAAGACGTGCGTGACATCTTCATTCGTCGATATCGCGAGCTGCGGCCGCACGCCACGTTGCAGCGCTTTCAGGTGTACGAGGCGCTGAGCCTTGCGCTGCGCGCAATGGCGTACATGTGGACGCAGCTGCCGGGCTGGGAGCAGGGCGCCGAGTCGTTTCTCGTCCTGGCCTACGAGCGCCTGAAGAGCCGGCTGCCCGAATAGTCGTCGCCGCCGGTCGCTCGGGGCGATCTTTACATCGCTTTACCTCATCCTCTTGTGCCGCGAGGGCAGCGAAGCCCAGACTTGGCAGCCTCGCCGATGCGTTTGGCTTCATGGCTCGGGGGACTCGTAGTGGTCGGCGCGATCTTCTTGACCGCCGGCGCCGTGGCGAATGCGCATCACCGCGCGATCGCTCCGCGCGCCTTGGCGGCGTCGCACCAGACGGCCGTCGGGCTCACGGCTTACGACGAGCTTGACCCCGGCGCGGCTCCGCCGCAGCTGATCTCGCCAAGTCCAAGCCCTCCGCCTCCGGCGCCAGCACCGGCAGCGCCGCCCGCGCGTGCCGCGATCGTCATCGGTTCGACACAGCAGGCGCTGATCAACCAGGACCGGGCACGCAACGGCCTTGCGCCGTTGACGTGGAGCAGCTGCCTCTACAGCGTCGCGCGCGCGCAGGCCGCTCACCTCGCGCAGCCAGGTGTGACCTTCGCGCATTACGGCGGCGTGTACCAGGACCTCAACTGCCGCCTCGGTCCGCAGACGGGTGAGAACATCGGGTGGTGGTCGTTGGGCGTGAACGACACGCAGCTCAACACCATGTTCATGAACAGCGCGGAGCACCGCGCCAACATCCTCGGCCCCTACCACTACGTGGCGACCGCATGGGCGGTGGGGGCGAACGGTTACGGCTACATAGCCGTGGAGTTCGGCTAAACCTTTTCCGGATAGGCGCGCCTATCGGGCGTTTGGGCCGCGCGTCGTACCCGATTAGCCGGCCAAACCGAGGTTCCCAGACCGCCGAGTAACCCGTTTTAACTCGGCGTTCTTAACTCGAAGCGCTCGGAACTGGCGTCAGTTCGGCCATGTGAGCGCTCGGAGGAGGAGCGCGAAGGGTGGCTACTCGACCGGCCGCAGGTGGCGGCCGACCTTCGCTTTGGACCCAGCCGATCGCATGGCTGTGGGCCAAGCGCGTGTGGATCGCATCGATCGTAGGTGTCCTGCTGGTCGGCTCGACCCTGTACGTGCTGTGGGCCATCAAGGATCTGCCCGACCCGAGCCAGAACGTGCTCGCCGCGGGCGATGTGATCGTGCTCGATCGCAACGGCAAGCTGATCGAGGACTGGAGTCCCGCCGGTCATTACCACGTGACTCTTGCCCTCGACCAGATGGGTCCATATGCGCCAAAGGCGGTGCTCGCCGCCGAGGACCGCAGCTTCTACACGCACGGTGCGGTGGATCCGACGTCGATCGCGCGCGCCGCGTGGGTCGACGTTTCGTCGGGTGGCGTCAACCAGGGCGGAAGCACCATCACCCAGCAGCTGGTGAAGATCCAGCTGCTGACGCCGCAGCGATCCTTCCAGCGGAAGATCCAGGAGGTCGTGCTCGCCATCGCGCTCGAGCAGCGCTATTCCAAGGATCAGATCCTCACGATGTATCTCAACCGCGTCTACTTCGGTCACGGCGCATATGGCGTCGGCGCCGCGGCGCGCACATATTTCAATAAGGACGCGAAGGACCTCTCGCCCGCGCAGGCGGCGTTTCTCGCGGGTCTCATCCAGGCGCCGTCGCTTTACGACCCGGTCCTGCACTACGACCTCGCACACGAGCGGGAGCAGTACGTCCTCCAGGGAATGGTGACCACCGGGGCTATGAGCCAGGCGGAAGCTGACAAGGCAGCCCAGGAAGACGTCAAGTCCGAGATGCAGATCCAGCCGTCCGCACGGCAGAGCCTCGCGCCGCACTTCGTCGATTACGTCCTTCAGCAGCTCGAGTCGATGTTCGGTGCGGCAGAGGTGCAGCAGGGCGGGATCGTCGTCCACACGACGCTCGACCTGAACATCCAGAAGATCGCGCAGGACGCGATCACGAACGGCGTCAAGGACCTGAAGCCGTACAACGTGAACAACGCCGCGCTGCTCGCCGCAGATCCGAAGAACGGCGAGATCCTCGCCTGGGTCGGTTCCGCCGACTACGGCAACGATGCGATCGGCGGCCAGTTCAATGTGGTTCTGTCACCGCGGCAGCCCGGCTCGTCGTTCAAGCCGTACGTCTATGAGGCCGCGCTGCGCGACCACAAGATCACATGGGCGACGGTCCTTCAC
This sequence comes from Candidatus Dormiibacterota bacterium, assembly GCA_035717165.1. GTDB lineage: Bacteria > Chloroflexota > Dormibacteria > Dormibacterales > Dormibacteraceae > 40CM-4-65-16. Next base: position 4,392 of record DASTIX010000014.1, read on the forward strand.
GACTCACTGACCAACTTCAACGGCTACATGCCGCGCGACTTCGACAACGGCGGATTTGGAAACATCCCCGCGAGCAAGGCGATCCTCTACTCACGCAACATCCCCGCGGTCCAGGTTGGTCAGATGGAAGGAATGAACAACGTCATCGACCTGGCGCACGCGATGGGAATCAAAAGTAAGCTGCAGCCCTACCTCTCAACGGCTATCGGGGCGAGTGACGTGACTCTCTACGAGCACGTCCAGGGTTATCAAACGTTCGCGAACCAGGGTCAGCGAATCGACCTCCGCGCTTTCACCGAGGTCGACGATTCGAGCGGTCACCCGGCGTTCAAATACGAGAACCCGACGAGCAACACGGTTCTGACACAAGCGGAGGCGTACCTCATGAACGACGTCCTCAAGCGCTATCAGACGACCTGGGGCTTCGGCTGGAACCGGCAGATGGCGTCCAAGACCGGGACTAGCGACAACGGTAATGGGGGCATTCCCGACTCGTGGATCATGGCCTACAACCCCGACATCGTCACGGGCGTCTGGGTCGGCAACACCGCGCCCAACGGCGGGGGCGGGCTGATCCACGCCTACGGGGAGAACGTCGGCCTGACCATCATGAAGCGATTCATCAACCCGCTGCCTTCGAACATGCGCGACTGGTACACGAAGCCGGCGGGCGTTCAGCAGGGTTGCGGCAGCGACAACCTCGACCCGTTCCTGCCCGGCGCTTGCACGACGCAGGCGTCGCCCTCGTCGTCGGCAAGCCCATCGGCTGCACCCTCGGCCAGCCCATCGGCGATCCCGTCGGTGCTGCCTTCGGTCCTGCCGTCGGCATCGCCGTCGGCCCAGCCGTCGCCTTCACCGTCACCAAAACCATCGCCGAGTTGATGTTGGCGATGAAACCATCGGAGTCGCCGTTCCTCGACAGCGTCGAACGTCGCCGTCCGGGCACTTCGCTGCGCAGCTACGTGATGAGGACGCTGCCCGAGAGCTCGCCCATCATCGTGGCCAACCGCGCGCCGCACGAGCCGCGGCCCGAGGGGGGGTTCACGCGCGGCGCCGGCGGCGTGATCACGGCGCTGCTGACGCTCGCGGAGGTTGCGGCCGCGGATTGGGTCGCGGTGGCGCGCACCGAAAGTGAGCGCGCTCTGATCGAGCAGCACGGCGCCGACTGGAACGCGCCGCTGATCCGCAACGAGACGCGTTTGCACTACGCGACGCCGACGGCCGAGCAGTACGAGCAGTACTACTCCGTCATCTCCAACCCCGTGCTGTGGTTCGTCCAGCACTACCTGTGGGACCTCGCCAACCAACCGGTGATCAACGGCCGCATCCACCGCGCGTGGAAGAACGGCTACGTCGAGGTCAACAAGCAGGTGGCGCGTCGGGTCGTCGACGTCGCGCGCGGTCTGCCCGGCCGGCCGCTGGTCATGGTTCACGACTACCAGCTCTATCTCGTGCCGAAATTGGTGCGGGAGCAGCTGCACGGCGCGATCATCCAGCACTTCGTGCACATACCCTGGCCGACGCCGCAGTACTGGAAGGTGCTGCCGCGCGAGATGCGCGACGCGATCCTGCGGGGGCTGCTCGGCTGCGACATCGTCGGCTTCCAGACCAGCCTCGACGTGCGCAACTTCCTCATGACGTGCGAGGAGAATGCCGGCCTCGCGGTCGACGAACGCGAGAAGGCCGTGCTCGTCGATGGCCGCGTCGTCTACGCGCGTGCCTACCCGATATCGATCGACGTCGCCAGCACCACGCGTCTCTCGTACTCGCACGGTGTGATGGTCGAGGAGCGCAAGCTTCGCGACTGGCGACCCGAGCACCTGATCGTGCGCATCGATCGCACCGATCCCTCGAAGAACATCGTGCGGGGTTTTCTCGCCTACGAAAAGCTGCTCGCCCATCACGCCGAGCTCAAGGGCCGGGTGCAGTTCTGGGCTTTTCTGCAGCCGTCCCGTCAGGACGTGGCCGCTTATCGCAACTACGTGCGCAAGGTGCGGCAGACCGTCCAGCGCATCAACGCGCAGTACGGCGCGCAGGGCTGGCTTCCGATCCGCCTCGAGCTCGGTGAGAGCGTGCGCAAGGCGATGGCGGCGATGCGCAACTTCGATGTGCTCGTCGTCAATTCCGTCTACGACGGCCTCAACCTCGTTTCCAAAGAAGGAGCGCTCGTGAACCGCACGGACGGCGTGATCGTTCTCTCCGAGAACGTCGGCTCACACGAAGAGCTTCAGCCGCACGTGCTCTCCGTCAACCCCTTCGACATCGAGGCGACCGCCAACGCCATGCACCAGGCGATCGTGATGGGCATGGACGAAAAGCGGCGCCGCAACGAGGGTGCACGCGAGGTGATCCGCACCAACGACATCGCGCGCTGGATCACGCGCCAGGTCCAGGACATTCGCGACCTCGCCTCGCAGCCGGGACTCCGAGCCGGCTAAGACCCGCGTCAGTCCGGACTATCACTGCATCCGCGTCGCGCGGACCCGCAGTTAGTCCGGACTATCGCGCAAAGGCCAGTGGCTAATATCCCCGCGGGCGCAGGCCGCCGGAGCGGTGCGCCACGGTGACGTTGCGGTAGAAGATGATCGCGATCAGGCGACCGACCGCCCAACCGATCAACGCGTAGACGATGACCGCAAGCACCACCGACATCTCGAGCTGCGACTGATCGGTGCCGATCGTCGGCAGGATGTTCTTGAACGGCGCGAGGAAGAACGAGGTCACGTTGTAGACCCAGTTCGCAAACCCCGCGGTCGGGTTGGCACCGAGAAGCTTGAGCAGCAGGCGGATGATCAGCAAACCATCGATCACGCCGAACACCAGGTAGACGAGCTGCACGGCACGCCAACCTGGGTTGAAGGTGCTCACGACCTCCGACTCCGAAGGCGGGATCGGTCCCTCGCTCACTGTCCGGTGCTCATAGACGCGGCCCGTCTCGGGGTCGCGTTCGACATCCATATCTCTTCGTTCCACGGTTAACCCCCTCGGTTAAAAGAGATGAAGCAGACCTGAAATGAAAAACGCCCGGGGTCGAATCGACACCCGGGCGCGAACACAGGGGGAGATGTCTACAGAGTGAGCGTCACGGGTACCAGAGCGGCAGGGTGGCGAGCGCCTCATCGGAGTCGATGTTCGGGTTCGGGCTGTTGACGTCGATCTGGTACTGCCACGCCGCCACGGCGTCGGGGCAGCCCGTGTCGTAGGGAGACCAACCCGGCGCGTTCGACTTCGACCAGCCGCCGTCCTCGAGCGAGGGCTCGAACGACCAGATGAAGGATCCGGTGGCGATCTGGGCCTGCTGGCTCTGCGCCTGGCACCATGCGGTCGCAAACTCGCTGCCGGAGGTCCCGTTGCCGTAATAGACGGGGACGTAGCCGGCGGTCGTGATGGTGTCGAACCAACCGCGGACGAAGTCGGCATCGACGGCGCCGCTGCAGTACGGGCCGGAAGGCTCGATGTCGATCGCGAGAACCCGGCCTTTGGGAATGCTCAAGGCCTGCGCCGCTGCGATCGCGGCCTGCGCGTAACCGGTGGCCGTGTCGTAGCCTGCGACGTTGGAGCAGTCGAAGTCGTTGTAGATGGGAAGGATCGCCATGTGCTGGTCGTGCGCCAGCGCGACCTCGGCCGAGCTGATGGCGGGGCACACGGTCGTCGTCAGGTAGCGTCCCCAGAAATCAGGCGTGCCGACGCTCGACGCGACGCCGGGAAAGATCTCGCCGGTCGGGTCGCCGGTGAAGGCCTTGCACGAGTCGACGCCCCACAGCAGCCGGGTCGGCTGCATGGCGGTCGACTGCGCCTGCACGTTGACCAGCGTCGTTGGCCCGCTCAACTTCTGGACGAGCTGCAGGACCTTGGCTTCGGTCCGCGCCGCCGGGACCGCGCCGACGACGGCGGTGAACTGCGGCGTGCTGGCCGACGTCATGGCCACGTCCGCGCTGCACGAGGCGGCTTTGCAGGGTGCCGCGACCAGGTGGCCGGACGCGTCGAGGATCCCCAGGCTCCACGGCGTGTTCGTCAGGTCGACGTTGGTGGTCGCGTCGAGGTGGATGATGCCTCCGGCCTGATACGTGGAGCTGCCCGTCAGCCCGACCGACAGCCAGGTCACCGAGAGCGGGTCTGACGTCGCCGGGCCGACGTGGGCGACGAATGCACGGCTTCCGCTCGCGGGCTCGCTGACCGACACGCTGCAGTTGGTGCCCCTGCTGCAGAAGGTGATGGGCGTGTTGGTGTCGGCGTCGAGTAGCTGGATCGAGTACCCGAACTGGTCGACGGGCACGGTCGAGGTCGCGGTGAGCGTCGCGATCTTGCCCGGTCCGACCGCCGCCTGGGTCGAGGCCAGAGTGACGCCGAGCCAGCCGACCGAGACCGCGTCCGAGGCGGTGGCCGAGCCGTCCGGCACACTGCCGGTCGGCGAACCGACGACGTAGGCCTTGAACCGGTGCACACCGGCGCCGGCCGAGTACCCCACGCTGCACTCGGTCCCCTGCGAGCAAGATCCGACCAACGTGCTCGTGGTCGTATCGAAGATCTCGAGCGCTCCTCCGCCTTTGATCGCGCCGGCCGCCGCGTTCGCGGTCAGCACGACGCTGCCTCCGGAGACGGTCGCGGGTGCGCTCGAGGCGAGCGTCAGAGTTGGGACGGCGGGCGCCGGCCGGATGGTCGCTACGGGGACGCTGGGTTCGACGGATGGATTGGTGGCCGGCGCGACGGCTGAGGTCGGGTCACTACACGCTGCGGGCGTGCTCAAGGCCGAGCTCGACGGACATGGCTGCGCGCCGTCCGGAGTCGAGGCGGTCCCGGGAGCGAGGTCGGCCGTGCCATCGCTCGTCAGGCACGACGCGCCCATGCCCGACGAGGGACATGGCTGGGCGCCGTCGGGGAGCGTGACCTGGAGGGCGTTTTCTGCCCCTGCCTGCGGCGAGCAGGCGCCCGCGCCCGTGCTGCAGTTGTTCACGGTGGCCGCTCTGGCTGTGGTCGGGCCGGCCATGAGCGGGCCAACCGCCATCGCAAGCGCGACAACAAACAACGCCTTGGAGCGAAGCGAGAACACTGGTACCCCCTGTGCGCGCGGCCAAAGGCAGCGCTAGTCGTCGGGGGCAACCTACGGAGGGCGCGGCAGCGCGCCGGAGGCGGGTGAGTTAAATAGCCTGAAGGCTTGTCAAAAGGCGACAAACGGCAGGAAAAGGGGCCGTTTTACAGCTGAAGCAGCCCGGGGCAGTGGGCTGCTTCTATCGATAGAACGTCCTAGGGGCCCGCGTGAACCGCGCCGAGAACGTTGCCATACATGACGCCCAGCGCCAGCAGGCCAAGCAAGGAAAGAAGGACGAGCACGAAGGTGCGGGCGCAAGCGTCTACCAGCCAGGACTGGTCGCTTGCGTCTTGGTCGGACTCGGCGACCCCAAGTCGCTGCCGGTAGAGGCCTGCCCTCACCGAGAGCCCGATGGTCAGGATCAGGACGATCAAAAGAACCACCATGGCATTGGCGGAGCGGACGCCGAGCGGGTCAGCGTCCGCGCCATCCAGACAACGCATCGGGCGGTCAATGTGAACAATTCGTAAGGTTCTGTCGGAGGGTCCGGCCGGCCAATACTCCCGTCCGGGGGCGCGTTCTTTTGGCGTGGAAGTCCCGCTGCTGCTGCAGTTTTCGATTGCGCTCTTCACGGGCATGGTCGCCGCGACGTTCGTCCCGCCTGTGCGGCGAGCGATCCCCAGACCGGTCGAGATCGTCCTGTGGGTCGCCTTCGTCAGCGTGTGCGTCCTCGGCGTCGCCAGCATCACCGATCGCAACGCTCGCGAGCTGAGCACGTCTGCGATCTGGGGTGCCGACCAGATCTTCAACACCACCATCGGGTTGATGCTCGGTGGAGTCGGCGGCTGGATCGTCGACCACCGGTTCCCGATCGCCAGCTGGCTCGTGATCATCGCCGGCACGGACATCTTCGCCCTCATGTTCATTCGCTCGGCGCGCAGCGCCCAGCGATGGCAGCCGCGAGTCCGGCTTCGCGAGTGGATGGAAATCCCCGTGGCGGTGGCGCCCACCGCTGCAAGCCAGTCCGCCGCGGCCGGCGATCCGCTGGCCGGCGTCAATCGCCGCATCGCGGCATGGGGCGCGATCGCAGGGACCGCAGTGCTCGCCGGGCTCGTCGAGATGGCGATCTGGATGCGCGACGTAGTGGTCCCGCACCACGCCGGACGGCTGGCTCAGGCCGCTGCCGCGGGCAGGGTCGAGTCGCGCGCGCGACTGGACTCGCTGCGCGACGCGACAGCACACCTTCAATATGCGGCCCGTTCGTGGTACTCCGCGGCGGGCGAACCCGTCATCAGTGATCTCGCAGCGCGCACCGCGCGCGCGGCCAAGCGCAGCCTGAAGCCGGTCGCGCTCCGGCCCGGCGAGATCATCGACATCCAGGCGCTCTTGGGCGCCCAATCTATCGGCTGGTACGGACCTCTCACGACCGGACCGATGCTGCCACCGGGGGAAAACGATGCCGCTGAACCACCACGATCCGATCGTCTGGCCTCGTAGAGGTAACGGCATGCGGCGGCGCGCCAGCGCCCCGCAGGTTCTGACCCAGGGGAGGTTCTCACGGCCCGCGGGATGGCTCGTGCGCCTGTTCATCCTGCTTGCGATCGCGGTGCCGAGCCTGATCATCACGTCGCCGGGTTACGTCGCGTTTGCGGACAAGCTGCCTGACCCGAGCCAGGTGACCACAGGCGTCGCCGAGGACACCTTGATCTATGCCTCGGACAACAAGACGCTGCTCGCGGACCTGCACCCGCCCGGCTATCAGAACTACTACGAGTCGCTGTCCGACATGGGCACGCTTCTCCCGGAAGCGGTGATCTCGATCGAGGACCGCAACTTCTACAACGAGCCCGGCATCGACCCGCAGGGCATCATGCGCGCGGGCATCGTCGACTACCAGACAGGGTCGCCCACCGAGGGCGCCTCGACGATCACCCAGCAGCTCGTCAAGCTGCGGCTGGTCGGTAACCAGACGTCGATCGACCGCAAGATGCGCGAGGCGCTTCTCGCCTTTGAGCTCGAGCGCAAGTACACCAAGGACCAGATCCTCGAGTGGTACCTGAACAGCGTGTTCTTCGCGAACACCGCGTGGGGTACGGCAGCGGCGTCGAAGATCTATTTCCACAAGCAGACGAAAGACCTCGACCTGGCGCAGGCGTCGATGCTTGCCGGCGTCATCCGCGGTCCGACGATCTACAACCCGCTCGTCAACTGGACGTCGGCCAAAGCGCGGCAGCAGCAGGTGCTGAACGCGATGATCCGTGACGACAAGATCACGGCCAGCGACGCGGCGCAGGCGTTCTCCGAGGACATCTCGCCGCCGACCCACATGTTCATGCCGACCAACTCGATCGTGTACCCGGCGTTCGTCAGCTACGTCACGTCGCAGCTGATCCAGCAGTTCGGCAAGACCGCGACGTATGAAGGCGGCCTGCGTGTCATCACGACGCTGAACCCGACGCTGCAGAACATCGGTCAGAGCATCGTCAGCAATGTCATCGCGTCTCTCGCGTACCGGCGTGTGACGCAGGGCGCGCTCGTCGCGCTCGACCCCACATCGGGGGGAATCCTGGTGATGGTCGGATCAGCGAATCCCAATGCGTACGGCGGTCAGTACAACCTCGCGGTGTGGCCTCCACGCAACCCGGGCTCGTCGATGAAGATCTACACGTACACGGCCGCCATCGCGAGCGGCAAGTACACGATGACGACGCCCATCCAGGACAGTGCCATCGCCATTCCTGACGGCAACAGCGTGTGGAAGCCGCAGAACTACGACGGCAAGTTCCACGGCACGTGCCAGCTGCAGGTCTGCATGGGCAACTCGCTCAACCTCCCGGCCGTCAAGGTCGAGCTCGGTGTCGGCGTGTCGAACGTCGTGGACATGGCCCGCGCCATGGGCGCGCCGCCCTACCAGCTGCACGGGACCGACGCCAACGGCTTTCCGATCTACACCGACAACGACCCCGACACCAACTTCGGCCCGTCGCTGACGCTTGGGGGCTACGGCGAAACGCCGCTGCAGATGGCGACCGGCGCATCCGTGCTCGCGACGCAGGGCATTCTTCGCATGCCTTATGCGATCAACGTCGTGACGAAGAACGACCACATCGTCTACACCCATCCCTACGACCCGGGCAAGCAGGTCATCGACCCGCGAGTGGCCTACATCATGGAACAGGTCATGTCCAACGACAACAACCGCGCCATGATCTTCGGCCGCAACTCGCTGCTCACGCTCCCCGGCCGCACTGTTGGCGTGAAGACCGGTACGTCCGACTCCTTCGCGGACGCCTGGACCGTCGGCTACACGCCGCACCTCGTAGCGGCGGTGTGGGGCGGCAACGCCAACTGGAACCTGAAGATGACGCTCAACTCGGACAGCTACTACATCGCGGCGCCCATGTGGCATCCGTTCATGCAGCAGGCGCTCGACGCGATGGGCATGGGCAACGAGTGGTACAGCGAGCCGGCCGGGCTCATCAACCAGAGCTGCAAGGGCCAGATGGCGTACTACCTGCCGGGAACGCACTGCTAAACAGGCGGTGATGCAGGCGCGGTTCGACAAGACGGGGCGGCGTTTGGCCGACACCGGCTACGGGTGTGGATGCCAGCAGTGCGCCGATACAAACGCGCCGCGGTACGAACGTCGCGGGCCGGACCGCGCCGGCGGTCACTGGAGCCGATTGCGTCGAAGCGTCGCGCGGCTGATGTCGAAGAGATACGAAAGGGCTGCCGGTTGAGCTCTACCTGTCGACGACATCTCCGCAACGCAATCTCAGCCCCAATAAGTCGGCGCCAGCTTTCCCTGCCACCCGCAGTTGACACACACAACATCGCCCCCCGGCGCTGAAGGCGGCAGCCCGAGCGGCCGCTGCATAGTTACAAGGTGCGTTGAGCCACAACGCGGACACCGCTCCCGCCCCTCGCCCGACTTCTCCTCTTCCGGCGTGAGGCCGCGCGGGCGAATATCCTCATGCTCCTGCGCGCGGCGCCTGGCGTTCCGGCCCACTTGAGTGAGAGCAGCCTACGGCGGACGGTTAGTGCAGCGAACAGAAAACCCCTGGATAGGCGCGCCAATCCGGGGTTATCGAGGCCTCGGACGCCTGATATGCGAGCCAAACCAGTTCGTTCGGTGCGCGTGACCGACGGACGACGATCGATCGCTCGAGTAGCGTCCCTGCTGCCGTGGAAAAGAAACGAAGAGGGCTAGCGGTTGGGCGCTAGCCCTCGACGGCAAACCCTCTTTCGGCGGGAGTCGTTGGCTCGTCGTACGCGGCCTGGGGCCCGTACGAGTGCTTGAGCATCAACCGCAGCCGCTCTTTCGCGACCGCAAGTCTCGACGCGACGGTCCGCTCGGGGATGCCGAGCGCCTGCGCGATCGCGCGGTTGGTGTAGCCGGGGTAGTGGCGCAGCACGATCGCCGCCGCCTGCTTGGGCGGGAGCTTGGCGAGCGCCGTCGCCAGGTCTCGGTGCTCGACGACCTCTTGCGGATCGGGAGCCAGGCCAGGCCGGCCGAGACGTCGAATCACCTCACCGACCTCGCGCAGACGCATCTTCCGCTGGTACGAAACCGCGGCGTTGATCGCAATCCGATGCACCCAGGCTTCCGCCGGGGCTATCGGCTGCCAGGTGGCCCACTTCTTGTAGGCACGCTCGAAGGCGTCCTGGGCACAGTCTTCCGCTGCCGCTCGATCGCCGAGCATCGCGGTCAACGTGCCGAGGATTTTTCCGTACGAGGCCTGATACAGGCGCTCGAAGTCCGCTTCGTTGCCGGCCCGATACGTAGTCGTAGTCGTTTCCTGCGATTCACCGACGTTTGCAGCAGCGATGGGTTCCGCCATATTCCGTTCCTTCACCCCCCTGAGATCAGTGAGTCGAACTCACCTGGCGTCTACTGTCCCCCAGGAGGGCCGTTCCGGTCGCCGTACAGACGGCCGGATTTTGGCTAACGCACTTGCAGTACTAGGTGTCCGTACGCCCCGCGACGTTTTCAACTTGGATGAATCCCGGGGCAGAGTCGAATAGCGGCTACGCGGTCGACCTCCTTGCCACCCTAGCAAGCGGATTGGGAGTCGACTCGCGCGAAAGCGGGCGCAAGGCGCTCGAGGTGGTGCGTGCGCGCGCGCCCGAGCTCATCGTCGTGTCGGAGCAGACCGGCGAAGACCTCGTCTCGACGTCCGCCGGTTTCATCGAGATGCTCCTCGCGGCGCTCCGCACCGATGTCGAGATGCCGTGGCCCGACTTCGAGCGCCGAGCGCGCGATTACGGCAGACTTCGCGCCGCGCAGGGTCTCCCCCTCGAATCGTTGATCGATGTGCTCGCGGTCTATCGCCGCGCCACCATCGAGCTCCTATCCCGACCCATCCAGGGCAAGCCGCACTACGACGAGATCATCTCGCTCGCACAGGGCAGGCTCGAGGACGTGACGGAGCGCCTGACGACGGCGATCGCGCGTGGGTACCTCGACCACATCGACGAGGAACACCGCGCGCGGGAAAGTGAGATGTACGGGCTCGCGGCGATCGTCACCGCGATGAGCCGCTCACTCGACCTGACGGAGACGGCGGAGGTCGCGCTCGTGGAAGCGCTCGCCGCCTTACGGCTGACGACGGGTGGGCTGTGGTTGCGCGAACGCTCGGCATACAAGCTCGTCCACATCGTCGGACTCGACGACGATCAGGTCGAGGACTTCAGTCGCCAGGTCGGGCCGCACGTCAAGGCGTCGGCGTCGGCGGTGGGACGGTCGGAGTCGCAGGTCGACCGCGTCTCCGGCCCGCAGTGGAACGCGCTGCGTGCGCAGCTGCGCGTGCGCGGCCGCACGGTGGGCGTGATGAGCGTGGGCACGATGGTCGACCGGGTTTTCAATGCGTCCGACCTCCTGTTCATGGCTGCGGTCGCCGACCAGGTTGCGATCGCCATCGACCGCGCACGCCAGTTCGCGAGCGAGGCGCGCACCGATCACCTCACCGGTCTGGCGAATCGACGCGAGTTCGAGCGCGTGATGGAGCGTGAGGTCGCGCTCGCCGACCGCCACAACCGGCGGCTGTCGCTGATGATGATCGACCTCGACAACCTCAAGCGCATCAATGACAAGCTCGGCCACAGCGCCGGCGACGGAGCGCTGAAGCTCGTCGCGCAGCAGTTGCAGCGCGTCGTGCGCGCGTCCGACCTGTGCGCACGCGTGGGCGGCGACGAGTTCGGTGTGGCGATGCCCGAGACAGACCTCGAGCGGGCGCGCGACGTCGCGACTCGTTTGCGGCGCGCGGTCGAACACGCCGCGCTGAGCATGCGTGCGCCCGAGCATGTCGAGGTCAGTGTCGGAATCGCGGCGTGGCGGCCGGGTCAGGACTGGCAGGCCGTCTATCAGGCCGCGGACGCCGACCTCTACGAGGACAAACGGCGGCGCAAGACCGTACGGCGCTGGCAGCAAGAGGACCAGCCGTCGCCGATCAGGATTCTGGGCCGCGCCGGCCGGCGAAAAGTCTCCGGCGCCTAACTACTCGACGAGCGCAAGCTCGCGCGCCTTGACGATCGCCTCGAGCTTCGAGTGCACACCCAGCTTGCTGCCGAGGCTGCGGATGTGCGTTCGCACCGTGGTGTAGCTGATGCCGAGCTTGTCCGCGATGTCCCGGCTGGACGTGCCCTCGGCCATCAGTCGGAGCACCTCTTTCTCACGCGGGGTCAGGCGTTCGAGCTGAGTTTCGACCTCGCGCCTGCTGTTGAGCAGCTGCGCGATGCTGCGAGGAGTAAACAGCGATCCGCCCTGGGCGACTGTGCGGATGGCGTCGACGACCTCCTGCGCCGCGCGCGACTTGTGGATGAACGCGCTTGCGCCGGCCTCCAGCGCCGCGAATCGTGCCGCGTCGCTGTCCTCGCGCGTCAGGAAGATCAGCTTGGTCTCTGGGCGCATCTGGCGGATTCCTGCGGCAGCGTCGGCGCCGGTGCCGTCGGTGAGGCGAAAGTCGATCAGAACAAGGTCAGGCTTCAGCTCCGCCGCGCGCGCGATCGACTCGGCGACCGAACCGGAGTGGCCGACCACCTTCATGTCGTCCTGGTCGTTGATGAGGGCGGCCAGGCCCTCGGCCACGACCTGGTGGTCCTCGATGATCATGACGCGCGTCTGATTGCTCACGCTTGTGATTTCGATTCTGACAGCGGGATCCAGAATTCGACCGTCGTACCGAGCCCAGGCTCGCTCTGAATCTTGTTCCATCCGCCGGCCAGCAGCGCCCTTTCATTGAGCGCGAGGAGGCCGAGGTGGCCCGGCAGGCGGTCGCGCTCCGCGACCACAAAGCCGCGGCCGTTGTCCTGGATGATCCCGTGCACGCCGTCATCCAGCACCGTCAGCGAGACCCGCACCTGGGTCGCGGCGGCGTGCTTCTCGACGTTGGTGATCGCCTCGGTGACCTGCCGGTAGAGCATCGACCGGAACTCGAACGACAGGTCGTCGGGCAGATCGAGCTCGAGCTCGACCTCCGCGCCGGTCATCGTCTTGAGCATGCGCACACGGTCGCGAATGGTCTCGACAAAGCCTCCGGGCATCTCTAGCGCCGGCGGCCGCACCTCGAACAGCAGGCGGCGCAACGCATCCTCGGTCTGCGCCAGGAGGAGCTCGGCCTCTGTCAGCAGAGTTGCGTAGTCACCGTTGGGGACTCGCAGTCTCTGCAGCTGCAGCTCGACCGCCGTCAGCTTCTGCAGCGCGTCATCGTGCAGGTCGCCGGCGAAACGTTTGCGCGCCTTTTCGACCGCCGTCGAAACGTTTCTCAGCAGCATCTGTCGCGCGGCGTCGACCTTCTCGAGGCGCTCGGCCGTTTTCTTCAGGTCCGCGTCCGTGTAGCGAAGCTGCCATACGAGGCCGGCTGCCAGACCCGCCTTTTGCAGGACCCACGTGTCCTCACGAGAGAACCCCTCCGGGCGCCGCGAGTCATACGCGGCGACAAGGCCAAGTCTCTCGTCCCCTGCGCGCCACGGCACCGCGATTGCGCTGTCGACCTTGAGAGTGTCGAGCACGAAGAAATCGTCCGTGGCCTCGTCGCTGCGCGACGCGCGGAACATCAGGTCGTGGAAGACGACCCTGCTGGCGAGGTCGTCACGGTCGGGCGCGCAGGGCACCGCAACCAGGCCGCTGAGAAACAGGTCGTCGACGCCGTAGGCGCCACGGATCGGGACCAGCATTCCCTCCTCGTTGCGTTTCCAGAACAGGACCTTGCGCGCCGCCACGAGCTCGGCGATGCTGCGGGTAAGGCGCCGGTAGAAGTCGGTGAGGCCGTGCGGCGTACGCGCGTGGCGGCTGACAGCAAGGAGAGCGTCGACCGCCGCCTCGTGCGCCCGCTCGACCCGCTCGGCGCTCCGCGCCCTCTCGTCGTTGATCAGGCGCTGGCGCTCGCTCCGGTCGAGGTCGGCACGCAGGTTGACGAGTGTGTCGACCATCTCCTGCCGGCGCTCGTGCATCCGGGCGATACCGATCGCGGCCCCGACACTCCGGACGAGGACGTCGTACGCCTGCAGCTGTACGACGCTGTAGCCCGCCGGGCTCGCGATGCCGAACATGCCGAACGACTCGCCTCCGGCGTCCAGCGTCCTCGCGCACGTGGACCGGATCACCGGCCTCGCGATCGGACCCGGACCATCGACGCCGGTCCATGCGGTCGCGGCCGGAGGCCCGGTGGTGGCGCCCGCCATCGCAAAGACCCGCTCGATCTCCGCGTCGCTGAGCTGGTCCGCCACCGTGCGAGCCTTGGAGAAGACGCGCTTGGTGTCGCCCGACTCGTCGAGCACGGCGATGAAAGCGACGGTGGAGTTGGTCAGATCGAGACCCAGGCGGAGCGCGGCTTCGGCGACGTCGGGGACTGTCTTGAAACGGGACAGTTCCGCGCCCGCGGCCGAGAAAGCTTCGAGAAGATCACCGTGGACGTTCTCGACTCCGACGGTTTTCATGCGCTACCCCCCTGTTTGCCGGCTAACAGGATTTTACTTCTCTCGTCCCGGTGCAAGCAAAACGTCTTCGCAGGTCTTCGCATGGTACCCGTAGGTACTGGCTTCCGAGGGGGCGTTCAAGAGTCGAAGGGAGCGGCCGACTGGTTGCTTCAGTCGGGCTCCCAAACCAAGGGAGCGGGTCAAATGGATGCCGTCGAGCGAGCTTCAGTGCGGGCGTACTCAGCCAGCCGGTTGCGTTTTCTTTTCGCGATGGTTTCTCGACGAGCTTTCCAGATGGTGAACGGCTCGGCGAGCCACGCCATCGTCAGGCCGTTCATCGTGCTGGCCGCCAGGGCGCTCGGTCCTGGCCCGACCCGGCTCCGGCTCGTCAAGCTGGCGCACAACCTCAGCCACACCGCGACGGTCGTCGAGCTTCCACTGCCGGAGCACGATGGCGAGCTGGGCCCCGCTCAGCCGACTCGGCGCGCGGCGTAGGCTCGTCTTAGGCGCGTTTCCGCCGCCGGTTTCCGGCCAAAAGCCGAAATCGTCGCCAGGCGTGAGTACTCCGCTTGTGGGAGGCGTTTCTGCTACAGATGAACGACTTCGACAAGTTCCTGGAGCTCAAGCTGCGGCAAATGCTGGACCCGGTCGTCGCCACCGACGCGCCGATGCGGGGCAGCCGCCGGCGGAGGGCGCGCCGACCGGTCCTGACCGTTGAGGTCCCGACCGTCGAGTTCGGCGAGATGACCTCCGGCGAGACGGTCGTGGTGCCGATTCCGGTCGCCACGCCGCAGCTCTAACCCAAGAACCCCTTCCTTCCTCTCGCGAGGCCGAGCCGTGAGGCTCGGCCTCTCTTCGTGCAAGTCGAAGCCGTGAGGCTCGGCCTCTTCGTGTAACCGCCGCAGCCGATAGGGTGTTTAAGACCCGATGAGCCGCGCGGCAGCCGTACTCCAGACTTCAGCCGTTTCGCGCCCCGACGCGGCGGCGCTGGCGGCCGGCCTGTTCACCGTCACCCTCTGGGGGTCGGCGTTCGTGGGCATCCGCGCCGCGGGCGGGGCGCTGTCGCCGGGGTCGCTGGCGCTGGGCCGGCTGCTCGTCAGCTGCATCCTGCTGGGAGCGGTCGCGGCCATCCGTCGTGATCCGGTGCCGTCGCGGCGCGACGTGGTGGCGATCGCGATCTATGGCGTCCTATGGCTTGCGATCTACAGCGTGAGCCTGAACGCCGCCGAACGCATCGTCGATGCCGGCACCGCGGCGCTGCTGATCAACACCGGCCCGATCGTCGTCGCGGTTCTGGCCGGGATGTTTCTCCGCGAAGGATTTCCGCACCGCCTGTTTCTGGGGTGCGCGATCGCTTTTGCCGGCTGTGTCGCGATCGGAT
This sequence comes from Candidatus Dormiibacterota bacterium, assembly GCA_035717165.1. GTDB lineage: Bacteria > Chloroflexota > Dormibacteria > Dormibacterales > Dormibacteraceae > 40CM-4-65-16. Next base: position 19,718 of record DASTIX010000014.1, read on the forward strand.
TCGCCACCACCCAGACGAGGAGCGGTGCAGGTCTTGGGATCGCGTTGCTGGGACTGGCCGTGCTCGCGTATTCGACGGCGATCGTGGTGCAGAAGCCGGTGCTTGCGCGAGTGCCCTCGTTCCAGGTGACCTGGATCGGCGTCGTCGCCGCGACCATCGCCTGCCTTCCGTTTGCGCCGTCCCTCGTCTCAGAGCTGCCCAGGGCCGGCGCGGGCGCCATCGCATGGACGGCGTACCTCGGCGCCTTCCCGACCGCGATCGGATTCGCGAGCTGGGGCTTCGCCCTCCATCGGACCAAAGCCGGACAGCTGGGCACGCTCACGTACCTCGCTCCCGTGATCGCGGTGTTGCTCGGATGGGTGATGCTCGGCGAAACGCCAGCCTGGCTTGGGTTGATCGGTGGCGCGGTCGCGCTTGGCGGCGTTTACTACGCGCGGCGCTCGCCGGCGAAGGTGAAACCCAGGGCAGTATCCTCGGGATAGATGCCACGTGTGGTCATCGTGGGGGGTGGCGGTACAGGCGACGCTTGCGCTTTTGCTCTGCGCAAGCGCGGGTTCGACGGCGAAATCGTCATCCTCAGCGCCGACCAGGACCGGCCCTACGACCGACCCTATCTGTCGAAGGAGTTCCTGCGTGGAGAGGTCGACGTGCCGAAGGTGTTCCTCCACGATGACGGCGCGTATGCGACAGAGCGCATCGAGCTCCGCCTTGAACAGCGCGTCACCGGAGGTTCGCTCGACGGCCGCCGCCTGACGCTCGCGGGCGCCGACGACGTTCGCTTCGACGTTCTGGTCCTCGGCCTCGGCGGCACGCCGCGTCGCCTGCCGGGTGTTCCCGAGGCCGCCAACGTGCGCACACTCCGCTCGCTGCGCGACAGCGCGCATCTTCGCGAGGCCGTGCAGGGCGCCAACCGCGTGCTGCTCGTCGGCGCCGGGTTCATCGGTGCCGAGGTCGCGGCCTCATCACGACAGCTGGGCAAGGAGGTGCTGCTGCTCGAAGCGGCGCCCGTCCCGCTGCAGCGTGCGCTTGGCGCGGACGTCGGCACGATCTACGCCGACATCCACCGCCGTCACGGTGTCGACATCCGCACCGGCACCACGGTGAAGGAATGGCATACCGACCAGCGCGGCGTCGCCGCAGTGACGCTGTCCGACGGCAAGCGTGAAGAGGTCGACCTGGTGCTCCTCGCCGTGGGGATCGAGCCGAACCTCGAGCTGCCGAAAGCCCTCGGAATGCAGGTCGAAGGCGGCGGAGTCAAGGTGGACGAGTCTCTGCGCGCTGCGCCGAACGTGTACGTCGGCGGCGATATCGCGTTCCATCACCACCCCGTGCTCGAGCGTTCGATCCGGGTCGAGCACTGGGAGGTCGCCAAGGGCCAGGGCCGCGGCATTGCGGCGTCCATCACGGATGGTCCCACGCCGTACAAGAAGCTTCCGTATTTCTGGTCCGACCAGTACGACGTCAACCTCGAGTACCGCGGCAATGCCTCGGGTGAGGACAAGGCCGTCTGGCGAGGAGACCGCGACGGCTTGAAGTTCACGGTCTTCTATGTCCGCAACGGCGTCGTCGAAGCGGTGCTGTCCATGAACGACAGCAAGACGAACGAGGCAGGCGGCAGGCTGATCGAAAGCCGGGCGCACGTCGATCCCAAGGCGCTCGAAGACCAGGGCGTCGACCTGCTGGAGCTGGTGCCGACTCCCAGCGCCTGAGCCTCAGGCGACCGGCTGATTCTCCTCGGGGAGAAGCCACGGCAAAGCCTCGCTCAGCGGTCTGACGAGAGCCTTGTGCTGGTCCTTGCTGATCGAGCTTGCCGCGACGAGGCCCAGCGCGGCCATGAACGCGGCGTCCTCGGCCTTATGCCCGACGTCGCCATGCTCTGCCTTCCAGCTGATCAGCGCGCCGCCGGACTCGGTGAGACCAAAGAGGTTGCGGCGCACCTCATCCCACGCCGGGCCACGCCCCGACTTTTCGATCGCTTGCAGGGCAGCCTTCTCGGCGTCGTGGATCTGGTCGAGGCCGTGCAATCGCGCATGCCGGTCCCAGCCCTGCGCCGCGCGTTCGACCCCCGACGGCGACAGCACGCGAATGTCGTCGATCAAGCGCTGCAGCGTCTGCTGATGTTCGGGGAATCCGTAGCCCTCGGCGTCGATGCTCATCTGCGTCCAAAGAAAGGCTAACGCAACCAAGCGGGCATCCAGCCGAAGCGCCCGAGAGCGTAGGGCCCTGGCCCCGAGACGACCACCTGCGCCGTGGCGAGCAAGCCGAGGTAGTAGAGCCACCGGAAGCCGTCGTCGGTGACGGCGAACGCGACGGTGAGCGCGAGGCCGGCGGCGAGAAGTGTTCCGAGGATGGCGGCCCATCGCGTTGCGAGCCCGAGGAGGAGAAGCACTGCGACGAGCGTCTCTCCGGCCGTTTCCGCGAGCGCAAATGGGAACCAGTTCGGAGCGATGACGGTCACGAGCAGCTCGTGAAGGCCAGGAATCGGATTCGCTTTCGCCATCGAGTCCATCACGCCGCGCATCCAGCCGACGCCCTGCCACTTCTGGCTCGCGAAGTAGAGCCAGTAGATCCCGACCACGACTCGGAAGAGGCTCGGCCACGCTTCACTCATGACTATTGACCGCCACCACCAGGAGATTCTCCAGCGGGTCGGCGGCGAGCGCGACGGCGGCCGCGCCGGTCGCCCAGTGATGGACTGACGAACCCTGGACCGCGAGCGTCTCGCGGTCACCGTGCGCTGCGACGAAGATCGTCGACTGCGACGCCAGCACCTGGTCGGGGTCGCGGGGCCGGACGAGGGTGGTGAACGTGCCGCGCACGACGTCGTAGGAATACACCGCGCCGCGGTCGCTGTCCTCGGACTCGCCTTCGGCGGCGACCAGTAGGGAGTCGTTTGGGCCGGGCGCGAGCCAGAAAGGATGCACCGGCGCCGGCAGCGGGACCTGTTTCGAGCCGTCCGCGGTCATGAGCAGCGAGCGCTGATAGTCGGCCGTCCACATCGTCGTGCCCGCCAGCGCGATGCCGAACGCGCTGCCCGCGGCGACGGCAACGTCACCGCTGGTGTCGATGGCGAGCGCAGCGGGATGCTGCGGTGCTTTGTCGTACGCGAGGATGCGCCCGGCTGCCGGCTCGAGCTCGACTATCTGTCCGAGGTCGTAGAGGCTCACGTAAAGCCGGCCGAGGTGCATCAGCAGTCCGAATGGGGCACCGCCGGTGTGCGACTTCCATCGCACCTTCAAGTCGGGAAGGCTCACCGCGTACACGTCGCCGGGCGCGCTGTCCGCCACGTATGCCGTGCGTCCGTCATCGGAAAGCGTGACGGCGACGGGATCGGCCCCGACAGCCAGGCTCGACTTCAAGGAACCATCACGCAACGACAAAAGCACGAGGCCGGTCTGCGGATACGTGGGACCCGCGGTCTGCGTCGCCCCGCACGCGGCGAGCGTGACGAGCAGAACCGCCGCTACTTGAGCGCGCGTAGCACGGGATCGGTGGCGAGCTGGAACGCTCGAGCCGCGGGTCGCATGTGCAGACGGTTGAGGCGGTGCTGGATCGCTCCCTTGAGAATCGCGGCGCGGAGCTTGTGCTCGGAGAAGTCGGTGTTGAACAGAAGGCGGTTGTGCCGAACCTTGTGCCACTCGCCGCGCATGCGGCGCTCGCGTACGCGGTCGTAGAAACCCGTACCCGGAAGGGGATACGCGATCGTGTAGCTCACGTAGTCGAGTGGAAGGCTCGACGAGAAGTTGATGCTGCGGATGAGCGAGTCGGTCGTCTCGCCGATGTAGCCGACCATGAAGAACCCCGCTGCCTTGATGCCCGCGGCCACGCAAGCTTCGACGGCCGCGCGCGCCTGGTCCGGGGTGATGCCCTTCTTCATCTCTTTGAGCACGCGCTCATCGCCCGACTCGATGCCGAAGAAGATGCGTTTGCAGCCCGCGCGGTGCATCTGCTCGAAGAGCGCCTGGTCGACGTGGGTGACGCGACTGAGGCATTCCCACGTCAAGGGAAGGTGCGCGTCCTCGATCGCTTTGGCGAGCTCCATCGTGCGCTTGTAGTTCAGCGTGAAGAGGTCGTCGGACATCCATATGTGGTCATAACCGAGCTCGGCGATCTCGCGCATCTCGTCGACGACGGATTCGACCGGCCTCGCGCTGAACAGATCACCGAACACGGATTTGTGGCAGAAGTCGCAACGGAATGGACACCCGCGAGTCGACATCAATGGCGTGGTCGCGTCCTTCCAGTGCTTGCGCCAGTACGCGATGTAGTCGTCGTTGGGCACGTCGCCGCGATACGGCAAAGGCAGGTTCGACATGTCCTTCGAGCGATGGCGGGCCGTGCTTCTGATCACCTCGCCGTCGCGCTTGAACAGGACCCCGGGGATCTCTTCCCAGCGCCTGTCGTCGAGGTGCTCCATGATCGACACGATCGTCTCCTCGCCCTCGCCGACGGCCACGATGTCGAAGTCGTCGACGAAAGTCTCTGGCTCGCCCGATGGATATGGTCCGCCGACGACAGTGAGCGCTTTGTCGCGGACCTGCGCGGCGAGCGAGAGCGCCTCGTCCTGCATCGTGATCATGCAGTAGATCCCGATGACCCTCGGCTTCAGGCGCTCGATCTCTTCGAGCACCTGGTGGCGCTCGAGGAACGTGTGGTCGATGTGGCGAACCGAGTAGCCGGCACGTCGGAGTGAAGCGCTGAGGTACATGAGGCCGAGAGACGGCATGATCCAGTGCCTTCCCTGGCGTGGAGCCCGCTGCGGATACACGAGCACGACGTCGGTCATTGGGCCGCCTCCAACGTGATGGTGTAGTGCACGCCGGTAAAGACGCCGTCGGAGATGTAGTCCAGCCCGGCCCAATTGAAAGCGGGCGGGGCCTGCTCGCGACCCGCGTACAGCGTTGCGTCAGGGATGGCGGGAAGCGACCACTCGGTGCCGAGGCTGTTGGATCGGAGTCGCGCCCACGCGCCGGTGATCGGCGTCCAGCTCGGGAACTGCCTGCCGATCAGCGTCGCCTGATTGGCGGCCGCCAGATCGTCGAATTCCGCCGACTGCTCGTTGAGGACGGCGACCTGCGTGTAGCCGGGCGCCAGCCAGACCGTCCGGACGTCTATCGAAACTCCCGTCGCCTCGATCGTGTACGTCACCGCGATCGCTCCCCGCGAGGCGATCGGCTCGAAGCGATAGGCATGCGCATTGTCACCGCCGATCTCGTCGAGCTGGAAGGTGCGCTGCCATCGATTTGAAGCGATCTGCACGTCGCTGCTCGTCCGTGAGTACACCCAGCCGTCGGGGTAATGCACGATCGGGACGCCAAAGCCCATGCCCTCACCGGTCGCCGTTGGGCCGAGGGTGACGCCCTTGGCGAGCGGCGCGGTCTTGCCCTGCGCGACGTTCTGCAGGCTCAGCGCCGGGCGCAAGCGGTACACGTACACCGGCTTGCCATCCGTCACCTGGTACGCGTCCTGCCGGCCGATCGAGGCAAACGGATCGGTCGCTCGGCCACGCGCCAGGTCAGGAAAGACCACGGTCGCGCGGTAGTAGCCGATGTCTTCGAGCGCCAGAGCGGTCACGTCGTGCGCGCGAAGCCATGTGACGGCATCGGCCTGGCCGGCGGGAAGCGACCGAGAGCCGATGACTTGGGACGGTGGCTTGCCGCTGTAATACGCGACCACCGGCGAGTCCGTGAGGAGCACGCCCGGCGTGCCGTGAGCGGAGCGTCCCGCGGCGATCAGGCCCGTGTTGATGTTGCCGAAGCTGGTGAACACCGGAATGAACGCGACGGCGAGCAGCGCGGTCGCGCCGACCGCGGCCAGACGCACCACCGCCGAATAGCGATCGAGCGCCGCCGCGGCGAGCAGCGCGAACGCCGGCAGCGCGGGATAGAGGTAGCGGTGGCTTCCGGTATACACGCCCAGCGCGACCAATCCGAAGACGGCCCCGAGGTAGACGATCGCCGGCGCGTAGACGAATCGCCATGAGGCAACCGGCTGCCGCCGCCACGCGAACACGGCTCCAATGGCGCCAAAGACGAACAACGGCAGCGCGGCGAGCCCGAAGCTCGAGCCGAGCTCGAGCACGCGGGAAAGGTTGCTGGTAGCGATGCTGCCACGAGCGGTCGCGGACATCACTTCGAGCGTGCCGCGCGCGACGGAGTGGCTGGCGGGTGCGAATCCGAGCTGCAGAAAAACGAGAATGCCGACCGCCGGCACCGCCCACGCGACGGCGGCGCGCGAACGGGTCGTAGCGCGCGCTCGCACCGCTTCGATCACCGCGAACGCGAGCACTGCGGCGATGAAGATCCACGCCTTCGTCGACGTCACGACGGCGAGCGAGGCGACCAGCGCCGCGACTTTCATCCGGCCGCGCACGGCCGCGAGGGCGGCGCCGGTGATCAACGCGGTGACCATCGGCTCGACCACCGCGGATCCGGATGTGAAGAGGAACACCGGGTTGAGGACCAGGAGGGCCGTGGCCATCTGCGCCTGGCGGCGGTTCGGCGCCATCGCGTACACGCATGCCGCGGTGATCACGGCGAAGAGAGCGCTCATCACCTTGAGCGCGCCGATCTGCCAGAGGCCGAAGACGTGCAGCACTCCCGCCGCGAGCACGTGATAGCCGGGCAGCCAGGTGTCCTCCATGCCGAACAGTGGATCGTGGAGGTGACCGGTGGAAGCGAGGTTTGCCGCGAGCAGCCAGTGCCCATAGCCGTCCTCGAACGGCTCGGGCATCTGCGCCGCGACCAGCAGCACGAGCGCGGCCGCGCCGACCAACGCTGCCGCCGGCCAGGCGGCCTGCACGCGCGCGAGCGCCCGGCGTCCAAGGCGGCGCAGCGTCAGCACCTCGAGGAAATCCACGGCGCTGAGTGCGGCCACCACGGCAAAGCCGGTTGCGAACATCGCAGCGTACGCCGCGATCAACGCCTGACCCAGGACCAGCGCCGCCGGCACGAGCGCCAGGCACGCGAGTGCGGCACCTGCCTCGAGCAGCGCCCGAGGGTCGCCGACGAGCACGTAGGCCTGATCACGCCATTCCTGACCCCGGCGGACGATCCGGTACTTGGGCGTGCGCACGAAAACTCCGCCCGGCCGGAAGGCGCGAATCAGAGCGATCAGCGTGTTCAGTGACATGCCCGCGCCGACGACCTGGCAGAGAAGCGCGGGAGCACCGGTCCACCATCGCCGCCCTCGCCGGGTCTGCGCCGCCATGAAACCGACCCACGGCGTGACGCCGACGAGGATCGCGACGCTCGACGATCCCGCGACGTACCAGGGCAGAGGAATCGCGTGCGAGCCGAAGGCGATCAGCACCAGCGGGTAGCAGGCGAGCTGCAGGAGCATCACCGGCCCCACCCCGTAAGCGAGGAGATGCATCGTCGCCTGGAACTTGACCGCAGGCCGCAGATTGCTGCGCAGAACCGAGCGGAGCAACAGGAAAGCAACCTGGAAGCTGCCGGTCGCCCATCGCGACTGCTGGCGCCGGTACGCATCGATCGACACCGGCAGCTCTTCGGGTACGACGAGGTCGTCGACGTAAGCGGCCTTCCATCCGCGGAGCTGCGCGCGATAGCTGAGGTCGAGGTCCTCGGTGAGCGTCCGTGCGCTCCAACCGCCGGCATCTTCGATCGCTTGCCGGCGCCACACCCCCGCCGTGCCGGTGAAGTTGGTCAGGTAACCGGCGTGGGACCGAACGGCCTGCTCGACCAGAAAGTGGAAGTCGATCGCCATCGCCTGGAGACGGGTGAAGAGCGAGTAGTTCTCGTCGAGATGGCCCCAGCGCGCCTGGGCGAATGCGACGCGGGAATCGTCGAAGCGGCCCATGATGCGGCGAAGAAAGTCGCGGGGCGGTGCGAAGTCCGCATCGAAGATGGCGATGAACGGCGCTTCGCTTTTCTCGAGCCCGTATGCCAGCGCGCCCGCCTTGAATCCCTCGCGCGACGTTCGCCGGAGGTGATCGATGCCAATGCCCTGGCGTCGCCAGTGCCGGACGCGGCGCGCGATGATCGACGTCGTCTCGTCGTCGGAGTCGTCGAGCACCTGCACCTCGATTCGGTCGCGCGGCCAATCCATCGAGCACACCGCGTCGATCACACGCTCGGCGACGTAGCGCTCGTTGAAGATCGGAATCTGCACGCACACATGCGCGGCGACGTCGTCGATGGCTTCGGGCGGCGCAGCGAAACCGATGCAGGGGCGGCGCAGCGCGCGCAGCGTGAGGTACAGAAGGTTCAGACCGAATATGAAGAGCAGCCCGCTCGTGCCGGCCAGGATTGCGACCGAGATGGCGCGGATCAACTCTCGTCGAACAAGGTGTAAGGCCGCATCGTCGCGCGCACGAAGGCGACGCGAGCGAGGGCACCGGGGCGGTTGCGCCGAGTCCACTGCATGTATCGCCACGCGGCGCGGCCCATCCACTCGGCGGGACGGTCGAGGAGGGATGGATAGAGGAACGAGGGCGCGTGCCGATGGACGTCGACCTTCAGCCGCTGCTGTTTGGCGGCGAGCTGCGGAAAGTGGTGGAGCAGCGGCTGGTTCGCGGCGACGAGCTCGTGCAACGCGTCCATGCCGAAGACGGGCTCCGAGACGAGCAGCTCGAAGGCCATGTCCTCGTCCTGACGCTCGAGCGGCAGGCACTGGGAGCGTTCGAGAATCAGATTCGCGGTCATGAGCCGCGGCGCCACCGGCCGGCGGGTGAGGTCGTCGACGGGCTTGGACCGATGGCGCATCGCGTGCAGCACGCCGAGCAAATTGACCGCGACGTATGCGAGGTGGCGATGCCCGTCGTCGACGATCAGGTTGAGGTCGACGTCGTCGGAGGCGCGAAAGCCGCCGCTCGCCAGCGAGCCGGCGATCGACACGTGGCGGATGAACGGCGCGACGGCGACGAGCATGCGCACGAAGCGGACGGTCATGCGCACGTAGGCGGGCGAGTCGTTGCGGTGCGAGCCCGCGCGCTCGCTGATCGCGCCCACCTGGTCGAGCGCATCGCGATCGACGACCAGGCCGCCGGCGATCGTCAGCTCCGGATCGGCGGCGACGATCCACCTCGCCTCGGATTCCGAGATCGCCCCGGCCAAGCACAGCTGTCCAAGGCGGGCGGGCGATACCGCGTAGCCTCGGCGCCGAAGCAGCGCGACCGTCCGTCGAACTCGATCGTCGACTGTGCTCGAGCGCGCGTCGAGGTAACCGACGGCCATGGGCTGGGATACGGCCAAGGGTTACGTGCCATCATCGAGGCAAACGCAAGCCAGCACAAGCGGAGGAATCCGATGACCGCCGACGGACATTTCCAGGTCCCCCAGCCCACCAACGAACCGGTCCGCTCGTACGCGCCGGGCGACCCGCACCGCAAGACGCTCAAATCGAGGCTCGCCGAGCTCACCGACGCCAAGACCGAGGTGCCGATGCAGATCGGAGGCGAGCGCCGGTGGGGCGCTTCGCGAGGCACGATTCAGTCGCCGCACCGGCACGAGCTGGCGATCGCCGAATACGCGGTCGGCGGCACGAAGGACATCGACGACGCCATCCACGCCGCCCTGTCGGCTCGCAAGATGTGGGCGGCCACCTCGTACCACGAGCGCGCGGCCATCCTGCTGCGTGCCGCTTCGCTGCTGGCCGGGCCGTGGCGAGACACGATCAACGCCGCGACGATGCTCGGCCAGTCCAAGACCGTGCACCAGGCCGAGATCGACGCGGCCTGTGAGTCGGTCGACTTCTGGCGCTACAACGCCTTCTTCGGCGACCAGCTGCTTCGCAACCAGCCGTACAACGACGCGACTGCGTGGAACCGCCTCGAGTACCGGCCGCTCGAGGGCTTCATCTTCGCCGTCAGCCCGTTCAACTTCACATCGATCGCGGCCAACCTTCCCACCGCCCCAGTGCTGATGGGCAACACGGTTGTCTTCAAGCCGGCGACGCAGACGCTGCTGGTCACGCACTTCCTGATGGAGCTCTGGCGCGAGGCCGGTCTTCCCGACGGCGTGATCAACATGGTCAGCGGAAGCGCATCCGAGATCTCGAACAAAGTCCTGAACCACCCCGAGCTCGCCGGCATCCACTTCACCGGCTCGACCGAGGTGTTCCAGGGCATGTGGCGCGAGGTCGGCCAGAACATCGACCGGTACCGCACCTATCCGCGGCTCGTCGGCGAGACCGGCGGCAAGGACTTCGTGCTCGCGCACGACTCCGCGGACACCGACGCTCTCCGTACGGCTCTCGTGCGCGGGGCGTTCGAGTACCAGGGCCAGAAGTGCTCCGCCGCATCGCGCGCGTACATCCCGCAGTCGATGTGGAAGGCGATGAAGTCGGAACTCGTCGATCTTGTCGACGCTATCCCGCAGGGCGACGTTGCGGATTTCCGCAACTTCATGGGCGCGGTCATCGATCAGCGCGCATACCAGAACCATATGACCGCCATCGAGTTCGCCAAGAAGGAGCAGTCGGCCAAGGTGATCGCGGGCGGCAAGGGCGACGACAGCGTCGGGTGGTTCATCCGCCCGACCGTGATCGAGACGACCGATCCCAACTTCAAGCTGATGAAAGAGGAATTGTTCGGGCCGATCCTCACGGTCTATCCGTACGCAGACGGCAAGTACGAAGAGACGCTCGACCTGTGCGACCGGACCAGCCCGTACGGGCTCACGGGAGCGATCTTCGCCCGCGACCGCCAGGCTATCCGCAAGGCATCGGAGAAGCTGGTCAACGCGGCGGGCAACTTCTACATCAACGACAAACCGACCGGCGCAGTCGTCGGCCTTCAGCCGTTTGGCGGGGCGCGCGCGTCGGGCACCAACGACAAGGCGGGATCATTCCTCAACCTGATCCGCTGGGTCAGCCCGCGCATCATCAAGGAGACCTACGCGCCGCCGACCGTGCACACCTATCCGTTCATGGAAGACGACCACGAGCGAGGCGCGATCTAGCCCGCCTCCGGTCAGATACGAGGTCGATGGGGCGGTCGTCACCGTCACCATCGACCGGTCGGAAGTCCGCAACGCGGTGGACCCCGCAACCGCGGTCAAGCTGAGGGACGCGTTCGCTCGCTTCGATGCGGATGAGTCGCTCTCTGTCGCCGTGCTGACGGGAGCGGACGGAACGTTCTGCGCCGGGTTCGATCTCAAGGCGCTGGCCGAGGGCGAGTCCTATCGCGTCAACCATGCCGGCGAAGGCCCGATGGGCCCGACCCGGATGCTGCTCACGAAGCCGGTGATCGCGGCGATCGAAGGCTACGCGGTGGGTGGAGGCATGGAGCTCGCGCTGTGGTGCGACCTGCGTGTGTGTGCGCGTGATGCGACCCTCGGGATGTTCAACCGGCGCTTTGGCGTCCCGACGATCGATGTCGGCACCGTGCGTCTGCCGCGCATGATCGGTCAGGGCCGCGCCCTCGACCTTCTGCTCACCGGTCGCGCGGTGACGGCCGACGAGGCGCTTCAGATCGGGCTCGTGGAAAGAGTCGTGGAACGGGGCCACGCGCTGCGCGGCGCGCAGGGGATGGCGCGTGACCTTGCGAAGTTCCCCCAGGGTGCGCTGCGCGCAGACCGGCGCAGCGTGCTTCAGCAGTGGGCGATGTCGCTGGACGACGCGGCGGATGCCGAATATCGCGGTGGCGACGAAGTCATTGCTTCGGGCGAAGCTCGAGAGGGCGCGCGTCGATTTGCGGAAGGGTCAGGTCGGCACGGCTCCTGAGCGCGGCCGCTGAAAGCAGCGCGAGCGCACCGAGCTCGGCAACGATCACAGGCCATGGACCCCAGAACGGTTCGCCCTCCACGGCGATGACGCCGGCCAGGACGTAGATCCAGTTCCATCGCGGCGCGTCGGCCCGCAGCACGAAACACCCGGCGAGCCCGAGCATCGCGAGGTCGTCGAGGTGCACGTAGGGCGTCGCCAGCATCCCGCCGACGAGAGCGCACGCGTAGGTCCACTCGATGCCGCGGCCCCTCAGCCGGTAGATGACCAGCATGGTCCAAGCGGCGATGAGGATCTGTGCGGGCCGGAAGCCAAGGGTCAAGGCCTGGTTGACCGGGACGTTCGACGCGAAGCTCAAGCGATCGACGTACGCGCTGACGCCGCCCGGTCCGAGCGCGATGACCGAGACGAGCGCGAGCGCGCCGAGGGCGATGGCGCTCGCGGCGAACGCGCGGTACTGACCGGCCGCCACCAGCGCCAGCGGCAAGAGAAACGCCAGCTGTGGCTTGAAGACCATCGCGCCGAGGGCGATGCCGGCCCACCATTGATGGCCCGCTCGCAACAACGCATATGACACCGCGACACCTGCGGCTACGAGCAATCCGGGCTGGCCGAGCTGCAGGCCGTAGATCACGGGAAGCCATCCCACCGCGGCGAGTAGATAGATGACGCGCGCGCGACCAGCCACCGGCGCGGCCCAGAACCAGGTGGCGCACAGGGCCGCGACGAGCAACGCGCTCCACGTCCAGTAAGCGACCGGGTAGGGAAGCGGTGTCAGGGGCAGGGCGAGCCACGCGACCGGCGGCGGGCTGATGTAGCGGGCCAGCTCGGCGACGGTGATGCCCGATCCCATCGCGTTGAGCTCGGCCTGCTGGAGGTGAAGGTCGTAGATCGACGGCCAGCCGTGTACCAGGCCGATCCGGGCCGCGGCGAGGTAGAAGGTGAAATCGTTGTGGAAGTGGTCCGCGGCGTAGGCGGCGGCCCACTGGTAGAGGTCGAAGGCGGCAAACAGCACCGCGGCTGCAGCCCCGGCGGCTATGCCGAGGTTCTCCCACCGCCGGGAAGCCGAAGTCACTGCGGCAGGTTACCGTTTAGGCCCGTGATCCCCGCCGGTTTCGAGTCCCGCACGATCGAGCTCGGCGACGGCATGAAGCTCCACCTCCGGCCGATCGTGGCCGAGGACGAGCCGCTGCTTCATGAGGCCGTTGCGTCGATGTCGGAGCGGACCGTCTACTTCCGGTTCTTCTCCCCGATCAAGCGGATGTCGGACGCGATGGCTCATCGCCTCGCAGTGGTCGACTATCACGACCGCTTCGCCCTGGTCGCCGCGACCCACCGGCCGACCGGCAAAGAGAGGATCGTCGGGGTAGCCCGCTACGACCGCGCCCACGACACGGACGTGGCGGAGGTGGCCGTCGCCGTGATCGACGAGTTCCAGCGACATGGGCTTGGCAGCGTGCTGCTCAGTGAGCTCGCGCGTGTCGCGCGGGCGCACGGAATCGTGACGTTCCAGCTCATCGTGCTGCCCGAGAACCGCGAGATGCTGGGCTTGCTGCGCAAGCTCGGCTGGATCCATCACGCCAGGCTCAACGGCGGTGTCTACGAGATCTCCTTCGATCTGCCGGACCTCGCATGATCGACTCGGAGCTGATCGCGTTCGCCGGGGTCTCGCTCCTTCTAGCGATCACGCCCGGTCCCGATATGGCGGTGGTGACCAAGAACGCCCTGGCGCACGGCCGGCGCGGCGTTCTGCTGACCACGAGCGGCATCGCGCTCGCTCTCGTGATCTGGGTGACGGCGACCGCGGTCGGTCTGTCGGCGCTGCTTCGTACTTCGGGCGAAGTGCTGCTGCTGCTGAAGATCGTGGGCGCGCTTTACCTCGCCTACCTCGGCGTGCGCACTCTGCTCGAGTCACGCGATCGCCCCGCCGATCTGCTCGCAGGCGTGCCCGCAGCCGCCCCTGCACACGCGGTGTTCCGCCAGGGATTCTTCTCGGCGATCAGCAACCCCAAGCTCGGGGTGTTCTTCGTGACGTTCCTGCCGCAGTTCGTGCTTCCGGGCCAGGCAGTGCTGCCCCGATTGCTCGAGCTTGGAGTCATCTTTGCGGTCATCGGCTGGACCTGGATGAACGTCTACGGCTTCTTTGTGACGCGCCTTCGCGCGGTCATCACCGCACCTCGGGTGCGGCAGTGGATGCAGCGCGTGACCGGCGTCGTGCTCCTGGGCTTCGGCGCGCGGCTCGCGCTGGAGCGCGTCTAGCCACCCCACACGAACTCTGTGCACAGGTAGTCGATCGCCTGGCCCTCGGGCATGCCGTTCGGAAAGTTCTTCACGTCGCTCGGGTTGAGCGCGAAGATCGCGACGGTCACGCCGTTCCTGGCGGCCGCGATCACGGCAAACCGCACCTTGACCGCGGTTTGTGATGCACCGACGAAGCTCGCCGAATAGATCTCGCCGATGCCGTCCTGGTCGCCGACGTGCGCGCCCTTGAGCGGGCCGACGACGGTCACGTCCTGGAACTGCGTCGACGGCAGCGACGACACCGTGTTCTGCAGAGCCTGATTGGTGTTGCTGCCACTCGAGCCGGCGACGGAAACGTAACCGGCCTTCGTCCCGAGCACGATGCTGCCCGCGTCCTGCGACCGCACGGTCCATTCGGACGAGTAGTTGACCTGGAACTTGTAGGCCGAGCTTCGATAGGACGCCTCCTCGGCGAGAGGCGTGACGAATTTCGGCGAGCAGTTGGACGTGCAGGTCGAGTGGCTTCCTGACGCAAACTGCGCGACCGCGATGCCGCCGATGATCACCGCAGCGACGATCAGGACTACCACCAGGCCTCCGGCGATGAGCGCCGGCCCGAGACGGTACTGGCCGCGTGGTGGAGATGGCGCGGATGGGTAGCGATACATCGGTGGCGCGGACACGGCCTGGGCGGCGACGGGCGTTCCGCACCGTCCGCAGTAGACAGCGCCGGGCGCGAGCGGCGCTCCACACCTCCCGCAGTAGCGCGCGGCCTGGGGATACGCCATCAAACTGTCCCCGCGAGCTTCGACCGGACCTTCGGCGCGGCTGATCGCGCAGCGCCGCAGGCGGGGCAGAACGCCATCGCCGGCACGATGCGATGACACTCCGGACAGATCGAGTCCGGACCGATCTCATGCTCGGCGCCCTCGATGAGGAGTGCATCGTGGATGACCAGGCGGACGAAGAGAAGAAGGACCAGCGCTGCGACCACGAGGATTCCGAAGTCAAGCACCTGGTCCTGCACGACGAAGGCGAGGAGCGCCAGCAACAGCTGTACGCCGAATCCAACCGCGAGCGCGGCCGGGACTCGCGAGTACCAGGGGCGCCCGGTCCGCCGGCGGTCGAAACGTCTGGACCAGATCGCCGATGCGATCGTCGCCGTCGTACAGGCGTTGATCAGCATCACGAGCAGACCGGCACGTGTCAGCCGGATGGCCCAATCGATCTCCGAGCCGTTTCCGACCAGCGGCTGCGTCAACAGCGGCCAAAGCTGCGTCAGCGTGCGGGAAAGCGTGAGGCCGAGCGCGGAGGCCGCACCGAAAATGAGGCCGTCGAGAGGCTCGCGAAACTGCGGCCTGAACCGATACAGCAACATCGGCCCCGCCAGCATCAACGCCTGGTCGACGATTGGGATCACGATGACGGCGAGCAGGAACGCGCCTCCCCGGTCGCCGGTCATCAGCCGGTCCGCGAGCGAACCGCCGAACGCATAGGCCGACACGAACCCAAGCAACGCGCCCGCGACCATCGTCGCGCCGAGCACCGTCCACGGCTCTTCCTCGTAGACCTCGACCTCGTAGAGGTAGATGAGGTAAAGGACCGGCAGGACCAGGACCGCGGCGGCGGTCGCCGGGGCGAAGAGATGGAGGGCCGCAAGGAACAGCACCACCGCCCCACCGACGATCAAGCCGATTCGAAAAGGCGCGCCGCGACGATGGGGTAGGTGAGGGAAGAGCGTCGTGACGATCGAGAGGTGTGCGACGTGCTCGGTCGGCGACGCCGCAAAAGAGTCCGTCCTGCGCTTGCTGCCCGCAGCGAGGTGCGCGCCGCAGTGCCCGCAGAAATCACCGACCGGCACGACCGAACCACAGTGCGGGCAGGTGACGAGCGGCGGTCCTTCCACCGGCTCGCTCACGAGCCGCCGCCCTTGACGTACCGGATCCACGCCTCGTCGAGGGCTGCGCCGTCCATGCTGCCCCATCCGGTCGCGAAGTCCCACCCTGTGCCGGCGTCGTAGAAGAGGTTGTTGCCGGCCGCGATGTCGTGAAATGGCCGCGGGCTGAGCTTCGTGCCGTTCTCGCCCATCCAGTAGATCGCGGGATTGGCGAAGCCCGCTTCGCGTAGCCCTTTCTGCTTCAGGTCCTGGTTGATCAGCGCCACCGTCCCGGCCCACAGCGGAGTGGCCGCGGACGTGCCGCCCGCCTGGTCGTCGTGCCCCCGGAAGATGATGTGGAAGCCCGTCGACGGATCCGCGTCCGCGGCTACATCCGGAACCTGTCGTTCTCCATGCGCACCCGGCTGCGCTTCGTTCCGCTGGTAATCGGGCGTCCCGTAGAACTGGCTCGCGCCGCCGCCGCTGCCGCTCTGGTCGATCGGGCTGCCCCAGGCGTACTCCTGGAAGTACCCGCCCTGCGACGACTGGAACACCGACGTCCCACCGACCGCCGTGACGGTCGGCAGGGTCGAGGGAAAGCTCGCGGCGGCGGACTGATCCAGGCCGCACGTGTAGGCGCCGCTGTCCCCGCTGGCGACCAGATGCGTCATCCGCTGCGCGACGGCGCGGTCCTCGATCGCGGCGTAGGTGTTGCGCACGCCGCCTGGAGTGTCTGTCTCGCACGAGCCGAGACTCTCCGAGATGATCGACCCGAGGTGATCGGTGACCATCTGGTCGAACGCGCGGTCCGTGTGCCCGAAATCGGCAGCCGAGAAATAGACGACCAGCTTGGCGGAGGGCGCCACCGAATGCGCGATCTCCAGGTCGAGCACCGTCTCGCCGGCGGGCTTCTCGGGCGTGCCCCAGCTCGGATCGCGCTTGGTCGTGAGCAGCGGCTCGAAGGCGGGGAGGCCAAACTTCGAAGCGAATCTGTCGAGGTCGCTCGTGTTGGGCATGTCGTCGATCTCAGGCAAGAGGATCGTCTGACCGCTGCCGTCCAGGCCTGCGTCGCGAAGCGGCTTGAGATCGTAGAAGCTCATGACGTCGACCGGTATCAGGCCTCCCGCCCTTATCGCGTAGCGCTGCAGGCGCGGATAGTCGTCCAGCCCGCTCACTCCGACGCTCACCGCGGCGATGGCGGGCGGCATCCGCGGTGGGGCGAGAGCCGCGTAAAAGGTTCGACCGTCGGGAAGGCGGTAGTCATGGATCTCGATCCCGAGCAGCTCCGCTGCGGCCGACGCCGGCCCGTCGGCAAGGATGAGGCTCGACGGTGGACGCGACCACGCGTGCATCCCTCCGAGCTCGAGCGCGTCGACGGCGGCAGCGATCGACTGGTCGCTCGGACGAGGCGAGCGCAGGCCGAAATCAAGGCTGACCGTAACGCTCGTACCGGCCGGACCTAGATCGGTCGACCGCTGAATCGCGCTGATCAGCGTGGGCGGAGGCTTGGAGATGGCGATGACGTCGTGGCGTGGCCCGGTCGAAGGCGAGGCGGCGCACGCGGAGGCGGCCGCGATGGTGACGGCGAGGGCCACGGCCCGAAATTTCATGGGACGGTAGCTTCCCAGACCTCGGCCTCGTATACCACCTCAAACCCGAGCTTGAGGTACACGTCATAGGCTCGCATCGGGTTGAGCGCGTCGACATACAGCGAGACGTGACGAGCGCCACACCGCTGCAGTCGGTGGAGCTCTTCCGCGACGAGCCAAGCCGCGAGGCCATGGCGTCGATGCTCAGGGACGGTGCCGACTGAGCTCACGAGACCCAGCGGCTGCGGCCTGGAGTCATCTGGAAGATCGTCCATCTCCGCGAGCGTGATGGCGGCGGGCTCGCGGCCTTGCGACGTCACGGCCATCAGGCAGAGCTCGGGAGCCTTGCCTGCCACGATCTCGGCTTCGGAACGCGGTGCCGATCGCCAGTGATCGGCGAACGAGCGGTTGAACGTGTCGGCCCATGTACCGGGCGCCGCACCGGCCGCGTCGATCAGCTCGTAGCCCAGCGACGGCTCGACGCTCGGCAATACGCCGGTCAAAGATCGGTCCATGCGCCACCACGGGCGTACCGCCTCGAGCCCCAGCTCGCGAAGGCCCGCGCCGTGTCCCTTCGCCGCCATCGTGTGTATGACGGTCGCGCCGGCCGCTCGCGCGTACTGAACGCCCCACGCAACCATATCCGCATAGGCACCGCCGCGGCCCGCTGCATAGATGTCGGCGAGCACGCCATCCGGCGATGGGCGGGCAGTCACGAACACTGCGCCTTCGAGATGTCCATCGGCTTCGATGACGCGCGAGCTGGCGTCCCAGTCGAAACGCGCCAGTCGCGATCGCGTGCGTTCTTCGCTCGGCGCGGAATCCTGCCGCCGCACTTCCACCTCGTGGCGCCAAACGTCGACGATCTGATGCACGTCCCCCAGGCGTCCAGGTCTCAAGCGGTTACGCGTGTGACTACCTCGTGGACCTCGGGAACGCGGTTGAGGATCATCTCCTCGAGCTGACTCTCGACGTCGTGCGCGTGCTCGAGCGTCATGTCGCCGGCGACCTCCGCGACGACATGCGCGTGGATGCGGTTGCGCCTGTCGCTGAGCTCGACGTCGACGAGCCGCTTGACGTCGGGATGCGACTCCACCACCTCCCGCACGCGCTCCGCCAGTTGCGTCCGGCGCGACGTGACGTCCTCGCCCGGGACGACTTCGGGCTCGATCGGCTCGAGGTGAATGTCGATGCGACCGACCTCAGGAAGCTCGGCCTTGATCGACCGTTCCAGGTCGCGACTCGTGTTGCTTGCGTTGGCAAGCTGCAGCTCGCCGGGCAGCTTGGCGTGCATCGTGAGGTGGAGTGACCCGTCCGCCTCGCGTTCGACGGTGACGTTGTGAAGATCGCGCACGCCGCCGTTGCGCGCGGCGGCGGCATGTATCCGCTCCACGATGTCGAATTGCCGCTGCTCTCCCTGCACCGAGACGGCGAGATCGAGATCGGGGAGAACCGATCGAGCGCGAGTCTTGACGTCGTCGACCAGCGCGCCCGCCGCCTCCACCGAGAGCATGCGGCCGGTCGTGATGCTGGCGTCGCCGATGAGAGTGGGACCGGATCTCCGAACCCTGACTGAGCGGACGTCGCGCACACCGTCGACCTTACGAATCGCGTCGCGCAGCTCCTTCTCGGCGCCGGCCGGTGCGCGGTCTATGAGGATGTCGCCTGACCGCCACGCAAGCAGACCGGCCGCCCGGCCTACGATCCCGGCGACCAGAAGCGCGGCAACCGAGTCGGCCCACGTGAGTCCGAACCGCACACCGACCAGACCCGCGAGTACACCAAGCGTGGCGAGGACGTCGGACAGGCGGTTGGTGGCGTCGGCGAGCATCGCCTCGCTCGAAGCCATCCGGCCGACGCGCAGCAACACGGCCGCACGGCCGGACTCGATGACGAGCGTGGCGATAAGGAGCGCAAACGCGTAACCCGCCGCATCCACTGGCGGTCCGCCGAAAACCAGGCGGCGGACAGCCTCGAACACGATCAGGACGGCGGTGACGATGAGCAGAATCCCCTCGGCGAAAGCGGCCAGGTTCTCGGTGCGGCCGTGGCCGTAGGGGTGCTCGGTGTCCGCGGGCTTGCGCGACGTGCGGACGGCGACCAGCGTGAACACGCTCGCGGCCAGGTCGAGAAACGAATGCGCAGCCTCGCTGAGGATGCCGAGGCTCCCGGTCAGGAGTCCGACGACGAGCTTGGCCAAGACCAGGACGACGCCGACGCCGACCGAGGCGATGGCGACGAGCTCCGGGCGGCGGCCGAAACGTGTCACGGCGCCCACTTTAAAGGCACGTTTAACCGTCGCCGGGAGCGTGGTAAGCACCTCATGAAAATTCCCTACAGGAGGTGCGTGGCAAGTTGAGCATCACGTGGTGGAGTCCAAACTCGGACGTGCGCAGTGCGGCCCGGGCGATGGACCGTCTGATCGAGCAGTTCTTCGGAGAGCAGACGCCCGACAGCAACGCTTCCTCGGCCCCGCCGACCTACTACCTGCCGGTCGACATCTTCGAAAGCGATACGGCGTACACGCTCGTCACATCGGTGCCAGGTTTCAAGGAAAGCCAGGTCGAGGTCACGTTCGACGACGGGATCCTCTCGATCAAGGCGAAGGCCGACGAGCACAGAGCGCCGGGCCGCTGGCTCCGACAGGAGCGACCGTACGGCTCGTTCGTCCGGCGGCTCGAAGTGCCGCAGCAGGTCGAGACGGGCAAGATCAGCGCCCACTTCGACAATGGCGAGCTAACGATCACGATCCCGAAGACGGCCAAGCCGAAGCCGGTAAAGATCGAGATCGGCACCGGAGGCAAGCCGGTCGACAAGCAGATCGCGGCGAAGGCGTAAGTCCGCTTCGAAGAGCGCGCCCCGCAACGGGGCGCGCTTTCTCTATGAAGCTTGTGCCGGCAGAACGCTCAGCGAAGTTTCGATGCGCTCGCGAAGAGCTGGTCTTCGGTGCCGAGGGCGATCACGAGGTCGCCCTCGTCGAGCCTGGCGTCCGGTGGCGGATTGACGTTGACGCTGCCGTCGGGTTTGCGGACGGCGAGGACCTTGGCCGCGTCTGACGCGAGGAGCCCGGCCTGCTCGAGCGTCTTGCCGATCGCCTTGGTCTGCGCGACCACCATCATCTCCTCGACGCCGATGCCGGCCTCGCCGTGGTGCAGCGTGTCGAGAACGTCGACCATCGCCGGCCGGATCGCGAGCTCAGCCATGCGGTGGCCGGCCATCACGTAAGGCGAGATCGTTCGCGTCGCGCCCGCGAGCTCCAAGCGACGGATGGAATCGGGCCTTCCCGCGCGGGCGACGATGTACAGCTTCGGATTGAACGCGCGCGCGGCGAGCACGATGTAGACCGCGCGCTCGTCCGAATCGACCGCGGAGACGAGTCCGCGAGCGCGCTCGATGCCCGCCTGCTTGAGGACCTCCTCCTTCGACGCGTCGCCCTCGATGTGAAGCCGTCCCTCGGCGCGAATCCGCTCGAGCGCCTCCTCGGTCTGGTCGATCACGACGTAGGGAACCTTGTGGTCCTCGAACTCGGCGACGACCTGCGTGCCGATGCGGCCGTAGCCGCAGATGATGAAGTGGTCGCGCAAAGCGTCGAGGTCTCGCTGCAACTGTCGCTCTCTCCGATACCTGCCGAATGCATTGTCCGCCAGAGTCTCGGCGAACACACCGAAGCCGTAGAGCATGGTGCCCACGCCGACGACGATGAGGACGGAGCTGAACAGCCGCCCGACGGTGCCCTGTGGGTGTACCTCGCCATACCCGACGGTGCTGATCGTGATGATGGTCATGTAGAAGGCGTCTTCGATGCTCCATCCGTTGATGAGCATGTAGCCGCCGACACCGACCACAAGGACGACGGCGAGCATGATGGCGGCGAGGCGAAAACGGCGGAGCGGATGCTCCATTCGCCTCATCGCGACAGCGCTCTAACCGCCTCCGCCCGGACCTTCGAGACCTGGCTTGGTCATCTTGCCGAGATCGAGCACCTTGTTCAGCTCGCGCTCGCTGACGCCGCGCCCGCGCGCCAGCTGCCGGATCGAGCGGCCGGTGCGGATCGACTCCTTCGCCAGCTTCGCGGCTTCGTCGTAGCCGATCACGGGATTGAGCGCGGTCGCAAGCATGGGGCTGCGCTCGACGAGCTCGGGTCCGCGGTCGGTCGCCTGCAGGCCTTCGACGCAGCGCTCGGAAAAGTTGCGCGTTGCGGCAGCGAGCAGGGTGATCGACTCCAGGATCGCCTGGGCTGCCACCGGCATCATGACGTTGAGCTCGAAGAAGCTTCCGCTCTGCGCCGAGACGAGCACCGTCGTGTCGTTGCCGTAAACGCGCGCGATGACCATGAGCAGCGACTCGATGATCACGGGGTTGACCTTGCCCGGCATGATGCTCGACCCGGGCTGGGTTTCAGGAAGGCGCAGCTCACCCAGGCCTGCGATGGGGCCGGTTCCCATCAGGCGAATGTCGGAGCCGATCTTCCAGAGGCTGGTGGCGATCGTGCGCAATCCGCCATGAGCAGCAAGAAGGGCGTCGAGCGTCGCCTGCGCGTGGAAGTGATTGTTGGTCTCCCTGACCGCCACGCCGGTCGCTTTGGCGAGCCGAGCGGCGGTCGCTTTCGCGTACTGCGGATGTGAGTTGATGCCCGTGCCAACCGCTGTGCCTCCCAGCGGCACGCGCGCAAGCTCTTCGATCGCACCTTCAGCACGGCGAATCGATTCCTCGGCCTGGCCGGCGTAACCCCTGAACTCCTGACCGAGACGAATTGGGGTGGCGTCCTGCAGGTGCGTGCGGCCCGTCTTGACGAGGGGCCAGAACTCCTTGCTCTTCGCGTCCAGCGCGCGCTCGAGCCGCTGCAGCGCTGGGATGAGCTCGTCTTTGATCGCCATCGCGGCCGCGAGCTGGATCGCAGTCGGGATCACGTCGTTCGACGACTGGCACAGGTTGACGTGGTCGTTGGGATGAACCAGCTTGGAGCCGCGCTCGCCGCCGAGGATCTCGGTGGCGCGATTGGCGATGACCTCGTTGGCGTTGGTGTTGGTCGACGTCCCCGAACCGGTCTGGTAGACGTCGATCGGAAACTGATCGTCGAGCTTGCCGTCGATGACCTCTTGCGCGGCCGCGGCGATCGCGCGTGCGCGGCGCCGGGGGAGGAGGCCGAGGTCGCGGTTGGTCTGAGCAGCGGCGCGTTTGACCACGCCGAGCGCACGGATGAACCGGCGCGGCATCGGATCGCCGGAGATCGGGAAGTTCAGGACGGCGCGCTGGGTCGAGGCGCCGTAGTACGCGTCGGCGGGCACCTCCATCTCGCCCATGGAATCCTTCTCGATTCGCGTTCGCCTAGCCAACGAAGGTGATTCTAAAGTTCCGTTCAAATGCGTCTGGCGGCGCTCGACATCGGCTCCAACACCATCCACGTCCTGGTCGCGGACGTCGTTCGCGGCAAGCTCGTCGACGTCGGTCACTACGTGCAGGAGCCGGAGCTCGGTCCGCAGGTCGCCAAGCGCGGCGCGATCGGCAGCCGGGCACGCGTGGCGCTGCGGGCGCTGCGCACGGTCATCACCGAAGCGCGGCAGCACGGCTACGACGAGTTGATCGCCTGCGCGACGGAGGCGGTGCGGCAGGCGCGAGACGGGCCGGATTTCGTGAAACAGGCGAGCGCGGCGATCGGTGCGCCGGTTCGAATCATCTCGGCCAAACGCGAGGCGGAGCTCAGCTTTCTCGGGGCGGCCAGCCGGCACGCGATCCGGCGCGAGTGGGCGCTCGTCGACATGGGCGGCGCGTCCACCGAGATCGTGATCGCCGAGGGCCACATGATGCTGAAGTCGACGAGCCTGCCCATCGGCTCCGGCGTGCTGGCGTCGACCTACCTCGCCGACCCTCCCAAGCCGGAGCAGCGCGCACGCCTGCGCAAGGCGGCGCTGCGCGAGCTCGGAGCGGCGCCGGACGGAGACGTCGAACGGCTCGTCGCTACTGGCGGCACCGCCTCCAACCTGCCCTCGATCCTGGCGCGGCGCAATCCGCCCATGGTCCTGACCACCGCCGACCTGCTGACCTGCGAGGGCCGGCTCGACGGCCACCGCGCGAGCCATCTCGCCGCCCGATACGGGCTGCCGGCCAGCCGGATCAAGGCGCTCCGTGCCGGCATCGAAGCTCTGCTTCTCCTCCTCGACTGGTACGGCCTGGCGCTGCTTCACGTCAGCCACGAAGGCCTGCGCCACGGAATGCAGCTCGCATACCTGGAACGAGGAGAGGATTGGTGGCGGGACGGGTAAATTGAACTCGTGGAACACGTCAGCGAGACCGGTGGGAGGCTGCGGCTGGCCCTCGGCCTGACGCTCGCGATCCTCCTGGTGGAGTTCGCGGGCGGACTGCTGTCTCATTCGCTGGCCCTTCTGTCCGATGCCGGTCATGTGCTGACCGACGTCTTCGCGCTCGGCCTCGCGTGGTTCGCGGTCGAGCAATCGCGACGCCCCGCCGACCAGCGTCGGAGCTATGGCTACCAGCGTGTCGGGATACTGGCGGCGCTTCTCAACTCTGTGACGCTGGTCGTGATCGTCATCGCGATCGCCGTCGAGGCCGTTCGCCGATTGATGGCGCCCGAACCCGTGCACGGTGGAACGGTCATCGCCACGGCGCTGGCCGCGATCGCGATCAACGCCTTCGTGATCCTCACGCTGCGCAGCAGCGGCCGCAACCTCAACCTCCGGGCGGCGCTCCTCCATGTGACCGGTGACGTTGCCGCATCGGCAGGCGTCGTGGTGGCGGGCATCGTCATTCTGCTGACCGGCTGGCTCTACATCGACCCGATCCTTTCCCTCGCGATCGCATCGCTCATCGCCTACGGCGCTTGGGGCATCGTGCGCGAGACGGTCAACCTGCTGATGGAGGGCACTCCGCGTGCGGTCGACGTGGCGGCCGTGACCAAGCAGATCACGAAGACGCCGAAGGTGATGGGCGTGCACGACCTCCACGTCTGGGCGCTGGCCCCGGACCAGCTCGCGCTCAGCTGTCATGTCGTGGTCGACGACATCTCGCTCGCGGATGCCGAGCATGTCGTGCGTGACCTTGAGCACCGGTTGTGCGACGGCTTCGCCATCGGGCACACGACGATCCAGGTCGAGAGCTGCCACCCCTGCGGCGAGATCCATCACGGACCGGGTGAGCACAACCACCCGCACGAGCACCCGGTGTTTATCTCTGAGAGACCAGCGCCTCCTCGCGCTGCAGGATCCTCCGCGCCACCGCTATAGCCGACGCGTACGTGGAGTCCATGCCTCGGTAGCTGAGCCCGCGTGCGCCCAGGGTGCGCGCCTGCGTGTACGGCGTGTCGGATGCGTAGTGGACGATCCCGAGGTCGAAATGCGCCTGCGCCATGTTGACGCTTTCATTCACGGGATATCGATCGGGCTGGCCGATCTCATAACCCGCGTCGAGGTAGGGACCGGCCTCCATCTCGACAACCGTGTAGCGGCCCTGGTAGTAGAAGTCGAGATAGTCGCGGTTCTGCAGGAACGTTCCGCGCACCGTGACCGCGCGTTGATTGTCGAGCGCCGATCCATACACCAGGTTCGGCTGCACGTCGGCCGCGGTGAAGCAGTTGTCCAGCCAGTACGTGTTTCCGGAGTGCTCGTTGTAGACGACGTTCGGAATCATCACGTCGCCGACGTCTGCGTTCAACGTCGCCGCTTTACCCAGCACGTACACGCCGGCGACCCACGTGGCCTGCTCCGCCACCTGGCGCAGGATGTGGTACGCGGCCTCGCCGAGCGGGTAGTCGACGTTGAGGATGCACGCGTCGGATTCGCGCAGCTTTGCGGCGTCGACCACGCCCACGCGGGGATCGATCGCCGATGCGTCGAGCTTGGAGAGCATGAAGACCTGCGCCGCCGAGTCGACGCCAGTGCCGACCGCCGGAATGTGCCGCACGCCGTTGGCGGCCTCGAGCTCGGCGCGCCATTTGCGCAGCCGGTCGCGCTCGGGGTGCGCATCGAACACCTGCCGCGCGCCGTAGTACAGCCAGTTCTGCCGCGAAGCGCGGCTGTGGCCGGCCTCGAGCTTCCGCCGTTCGTCGTCGAGGTCGCGGTCGTTGCGGCCGATCCAGTCGACGATCTCGTTCTCGATCTGCATCGCGACGCCGGTCAGCACGTTGACCAGGCTGTGAGCGTTGGACGACACGAAGTAGACAGGCGCGTCGCGCGCGCCGAGCTGGTCCATCGCGCCTGCAATCGGAAGCCACCAGCGACTGGCGTTGCGGGCGAAGCCGAGGTGACTGCCACCGATCAGCCGAAGCACGATGCGGCACTCCTCGCGTTTGATCGCGGCAATGTTGGAGTCGAAGCTGTCGCCCCATGCGTCGCGCAGGCGGCGCCAGTCGTCTGACGTTGCGCCGGCCGCATGGCGTGCGTCCTCATCGGTCAGCGGCACGTCCTGGAGCGAGCGATGCAGCTTGTTCCACTCGATCTGGAAGGCCACGAGCGTGGGCACCAGGTCGTCGATGTCCGAGGAAGACGCGATGAGCACGGCGAGGGTGTCCTTCCCGTCGTTGTACCAGCGGCGGCGCCGCGCCGGCGCCTTCACCGCCTCCCATTCGAGGATGTCGGCGCCCATCACCGCGCGGAAACCTTGCGGGCTCTGGCCCATCACGACGCGCCGGCAGCGGCTGATCGCGGCCGGCAGGCGGCGCACCGCGTACAGCAGCGCACCCATGTCGGACTGCGGCTGGGCGGCCAGGGGGTGAAGTACCGACCCCATACCGAGGTGGGCCTGAACGAGTGATTCGACCTTGATGTCGCCCGAGCTCTGGAGCATCGTCGTGTACGTACGCACGTACAGTTCGACGGCGTGCTTGCCCGACCAACCAGCATTGGGGCCCGCGCTCGGCGGCGCTTCCATGCCGCTCACTCTAGCCTTCGAGCCGACTTACAAAACCATGAGGAACCTCGGAGCCTGTTCGGTGCGTAATGGTTGACATGAAGAGCCTGTTCACAGCCCGCATCCTCCGCGTCGCCGGTCTCGCCACGGGCGCGGTGGCCGTCGGCATCGCCGCCATCGCAGTCACCGCGTCCGCATCCGGCATGTCGTTCAGCTTCAATCGCGCTTCCAATAACTCGGCCGCTCAGTCCGCCGGAACGGCGGTCGACGCGACCTCATCGTCGAGCGTGTGCTCGACCTTCATGCAGCACTTCGCGACGAACATCGGCAAGTCGCAGTCGCAGATCAACTCCGCGTTCCAGAAAGCGGTCGCCGACACGCTGGCCGACGAGGTCAAGTCCGGCCAGATCACGCAGAGCCAGGCCGACGCGATCAAGGCCAAGCTCGCCAACCAGACGCCGTGCACGCTTCCGACCGTGCGCGCGCATGGCGGCGACAAGAGTGCGATCGGCGCCTATATGCAGCAGTACCTCGCCGCCGCGGCGTCCGCGCTGGGCATCTCCCAGTCGCAGCTCACGACCGATCTGAAATCTGGTCAGTCGCTGTCGCAGATCGCGTCGGCGCAGCACGTTTCCGAGGCGGATTTCCGCACCAAGCTGATCGCCAATCTGACGCCGACCCTCGACCAGGCCGTGGCCGACAAGAAGATCACGCCGGCGCAGGAGCAGATGATCATCGGCCGGCTGCAGACGGGTCCGCTGCCGCTGTGGAATCTGCCGGCGCACAAGCCGAGGGCGACCGCACCGACGACCGCGAGCCCGAGCCCCGCCTGATCTAAGAACCCGGACTGCCGGCAGTCGCGGGTTATTCCAAGCTCTGAATCCTGTGAGCGCCGGCACTCGCGCTAGTTAGGAGGGCGCTGCTCCAGAGCCCGCGCGATCCGCTCGGTCGCACGGGCGACGCGCACGAGCGAAACAACGCTGATCACGATCGCCGCGATGGCGAGAGCGACCCCGCCGAGGTAAAGCAACCCGAACAGCGCGACCAGTCCGTGGCCGAAGTCGGTCGACACGCCGAGAGTCTAGTTCACGACCTCCGGTAGGATCGATGCGGACGGCGCGATGAGGCTCGCTCCTTGAATCGCCGGGGCCACACGATCTAGCGGCCCGGCTGATGGCCTCTACGAATCACTCGTGGAGGTAACCGCATGGACACACTGACCACTGCCACCCTGGCGGCTCTGTTGATCCTCATGGCCTCGATGCTCAGTGTCGAGCTCGCGCTATCGGCGGCGATCATCGAGATCGTCCTCGGCGTCTTTGCCGGCAACGTCCTGCAGGTGACGACGAACGCGTGGATCGACTTTCTGGCCGGCTTCGCGGGCATCGTGCTGACGTTCCTGGCCGGAGCCGAGGTCGATCCTTCGATCCTTCGCAACAAGTGGCGTCAAGCGGTCGGGATCGGCGGTCTGTCGTTCGTCATCCCGTTCCTCGCCGCGGGCCTTTTCGCATATCTGGTCGGTCACTGGACCTTCAGGCAATCCGAGGTCGCCGGGGTGGCGCTGTCGACGACCTCGCTTGCGGTCGTCTATGCCGTGCTCGTGGAAACGGGCCTGAGCAGGACCGACATCGGCAAGATCATCATGGCCGCGACCTTCGTCACCGACCTTTGCACGGTGCTGGCTCTATCGGCGCTCTTCATCACGCCGAATCCATTTCTCGTCCTTTTCGTCGTGGTGTCGGTCGGCTGCATCGTGGCGATGGTCGTGCTCGAGCGCTGGTTCTTTGGGCGCTATGGCGACAGGGTCATCGAACCTGAGATCAAGGGCGCGTTCTTCGTCCTGTTTCTGCTCATGTGGGTCGCGCAGCTGGCGCACAGCCAGGCCGCGCTGCCCGCCTTTCTCCTCGGGCTCGCCGTCGCACCCGTGTTCCAGCGCAATGCGGAACAGCACAAACGGTTTCGCGTCGTCGCGTTCTCGTTCTTGACGCCGTTCTTCTTTCTGAAAGGTGGGCTGAGCGTCAACCTGTTTGCGCTTCTTGGCGCCATCCCGTTGCTGCTCGGATTCTTCGCAGTCAAGATTGCCGCGAAGTTCGCCGGCGTGCTTCCGGTCAGCCTGCGCTTTGTCCGCCCGCACGCGATGTACACGACGCTGCTGATGAGCACGGGCCTGACGTTCGGCACCATCTCGTCGCTGTACGGATTGAATGCAGGCATCATCGACCGCGCCCAATTCTCGGTGCTGATCACGACCGTGATCCTTTCCGCGGTGGTGCCGACGTTCTTCGCGCAGCGATTCTTCTCGCCGCCGACGCATCCGCTGACGGCGGCAGAGACGATCGACGTCGAGGACGAGGAGTTCGCGCCGGGTTAGACCGCCGCGTTGCCTGTCAGAACGCGCCCCACACGCCTGCGTTGCGATATCCCTTGAGCAGCGCAATTCCGATGGCGAGCTGAACGGCGCCGATCACCGCCTGGAGAATCACGTACCAGGTGGGAGCAGTGCGCTGAAGGACGCCCGCGAGCTCGAGGACTGAGGCGGGAACGCGCAGGGCGCCGGCCAGGAACGCGACGACGATCAGCCAGAAAGTCCATCGCCACCGCCGCACCACGCCCGCTGCCAGGATGGCGATCAAAGCCAGGATCGCGACCAGGAACGACCCCTCGGTCAGAGGCCTCTGCGCCACCTGCCCATACACCGACGGCGCCCACAGCAAGATCGCGATCAGCGCGACCACGACGGTCGCAAAGAAAGCGAGGACTACTCCCTGACTGCGGTTGACTAGTTCAGCTCGTCCGGCGGAGCGCCGGTTCCCCCGAGCCTCCGCATCAGCTCTTCGAGCAGTTGCCGCGTCTCGGGATCCGCCATCAGCCGTTCCTGCATCTGCTCCGCCGAGCGCCGTATCTCAGGGTCCGCCATGAGGCGTTCCGACATCGCCTGGAACCGTGTCGTCATGTCCTTCATCGCCGTCTCCTGCGCGACCTGGATCAGCACAGGCTGGCTTGCGGCGGCCGCGACGGCTTCGGCCTGGACGCGCACCATCTCGATGCCCTTGCATCCCAGGCATTCGCCCTTCAGCCCGCAGTGACAGAGCTGCGGACGCAGGCGGTCGAGCGCCGCGTGTAGTTCCGAGAGATCGACAGGCCCTGCCACGGCAGCAAATCTACGAGTCTTTCGATTTCCCCGCGTACATGGCTTCGATCTCGTCGCTGTAGTGCTCGGCGACGACCTTGCGCTTGACGTCGAGCTTCAGCGACAGCTCGCCCGAGTCCTCCGTGAAGTCGTGCTGGAGCAGCGTGAAGTACTTGATCGTCTCCCAGTGGCCCAGGCCTCCGTTGACCCGATCGACGAGATGCTGGACGCGCTGCTCCACGTCCACTCCCTGCGCCTTCGCCGCGTCCCAATCGGGAACGATCAACGCGGTTACGTAGGGCTTGCCCTCGCCGACGACGACGGCCCTCGCGATGAGCGGATCGCTTAGCAGCTCGTGCTCGATCTGCAGCGGTGCGATGTACTTGCCTCCGGCGGTCTTGAACAGCGACTTCTTGCGGTCCGTGATGCGCAGAAATCCGTCGGCATCGATCTCCCCGATGTCGCCCGTATAGAACCAGCCGTCCTTCAGGACCTCCTCGGTCGCCTCCGGCTGTTTGTGGTACGCAAGCATGTTGCCGGGTCCCTTGACCATGATCTCGCCGTCGGGCGCGATCTTCAGCTCGACGCCGGGGAATGGCCTGCCGACCGTGAGGAACCGG
The DNA here is from genome assembly GCA_035717165.1 of Candidatus Dormiibacterota bacterium. GTDB lineage: Bacteria > Chloroflexota > Dormibacteria > Dormibacterales > Dormibacteraceae > 40CM-4-65-16. Next base: position 49,721 of record DASTIX010000014.1, read on the forward strand.
TGCGCGTGGAGTGTGTTCGAGCACGCGCCCGCCGACGTCTCGGTCAGTCCCCAGCCGTTCAGGATGGGAACGCCAAGCGCCCAGAAGAACTCCTCGATCTCACGGGCCAATCCCGCACCGCCGCTGACAAAGAACCGAAGGTTGCCACCAGTCAGGGTGTTGCGAAGATTCTTCAGCACCAGGCGATCCGCGAGCCGGCGCTGCGCGCGCAGCACGGCCCCAGGGTGCTCGGCCCGAGAGAATCGCGTGCCCACGCCAAGGGCCCACTTGAAGATTGAGCGCCGTGTCGAACTGAGCGAGTGCACCCGCGCCATCACGGCCGCATACATCTTTTCGTAGACGCGCGGGACGCTGTTCATCACAGTCGGTTTGACGTCGGCGATCTCCTCGGCAAGGTGGTCAGGCCCGCGGGAGATCCAGGCCTCCATGCCGAGGTACAGGCAGAGGAAGACGTCGTTGATCCTGCCGTACGAGTGCGCGTAAGGCAGCCAGGAGATGGAAGTGTCCCTCTCTGTAATCGGGTGGACGGCGGCCGCGGCGCGAATGATGTCGACCAGGTTGCGGTGCGCGAGCTCAACGCCCTTGGGTTCACCTGTCGTCCCGGACGTGTAGATGATGGTGCACATATGGTCCGGGGAGATCGCGGCCAGCCGGCGCGCGATTTCGTCGATGTGCTTCGGCTCAGCCTCGACCCACTGGGCCAGCTCGCCGTCCATCGTGACGGTGCGAGTGGGCGCAAGCTTGGCGGCAATGCCGGCGTCGCTGGCGATTCCGAACGTCGCCGCGCTGTTGTTGGCGATCGTGCGCACCGCCTCCTGGGAAACGTTTGGATAGACCGGGACGGTGATCGCTCCGATGCTCTGGATCGCATAGTCGCAGTAGATCCACTCGATCCGGTTCTCCGACATCAGCAGAACGCAGTCGCCCGCCTTCACGCCCGCATCGATCAAGCCGGACGCGACCGCGAGGACATGCCGGCGCATGTCCTCCCAGGTGAAGACCTGCCACGGCCCGTTCCCGTCGCGAAAGTGGACGAGCGGCCGGTCACCGTACTTGGCGAACTGCCGGAAGAGAACGCCGACCGTGGCGCGCTCGGGGATTGATTCGGGGTCGATGGCCGTTGAAGCGATCGCCCTTGAGCCCGTTACTTGACCGCCTTGATCGTCAGCGTAAGGGTGCCCGACGGTACGGACACGGTGACCTTGTCGCCCTTCTTCTTTCCGACAAGCGCACGGCCGACTGGCGAGTCCACCGAGATCCGGCCCGCCGTCGGGTCGCTCTCCACTGCACCAACCAGGTGATAGGTCTCCGCCTCGCCGTCGGTGTCGACGACCTCGATGGTCGAGCCCGGACCGGCCACGCTCGAGTGGGTGTCCCGGATGATCTGGGCCCGGCCGATCATCTCCTGCAGCTCGTAGATCCGGCTGTCGAGAAGCCCGACCTCTTCCTTCGCCTGCTCGTACTCGGGGTTGTCCTCGATGTCGCCCGGCTGGAATGCTTCCTTGAGGCGTTCGCCCGCCTCGCTGCGACGGCGCGTTGCGACCTCGAGATCTCGCTTGAGCTTCTCGAGACCCTCGGGCGTCAGCAGAACAGGTTCGGTGAGATCCATAACCCAGCCCTTAATCGAATAATAGCCCGGCGTATGGACCCTTCCGATCTCAGGGCCGAGCTCGCCGAACAGTTGGCGAATAGTACGCCAATCGACGCGGAAACGTTCAACGCGGCCTGCTTCATGCTGACCAGGGAGTTGGACAACCTCGAGTTCAGCGTGCCCGACGCCGCGCCTCTGGTCAGGCGCCTTCTGCGTGTCGCCGGACGAGTAGTGATCGACACGGCGATGGTCGATTCCTCACCCGAAACATGGGACAACACGCGCGAGATGGCGCTGGAGTGGATCGACGAGGCGCTGAAGGCGTTGGGCTACGAAGCCCGGCCGGTTGAAGACGCCGGCTAGTTGATCAGCCGCGCCGCGGGAGGCGCCGGCGAGTAGTTCGGGTTGAAGTCGATCCCGGCCTGGCCGCCACCGGACACCGTCGCCGTGTAGCAGATCACCTGCCCGGCGAGAGGTGAACGGTCCGACCCGTTGATCGTCCAGTTCGCGCCGGGCGTGTAGATCGTCCCGATGTACTGGGTGGACGCGCCACCGTTCAGCGACTCGTTGCATGTGTTCGAAGCGGGCGCGTAGATCACGATCCAGTTGTATTGGAGACCGGCGTACACGTAGGTCGCTCCCTGCGCGTTCTGGCTGAAGCACGACCCGTTGGGGAAGTAGAACTGCACGCCTCCTGGCGTCACCTCGGAGCCCTGGCACGGTGCGTTCGGATCACCCGGGTTGGGCGGAGGCTGGCAGTAGTTCTCGTTGGCGAGGTCGCCGCCGGTGTAGGGCGGATACTCGAGCGACATCGCTGCGTTCTCCTGCGACAGCAGGTTCGCCGGGGGCGGGCAGTTGCTGAAGCACTGCGGCGCGAGTTCGAGGTCCGGCGGGGTGCACAGGGGCGCATGCGTCTGTGAGTAGCAGTTGTAGGTGCCGGTCAGCTGGGTGTAGCTGATCTGGCAGACCGTCGCGGTCGGCGCGGTGCAGGTCCATCCGGCCTGCCCGTTGGGGCCGGGAAGAAGGTTGTTCGAGCCGCTCGGCCATGGGCCGACAGCCGTCGCCGGCGGATTGAGTCCCACATATCCCGGTGCGACGAACCGGCCCCAGAACCCGAAGTTGGTCTGGAAGTTGGTGACTCCGTCAGGACAGCCCAACGGGTCGATGTAGACGCCGTAGTACTGGGCGCCGGGGGCGTTCTGGGTGATGTTGACGGCGATACCCTGGTTGTTGCCGTCCAGCGTGCCCACCTGCTGGCAGGCGGATGGGGCGCTTTCTCGGCGACAGCCGGCCAGCGAGTTGCACGGGTTGGGGGATACCGCGCCATCTGTGAAGCGGTCGTAGCGAATCGATGTCAGCTCGACGCCCCACTGACCGCCGCCGCCCTGGTGCTTGATCCCCAATCCGGACGTCAACGTGACCGGCTGGATGTTGAACTGGCCCCAGCAGTTGGTTCCGTTCTGGTTCCAGAACTGCGGGTTCGCCAGCGCAGTGTTCGTCTTGTCGCTGTAGAGCGGCTCGTCCGGTGGACGCAGCTCGTTGGACAGCATGCTGCCCGTGGCGTCGGATGAGTACCCGTTGGTCCACGTGTAGACGCCCGGGTCGAGGAACGCGCAGCTGGCCGACCCACCGCTGAGGTGGAAGGTGTCGTACTGGCCGGGAAGCATCTCGGTCCACGTACCGCGGTTCCACTGGTTGTAGCTCTGCGAATTGGGATAGCAGCTTCCTCCGCCGCAATCCGTCGTCGCTGCCCCGGCTAGGTACCCTGGGTCAGGAAGCGTCGGGGCGGGCACGATTGCCGAGCCGAGCGTGTCACCCTGCTTGCAGCTACCGCCGGTCGTCGCGGGGTCGTAGGGCACGAAGCCGGCCGACCCGTTGTAGCAGTAATACTGCGCGATGCTGCAGTTCGAGCCCGCCGCGCCGTAGCAGTTGCCGGCCTCGTGGAGGTTCGAGTCGAGGCATGCGATCCCGTTGGTATACACGTCGCCGAGCACGGTCAGCTGCGCGCTACCGGTCAGGTCGGTGGCGCACTTGGCGGTGCTAAGGGTCAGAAGCGCAGGAGTCTGGCGCTGGTTGTTGACGATCGCGGTCGCGCTCGCGGTGATGGGGATCGCTTTTGCTCCGCCGAAGATCTGCATGAAAGCCAACGGCAGCTGATGCGCCGTATCGAACTCGAACTCATAGCCGTTGACCGTGGTGTTGGTGGCGGTCACGGTAAGGGTGTATCCCTGCGGCCAGGTGTAGGTGTAGATGTCCTGCTGCACGCCGTAAGGGCCGACGAAGTTCGGACCCTGATGCGCTGGCGCCGGGGTGGCCCCATAAAGCCGCAGGTCGTTCTCATAGACCTGGACACCGTTCAGAGCGTGGCTGAGGTCGTTGAAGTTCTCGAACCAGTCGCCGGACGCGAGCGCGGCCGCGTCGACGGCGGCCTGCTGGTCGCGGCGGTCGACGTAGGCGCGTCCCGAGTCGATCGCAAGCCCGAGCATGCCGAACATCACAAGGATCAGCAGCGCGATCAGGACGATCGCCTGGCCCTGCTGAAGATTCGGGCGAGTACTTCTAGCGGCTGTATTCAGCACGGTAGACCGCATATGCAGTGATGACGACGCGGTTGCCGATCACTTGCTGGATGAGTGGAGTCATGGGCTGGAACGAATACCAGATCGTGACCTTGATCGGGTCGTTGGCGCCGGCCAGCTGGACCGAATTACAGAGTGGGTTGCCGCTTGGGTCGGGATAGGTGCCGAGACCCCCGGCCGGGCCGTTGGGGTGGCCATTGCCAGCGGTGCTCGGGTCGGTGATGAAGATCCAGCCTGTGTTGGGGGCCGGCAGCTGAGGCGAGCCTGATGCGATGCCGTTGTTCGGCAGCGGCCCATTCGGACAGGCCGGATAGTTTGCGAGGTTCATGATCACGGCGTGTCCCTGCACCGCCGTGGCGACGTCCGAGTCGGACGGATAGCAGTGAATGTAGGTTGGGGGCGCGCATCCGTTGCCGTTGGCGTCGATGTAGTACGAGGCCCGAACTGCGACTCTCGCGCCTTCGTTGGCGGCCTGCTGCAGGGTGATGTACAGGTACAACCCGCGGCCGAAGTCGATGATGCCGAACGTCAGCAGCAGAATGACCGGCGCGATGATCGCGAACTCAGTGAGTCCCTGTGACCGCTGGCTGCGCGCGTATCTCATCAGCCGCTCGAAGAGCTCGTTCACGGCTTGCCCTGAATCGTGAAATGTTCGTTGTAGGCGAGATCGATGCCGTTGCCGAACAAGCTCTGGATCAGCGGCGTGATGAGCTGGAATCGCATGAGGATGGCGACGTTGATGTCGCCGAGCCTCCATGAGTTGTCGGATGGATGAGAAGGCTCAGAGCCGTACAGGTTGCCGTTCGGATCCGTGTAGCAGATGTACACGTTGACGGTCTGCGGCGTGGTCGGGTACGCGGACTGCGGGTACGGCTTGTCGAAGGCCGGGTTGCTGTCGGTCGGCGCGAGGCAGCCGATCGTGGTCACCTGGTTGATCTGGCTGTCCTGGAACCCGGCGCCGTACAGTGCCTGCCTGACCGCCAGCATCACGTCGGCGTCATCGAGGTACGGGTTGTAGCGGCCGCCGGTGTTGTACCAGGCACCGTGGCGCGCTCCCTCGCGCGCTGCTCCCTGAAGGCTGACCGAGTAGTAGAAAGCACGGGACAGGTCGATCAGGCCCATCGCGAGCAACAGAAGGACCGTCGAGGAGATTGCGAACTCCACCAGGGACTGGCCGCGAGACTTGCGGCGGCGTGCTTCAGGCACTTTGGCCCCGACATTTAAGCAACCGGGAAAGCATTCTGTTGGGCTCTAACGCAGAAAAAGGTGATTTCGCGCGCTAAAAGAGCAAGGAATCTGTAAGCGCGCGCTTCGGTGGCGCCTGACGACGAACCAGCTTTCGTTCCAGCCGCGCTCGTCGGCCGGCCAGCTCCGGCGCCGCCTCTGGCATGCGGCGAGCGGCGTCCTCGACGACCTCCAGTGCGCGTTGCGGATCCCGGCGCCGCCACTCGAGAAGACGCGCCCGTGCGACCGACAAGCGGACGTCTTCGCGCTCGTTCGCCTCGAGCCAGTCCAGCAGCCGGTCGGCGCTGTTCACCGCACCTCGTCGAAGCAGGCGGCGCGAGATCAAGAGGCCCGCGGTCGCTGCCGCCTCGCCCTTCGCAAACGCCGTCGCGTTGCGCAGCGCTCGCCAGCCGTCGGCCCGTGCGCCGCGCCGCCAGCGATGGCGGCCGAGGGCGAGCCAGTCCTCGGCGTTCATGTCGACGTCCGCACCCTCCAGGCGGTGGATGAGCCGCGAGTGAAGGTGCACCAGGCTGATGACGTCCAGGCGGTTGTGCTCGAGCGCCGCCTCGAGGAACTCCTTCGATCCGGCGCGGAGGTAATCGAAGTACGCGTCGGGCACGAGCGCGCTGGGCAGCGGATCGTCGCGTTCGTAGCCGAGCACGCGCTCTTCGACGGAGCGCAGGGTGCAGCTTTCGAGACGATGGCGGTAGAGCGCACGCACGAGAGTGAGGAGGTCGACGTGCTGGCCGTGGGTGAGCTCGCCCGGCATCCGCGCCATGACCCACCGCGTGCGCAGCACGGGAAGGTCGAATGAGCCGCCGTTGAATGTCGCGACCCCGCACGCGGGCTCGATCTCGTCGCGGAGTGCGTGGAGAAACGCGGACTCCATCCCGGGTTCGGGAAGGAAGAACTGCGCAACGCGCAGACCGCAATCGATCGGCGTTGCGACCGCCGCGCAGAAGACGTAGGTCCCGGCCCCGCCGGTCAGACCGGTCGTCTCGGTGTCGAGATACGCGTGATGGCCGGGATCGGGATCGAGCGGCGGCAGAGGGATCACGTCCTGCCGAACGGCCGCCGGGCCGAAGGGCGTGTCGATCTCCTCGAAGCCGCGCGGCAGCTCGTAGGTCTTCGGCTGTGGCCTCTGGCGCGGCGGGGCGCCTAGACGGGTAAGGCGCTCGCGGAGAGAAGCCTGAGGCAAGCGTCTTTCGCTCCTTCCACGAGATGCAGTGGTCCGATGCACGATGGACAGCCGGCGTCGCAGGGGCAGTCGCGCACGAGCTCGGCGGCCGCATCGAGCAGCTCGTGATGCAGCTCGTGCATGCGCGCCGAAAAACCGACTCCTCCCGGATAGACCTCGAACACCGTCACCGTCGGTCGCTGCGTGGTGATCGAACGCACTTCGGCGACAGCGCCGAGGTCGCGCGGATCGCACATCAAACGCAGGCTGGCGACGTGGCGCAGAGAGTGCGCCATCCCCTGCAGCCCGGCCTCGAGTGTTTCGCGGCCAAGTGAATGCCAGAGATCGTCGTTGACCGTGATCCAGTAGCCGGTCGTGTGCAGCGTCTGCTCGGGTAGGTGGATCGGTCCCGCGCCGATGTTCTCGTGCGTGTGGAAACGAATCTTCTTGAACATCGAAGCGAGCGATGTGATCTTCACTTCGCCATGCGAGCGCGAGAGCGCATCGCCGTCGGGACCGGCGAACGTGTCCAGCACTTGCACCGTCACCGATGCGAGCGCGTCCGTGTAGTAGTCGACCTCGACCGGCCGGACGTACGCCTTCTTCTCGTCCCAGTCGAGCCGGTCCACGTGGTACTGCGCCCCCTCGTGCAGATACACGGCCTCCTCGTGCAGCAGCACTGGAGCGGTGAACTGGTCCATCTCGCCGATCACCTGCGGGCGCGCCTGCGACGTGTCGATGATCACGACGTTGTCGGCGAGGATGCGTCGCAGGTGAACCTCTTCCGCGGGAAAGGCCTGGCGGCTCCAGAACCATCGACCCGCCGAGCGTGTCGCGGATCCGTCCTCTTCGAAAAGACGCAGCAGCTCCTCGACGTCGGCCGAGCCAAGCTTCTCGCCGTCCATGAACGGCAGCTCGAAGAGCCCGGCCTGAAGATGCGCCGCGAGCAGCAGCAGGTTGTCCGGATCGATGAGACCTTCTTCGGGATCGGTGCCGAGGAAATACTCGGGATGGCGGACGATGAACTGGTCGAGCGGTGAGCTCGACGCGACGAAGACCCCGACCGATCCGGATTTACGCCCGGCGCGGCCGAGCTGCTGCCATGTCGATGCGATCGTGCCGGGATACCCGACGAGGACTGCGCACTGCAGGCTGCCGATGTCGATGCCGAGCTCGAGCGCGTTGGTGCTGACCACGCCGGTGATCTCTCCGGTTCGCAGGCCCGCCTCGATCTCGCGCCGGTGCAGCGGCAGGTAGCCGGCGCGATAACCGCGGACGCGACGCGACGAGTCGAGTCGTGGATCGAGGTCCTGGCGGAGGTAGCTGAGCATCACCTCGACCTGCAGGCGGCTGCGGCAGAACACGATCGTCTGCACGCCACTGCGAATCCACGGAGCCGCGATGCGCCGCGCTTCGAGCATGGAGCTGCGCCGGATCCCGAGCTCGCGGTTGACGAGAGGCGGGTTGTAGAAGATGAGGCGGCGCTCGCCACGGGGCGCGCCACTTCTGTCGACCAGCGCGATGTTCTCTTCTTCGAGCAGACGCTGCGCAAGCTCGCGCGGATTGCGGATCGTCGCCGATGCGCAGATGAACGTCGGATGCGAACCGTAGAACTCACAGATTCTCTTCAAGCGCCGGATGACGTTGGCGACCTGGCTGCCGAACAACCCGCGGTACGTGTGGAGCTCGTCGATGACGACGAACTCGAGGCTCGAGAAAAGTCGGCGCCACCGCGTGTGGTGCGGCAGCAATCCGGTGTGCAGCATGTCGGGGTTCGTCATCACGATGTGCCCGCCCTCGCGGATCGCCGTGCGCCTGCCCGGCGGCGTGTCGCCGTCGTAGGTGTCGACGCGGACGTCGATCGGTAGGCCCGCCTTAAGAGCGCCCAGCTCTGCCAGCTGATCCTGCGCGAGCGCCTTAGTCGGAAAGAGGTACAGCGCCCGCTTCTGCGGGTCCTCCAGCAATCGCTGGAGAACCGGAAGGTTGTAGCAGAGCGTCTTGCCGCTCGCGGTGGGTGTGACTACGACGAGATGACGGCCGCGCCGCACAGCGCTGTACGCGTCCGCCTGATGCGAGTACAGTCGGTCGATGCCGCGCCGCTGCAGCGCGGCCGTGAGTTCGTGGCGCAGGTCGGCGGGGAGTGGCACAAAATCGGCGGCTGATGCCGGAATGACGCGGTCCAACGTTATGTCCCCTGCAAAGGCGTCAGTAGCGAACGCAGGTACGGACATTTGTTCGGGAGGGTAGACGAACATCAGTTTGGAGTCAAGCAGTGTGGAGCTCCCGGCCGGCATCCGGGACGAGGCGGCCGAGCACGCCTACACGCCTGGGTCCGCGGCTGACTTCGAGCGCCTGTACGTCAACACCTACCGCCGGATCCTCGGCACGCTGATCACCCTCGTCCGCGACATCCCGACCGCCGAAGACTGCGCCCAGGAGACGTACGAACGCGCCTATCGCAACTGGTCGAGCTGGCGGCCGGACGCGCCCGCAGAGGCATGGCTGCACCGGATCGCCATCAACGTGGCGATCTCAGATCGGCGCCACCAGCGAATTCGTCAGGCCGGCGAGCTGATCCGCCGGCTTGGGAAGCCCTCGGCCGGGCCGGACCCCGCAAACGTAGCCGAGCGATCGGTCCTGTTCGACGCCGTCCAGAAGCTGCCGACGAAGCAGGCCGCCGCCCTCGTTCTCCGCCACTACCACGGCTACACCAACCGGGAGATCGCGGCGGCGCTGGGCGTTCCCGAGCAGACGGTCGCTTCGCGCCTGGCGACGGCTCGCAAGCAGCTTCAGGCCGTACTCGGCCGGCCGTGATCCAACTTTGGTTGGTTGGCCGGGGTTCGACGTTATGACTTTTCGCAAATGATCGACATCGAGCGGGAGCTGGAGGACACCCTGCATCGGGTCCTGGACCCGATCACGGCGCGCCCCATCCCGCACCGGCGTGAGCTGTCTACTGGACGGGCGTTCCGAACTGTCGCGGGTGGGGCTGGGGCCGCACTGACATTGAAGGTCGCCGGCGCAGTGGCAGCTCTCGCCGCGGCCGTAACTCTGACGGGAGCCTCTTTGACCGGAAGCTTCAATCCGGTCGATTGGGGCCAGCAGGTGTCCGCAACAGTTGAGACCTGCAGGGACAACCTCAATTCCAGTGGCGCGCACGGCATCGGCGGTTGCGTGAGCGCGTTCGCCAGCCAGCACGGCAAAGCGGTGTCGAGCGCCGCGCAGCACCACGGCAGTGGAGCCGGCACTGGCAACGGCAGCACGAACGGCAACGCCAATGGCAAGAGCAACGGCAACGGTGGCGCCGGCAACGGCAGCGGAAGTGGCAACAGCCATTCCAACAAGGGCAACACCAAGACGCAGACACGCACGACGCCGCCGCCGAAGAGCTAGGCGCTCTTTTTCTTCAGACCCCTTCCTCTCGTGGGGCCGGGCCGAAAGGCTCGGCCTCCTACTTTTCTACGGGCCTGTCGGCGACCTGCACCCCCATCTCTTTGAGTCGCGCGCGCAGCTCGTCCGCGCGGGCGAAGTCTTTGGCCGCGCGCGCGCCGTCGCGCTGAGCGATAAGGTCTTCGGCGCCGGGCGGCAGCTCACGCGTACCTGGGGTGCGGTCGAGGTCGAGCGCGAGCACCCGGTCCCATGCGAGGAGGGTCGCGGCTTTCGCTGCAGGTTCCACGTCGGCACGCGCCAGCTCCGCGACAAGCGCCATCGCCGCGGGAAAGTCGAGGTCGTCCGCGATGGCCGCGCGAAACCGTGCGTCCCAATCCGCCGCGATGGCGTGCGACTCGCTCGACCATTCGGCGACCTTCTCGCGCAGCTGGCGCAGCGCCCTGTCCGCGCCCGTCAAACCTTCGAGGCTGAAGTTGAGCGGTGCTCGGTATTTCGCCTGCAGCGCGAGGTAGCGAAACGCGAGCGGATCGATGCCGCGCTCCTCGAGCTCGGTGACGCGGAAGAAATTGCCCGCGGATTTCGCCATGCGCGTGCCCGACAGCATCAAGAGGCCGCCGTGCATCCAGATGCTCACGACCTGATGGCCCGTCGCCGCTTCCGACTGTGCGATCTCCGCCTCGTGGTGCGGAAAAACGTTGTCGGCTCCCCCCGTGTGGATGTCGAAACGATCGCCGAGCAGCGACAGCGACATCGCCGAGCACTCGATGTGCCAGCCGGGATACCCCGGTCCCCACGGGCTCGGCCAGACCTGGAGGCGATGTTCACCAGCTGCCTTCCACAGCGTGAAGTCGCCCGGGTGTCGCTTGCGAGGATCGGGTTCGCCGCGCACGCCGCTGAGAAGGCTCTCGGTCGTGTTGCCCGAAAGCCGGCCGTAGCGCGGAAAGGTGGTGATGTCGTAGTAGACGGTGCCGTCGACCTCGTACGCATTGCCTTTGGCGATCAGGCTCTCGATGATCTCGATCATCTTGGGGACGTACTCGGTGGCACGCGGATAGACGTCCGCGCGGCGAATGTTCAGCCGATCGAGGTCGCCGAGGAATGCCTCGGTGTAGTGAGCGGCGATCTCCTCCGGTGACTTCTTCTCCAGACGCGCGGCGACCAGCATCTTGTCTTCGCCTCGGTCGAACGTGTCGTCGGTGAGGTGACCGACGTCGGTGATGTTCATCACCTGCTCGACCTCGTAGCCGAGGTACTCGAGGGAGCGACGCAGAAGGTCCGGGATCATGAACGTGCGCAGGTTGCCTATGTGCGCGTAGCGATAGACCGTGGGTCCGCACGAGTAGACGCGGACCTTGCCGTCTTCCAGTGGGCGCAGCTGTTCCTTGCGGCGCGTGAAGGTGTTGTAGAGCCGTACCGGTGGCAGATCCATCTCCATCTCTATCTTGGTCATTTAGTGCGCGCGATTCGGCTCGACGGTAGGACGGCCACGGTCGATGACATAAAAGGACGCGTGCTCGTCCACGACCTCGGACCCAATCTGCGCAAGGGCGCCGTCCTCGGTGAGGGCGACCTCGAGCGGGTCCGCGCGGGTGGTGAGGTCCATCTCGTTGAGCTGGAATCGGGCGACCTGCACGAGGACGAGGCGGCGCGCCGGCTGGCGGTGGCGCTTGGAGGACCGGGCCTCGAGCCGACCAAGCCTGTGCAGAGCCAGGCCCGGCTGCTGTCTCGCCATCGCGGGCTGCTGCGCGTGCGGGCCGACGTGGTCGATGCGATCAATGCGCTCGGCTACATCTCCGCATTCACGCTCATGGATGGGCAGGCCGTGGCCGAAGGCGAAGAGGTGGCGGGCTGCAAAGTCACGCCGGTCGCTGTGCCGGGCGCGCTGATCGAGCAGGCCGAGCGCCTGTGTCGCGAGCGCGGTCCGGCCGTCGAGCTCTTGGCTTTTCGGCCGCTGAAGACGTTTGTCGTCGCGACAGAACGGCTCAAGCCCAAAGCGCGCGAGCTGTTCCGGGCCGCGGTCACCTCGAAGCTCGGCTGGTACGGTGCGGAGGTCATCGCCGTGCGCGAGGTCGCGCGCACGAGCGGCGCCGTGTCCGCGGCTTATCACGAGGCGATGGACGACGGAGCCGAGCTGGTGCTCTTCGCCGGCGCCTCGGCGATCGATCCCCTCGATCCCGCGTACGCGGAGCTCGAGGGTGCGGGCGGCAAGCTGCTGCAGCTCGGCGCGCCGATGCACCCGGGCAGCATGCTCTGGCTCGGCCGTCTCGACCACGCGGCAGTCGTCGGCGTGGCGTCGTGCGCGGGCTTCAGCCGCAACACCTCTCTCGATCTCCTGCTCCCATTTGTCTTCGCGTATGGGCGCGCGGACGCGGGCGACCTGCTCCGTCTCGGCCATGGAGGACTGATCGAGTCGGCGGCCGGGAGGCGCTTTCCCCCCTACTCGTGAGCGATCTGCGGCATGGTCAGCTCCGGCCATCCGTCATCGCTCATCGCGTGGAGGAAGCGGTCGACTTCGGCCACGAGCGGCGCCAGGTGAACGCCGCGGTGCGCGGGCAGATATGGCTGCAGATAGCCGGCGCCGCTGCGCCATTTGTTGACCGCGCCGCGCCGGTTGTGGCGGGTGTAGTGCAGGCACCCGGCCGCGATCTGGATCAGCCCCTTGAAAAAACCCGACTCACGTCCCTTGCGATCGGGCGTCCACTCTTCCTCCCAGATTTCGTGGGCTTCCCAGTAAAGGCCGCTGTTGAACAGCTCGATGCCCCGCAATAATCGCGGCGTGGACGAGGCCCGCTCCGAGTATTCGCGCGTCAACCTGTCGTCCGACCCCATCTATCGATACCTTCGCATCACGCGCGGCGGGCCGGATGGAGTGGCGGGCGACGCCTCCGAGCAGGATCTCATCGACGCCGCGTGGCTGCAGCGCCTGCGCCGCATCCATCAGCTGCAGAGCGCGTGGTGGGTTTTCGCGACTGCGGAGCACTCGCGGTTCCAGCACGCGCTCGGCGCGATGCACCTGGCGGGCGAGTGGACGCGGCATCTCTACCCTTCGCTGAAGGCGGTCGCGCCTGGCTTGCCGTCGCCGCAGCTCGTCGAGGAGACGATGCGGATGGCCGGCTTGCTGCACGACGTCGGTCACGGGCCCTTCGGCCATTTCTTCGACGAGAACTACCTCGACACGTGGCACATCGACCATGAGGTCATCGGCCGCGAGCTGATAACCGGAGCGCTTGCCGATCTGCTCGGCGAGCTCGGTGCGTCCCCCGCCGCGGACTTCGAACCCGGCGAGCGAATCGATCCTCGCTGGGTGGCCTACCTCATCTCTTCGCGCGAGCTCGGCACCTTCGATCCTCCCGATTGGGTTCGCCTGCTCCGACCGGCTCTCGTGGGCGCGTTCTCGGCCGACAACATGGACTACGTCCCTCGCGATTCCTATATATGTGGCGTGTCGGCCGGACCGGTCGACGTGCAGCGCATCGTCCATTACTCCTTCATCTCCGACCGCGGCCTGACCCTGCACTCGCACGCCGCCGAGGCGCTCTACATGTTCCTCAACTCGCGCCTCTACCTCTATCACCAGGTGTACTTCCACCGAACCGTGCGGCGCATCGACCTGCAGCTGCGTGAGGTGTTTCGACCGACACTCGAGGTGTTGCTCGGCGGCAATCCGCTCGAGCATCTCGATCGCTATCTGACTCTGACGGAGTGGTCGCTGCTTTCCGACGTGGATCGGTGGGCGCGCGGCGATGGAGACGGACAGCTACGTGAGCTCGGTCGCGCATGGGCCGACGTGGTCGCGCGGAAGCTCAAGTGGAAGCTGATCTATCAGGGCCACACCGATGCGCGGGACATCCCGAACTTCGCCTTGACCGCCACGCGTGAGCAGTTCGCCGCGCAGATCCGCGCGCGGCTGCCAGCGTCGTTGCGAGGCATCGTGTTCGAGGTCGACGTCGCGGCGCAGGAGTCGCGCGCCTTCAACCCGATGACCGAGACGGCCGACATCCTCTTCTACGAGCCGCTCGAAGACCGTTACCGGCAGAGCCGCGTCCTCGACCTGTTCAAGCGCCTGCCGGTGCGGATGGCGCTGTTCCGGATTTTTGCCCATGACGAGGCGCACCGGGCCGAGCTGATCAAGGCAGCGAACGAAGTGCTCGGCCTCAGCGGCTAGCGGTGGTTCTCAAACCGGGCCTGCAAGGCATCGTCTTCGCACTGCCCGGGATGTTGCTGTCCGGCTTCTTCCTGATGATCGCGGTTGCCGGCGCGGCAACGGGGATGCCGGTGTCAGTTGCCCTGCCGGTGGCCGGCATCGCGGTTGTGTTGGGCGTGTTGTGGGTGCCGGTCATTGTCTATCTCGCCGGCACGCGCCTGACCGTGAGTGCGGACCAACTCGAGATGCGCCAGGCATTTGGCTTTCGGGTGAAGCGAATTCGGCGTACACAGATCGCCCGGGTCGACCGGTCCGACGCCAGCGTCGGCTCCGACGGTGGGGAATGGCCGGGAATCCCGGTCGCCTACTACGACATCATCAGCCGCGGCGGCAAGCGATGGGCACGGCTGAGGACGTGGGTATGGTCGCGAAGCGAATGCGAGAGCCTTCGCTCCGAGTTGCATCACCCCGACAGCGGCTCGGCGACCGCTACGTCTTTCACCTGGCCGGAATCTCGTGTAGTCGGCGCCAGCCCTGCCGCGCCGATCGCCGTCCCGAGCCGTGGACCAGGGCCTCGAACGACGGGCTCTGTCGACGAGGGATTCGTGAGCTTCCTGCAGTCGGCGGGATGTGTCGTGCAAGGGGTGAGCATGCTCATCGGCTTCGGGGTCGCCGCGTTGATCGTGGCCGCGGCGTTCGACGTTCCGATGGGACGGGAACTTGGCGGCTACGCGGTACCGGGCGCAATCATCGGCGCGGCCATCGGCTCATCGGCATTGCTCTCGCAGCAGATCTATTCGCTGATGGTCAGCGAGGCGAAAAGGGGACCGCTCGCCGCAAAGTCGGTGGCGGCCATCGCGCTCCTTGGCATACCAGCGCTGCTCTGGGCGCTGGCATTTCTTGTGCTGTCGGCGGTACTGAACCTGGTCAGCCGAACTTCAGGCTAGAAGTCGTCGTCTCCGCCGCCGAAGTCGTCGTCCCCGCCGCCGAAATCGTCCATGCCGCCCTCACCCCCACCGAAGTCGTCATCACCCCCGTCTGATTCGCTCCCGCCCATC
>DASTIX010000015.1:0-3067 GCA_035717165.1 Candidatus Dormiibacterota bacterium
CTCGCCTTGATCGCGGGCAATCTCGCGCTTGTGATGATCGGCGGCGCGTTCTTCTCCTTCATCCTCCCGCCGTTTGCGGTGGCGCATACACCCGTCGGGGCCGGTGGGATCGGTGTCGTCGTCTTCATCAACACCTTCTTCATCGTCGTCGCGCAGGTACCGGCGACCCGGGTGGTGGCGCGGATGCGCCGCACTCACGCGCTGTTCGCCACCAGCGTCATCTTCGCGGTCGGCCTGCTCGCGGTCCTGCTCGCAACGCTCACGGACTCGACGCTCGCCGCTTTCACCGTCCTGGCCGCGGTGGCGGTCGTGATCGCGGTCGCCGAGTGTGGCCAGTTCATCGTGCTCGGCCCGCTCGTCGCGGAAATCGCGCCGCCGCAGCTGCTCGGCCGCTACATGTCGCTCTACCAGCTCAGCTTCATGGTCGGCGTGGCGCTCGGCCCCGCCGTCGGCGGCGTGTTGCTCGGAACGTCACCCAACGCCATCTGGTGGGGCGGCGCCCTGGTGATGGCACTGACCGGAGCCGGCTTCCTTCGACTCGGAAACCGGATACCCGACCCACTCTTGCCGACGAAATCCACGCCGCTGCAGGCCGCGTCAGAGCCGACCTGATGCGCCGAGGGATGGCGGGGGCGGGGATCCTCTGACCGGGCGCCCACAGCGCGGCGAAGCCGATCTCAAGGCCGCGATGCGCGCGCAGGGCTCGCCCGATCGCTCAAACCTACTCAGGCGCTGCCAATCAGGTGACAGAGGCGTGGGTTGGGCCCGTGTTCGGAATGTCCCCCGAGCGGATTTCGCAGTCGGAGCCGGATCTCTTGGGTTACGCCTCGACCAGAATCACCAGCGTCTCGGGAAGGACGCCGTCATGTGCCATGGCGTCTGCAGCTGGCTGGGTCTCCATCGCGGCCATGACGGCATCCATGTCGGAAACGTCCATCACCAACCCGACTCGGCTTGGATTCTCCGGATCGACGAATGTCCGAATGTTGGTGACTCCGAGGGGCCCGAAGAACTCCTCACGCTTCGGGGAAGCGAGCCAGTGATCCTTGTCCTTCACGTCGTGGTAGGCCATCACGGTGGGCATCAGATCTCCTCATGTTGGACGGCATGGCCGATCAGGTGCCCGGACCCTATGACTTGCACTGGTGCGGTGCACAGCTCGGTATCCGTCCTAGGCGCGCAGGCGAGACTACGGCTCCATGGGCCAGCGTTCCGGAATTTCCCCCGAGGCTTACTGCGAACGGCTCTGGCCCCAGGGTAGGCGGGACCAGTATGGCGGCCGCCCTCGCCGGAACCGCTCGGCCGTCGCATAGACCTGCTCCGGGTCGGATGTCTCCTTCTCCACGCTCGCCCCGTAGCGCGCCGCGAGTTCCGAGACCGGGTAGCGCGCTTCCGGACCTACGTGGGCGCCGACCATCAGGATCACGCACGGCCTGTCGCCAGCTCCCACGAACGCGTGCTCCGTCCAGGGAGGCGAGTGGAAGAAGTCCCAGGCTCGAAGGCGTCGCTCCTCGCCCTCGACGAGCAGCCTGCACTCGCCTCCGAGAACGAGGAACGCCTCCTGATTCGACTCGGCGTGATAGACGCCGCTCTGGCCAGGCTCGAGGACGGTCACGTTGATCCCGAACTGCGGGAATTCCACCGGAGAGTCGCCGTACTCGTTCGCGAACCAGCACGCCGCGCCCCTCGTCTCCGAAGTGAACCACTCGGCCTCGCGCACGTTGACGACGAACCAGCCCTCGGTGACGGGGGCGAGCCCGGAGCCAGCATCCTCAAGCCGCGCTTCGGTCAAGAACCGGATTCTCGCAGCCCAAGCGCCACATCCCTGACCTGGCCCAGTGTCCCGGAATGAAGCTAGAGCGGGGTCAGTCCAGATCGCCGCCAACGCTCTTTAGGCCGCGTCTCCTTTGGCCAACGTCCCTCTCGGCTGCGTCCGGAACGGCCATCGCGTCGGAGCCCGATGCGCGCTACGAGCGCCTCAGTCGCTGAGGCCGATCTGCTTCAGGAACGTGACGAGGTCATACATCAAGTTCTCCTCCACGATCTGGCCGTTGTCCCAGAGCGCGACCGTGTAGAAGTCGACCTCGAACGGCTTGCCTGTCGGCGGAATCTCGTCGCCGTTCCAGTTCCTGAGCGTCCCCGTCATCGTGCCGGTAAAGCGCGCCACCGAGCAGGTGTAATCGCCTGAGGCGAGGAAGATTCGGTAGGGCCGGTTGTCGAGGTGCTGGTCGGGGAATGCCTCCCAGAACCACTCGGACTCCTTCGTGTGATCCTCTATCCCCCTGGTCGGCTCCGGCTGGCCGGGCCAGCGCACGACCACATCGGACTTGTGCCGCGCGCGGAAGACCTCTTCGTCCTGCGCGTTCCAGGCGTCGTCGAGCGTCTGCATCAGCTCGGCGTTCCGCTCTTCAGTGGTCGTCGCCATCGCTCCTCCTATGTTCGCGTTGGCAGAACTGGTGCCTGTTACGTTAACGGAGCCGAGTACCAAGCCCAAGGCGCCTACTGCCTGCGACACCTATCGAGCGAACGAACGCCTCTGCCTCCCGAGTGCTCGGGAATGTCCCTAGACATTCGCGCCAAGCGCCCGGTTAGGCTGCGCTCGGGCGAGGCCCAATTTGGTGGTGAACAAGGAGAGGATCATGGACATCATCGAGCAGCACTTCGCTGCCGAAAACGCGCACGACGTTCCCGCCACTCTTGCGACCTACGCCGACGATCTCGTCTGGGACGACGTTGGCAATCCCGCCTGCCCTGTGCATGGCAAGAGCGCTGCGGGCGAGATATATGAGGGGATCATGGAGGCGATTCCTGATCTCCACTTGGAGTCTGTTAGCCGCTTTGCCTGCGGTGACCACGTTGTCGACGAGTCGATCGCCACCGGTCACGTCCGAGGCTCGTTCATCGGCATCGACGGCGGCGGAGCGCCAGTTCGCTTCCGGATGCTGCACGTGTTTGACATCCGCGACGGCCTGATAAGTCGCGAGCAGGCCTGGTTCGACACCGCGGGAGTCGCTCGCCAGCTCGAGTCTCACCGGCGCGGACCGGCGGAGCCAATCGAGGAGTAGTA
>DASTIX010000016.1:0-17847 GCA_035717165.1 Candidatus Dormiibacterota bacterium
GTGGCGAGGAACAAGCCCGAACCGCCAAAGAACATGTTCTGGATCCCAGGGACCGTCACGACGTTGAACTGCACCGTGTCCTGGAACATCCCCACCTGGCTCGGATGCACACGCAGCGTGTTGCCGGCCTGGAGGTCGTAGACGACGACCTCGCCGTTCAGCGCGGCCCACGCCTGGCCCTGTCCCTGCAGGCGCTGCAGCCGGAAGCCGGTGCCGCCGAACACGCCTGCGCCGAGGCGCTGCTGGAAGCCGATCGAGAACTGCACGCCGAGCGTCGCGCACAGAAATCCGTGGCGGTGGAGCATGTAGCCCTGCCCCGGCGTGATCTCGAGCGGCAGGATCTGACCGGGAAGCTTGGGCGCAAACGCCAGAAGTCCCGGGCCCCCCACCGCGGTGTACTCGGTCATGAACAGCGTGCCGCCCGCGATCGCGCGGCCGAGCGCGCCCATGAATCCGCCCTGCTGCCCGCCCACCGACGTCCCGGTCTGCATCTGGATCGCCATCGACATCCACGACAGCTCTCCGGATTCGGCAAAGACCTTGTCACCGGGCTGCATGCTGAGCTCCAGCACGGGCATCGTCGTGCCCACGATCTTTGATTCCATCGAGCGCTTTCTTCTCCTATTACGTCAGTGGCGGTGGTGCGGGTCGATCATTCGCCTCCGCGGGCCCTGGGGCGCCGGGTTGCGCGAGCAATCGTCGCAGACTCCGACCACCAGGACTTCGGTTCGGACAGGCTTGAACCCATGGCCGCGCTCGAGGTGGTCCTCGAGCTCGCTGACCAGCTCCTCCTGGATGTGCATGACGCCGCCGCAGACCTGGCACACCGCGTGGTGGTGGTCACCGGAGGCGAGCTCGTAATACGTGGGGCCTTCGCCGAGGTGCGCCGCGTAAACGGAACCCGACGCCGTCAGCGCCTCGAGCGCGCGGTAGACGGTGCTCCGAGAGAAACCCGGCTTGGTCTTGTGGAGCTCGTCGCCGATCTCCTCGGCCGTGCAGTGACCGCCGAGGCGGACGATCGCGTTGTAGACCATCTCCCGCTGCGCGGTGCGCCGCATGCCTGGCGCGAGCATTACCTGACCTTCAGCGAAGGGTCCGACTTCGTGAGGACCCGACAACCGTCGTCCTCGACGACGACGTCGTCTTCGATGCGCACGCCGCCGAATCCTTCGACGTAGATGCCCGGCTCGATGGTGAAGACCATGCCTGCTTCGAGGACCGTGGTCGAGCCGGGATCGAGTGACGGGTCTTCGTGCTCTTCGAGCCCCAAGCCGTGACCGACGCGGTGAAAGAACTGGGCGCCGTAGCCCGCGTCGTCGATGACCCGGCGCGCCGCCGCATCGATGTCGCCCGTCGTCACTCCGGCGCGCACCGCCTTGATCGCGGCGTCATGGGCGCGCAGCACGGCGTCATGGATCTCGCGTTGCTTCGCGTTCGGCTCGCCGATGACGGCCATGCGCGTCGTGTCTGCGTTGTACCCCTCGTACGCCGCACCGAAGTCGAGGAGCACGAAATCGCCACGCGCGATCTTGCGGTTGGACGGAGTGAGGTGCGGCATGGCGGAGTTCGGTCCCGACTGGACGAGACTCCCGAACGCGAGCGTGCCACCGCGCTCGCCGATCGCCGAACCGATCAGAAGAGCGACGTCGATCTCGGACATGCCCTCGCGCAGCGCGGCAAAGACCTTGTCGCCGGCAGCGTCGGTGATCTCGGCCGCACGCGCGAGCTTTTCGATCTCGTCGGGGCGCTTGAGCAGCCGCATCCGCCGGACTTCGCCACCGACGTCGACGAGCTCGCTCGCGCCCGTGCGCGTCGTGATCATCTCTGCGGCATGCAGAGTGATGTGCGCTTTCTCGACGCCGATCTCGGTCAAACCTTCGAGCGCCTGCGCGACGAGCGCGTACGGGTCTTCGCCATCGCGCCAGCCGACGACGGTAACCTCGCTCGCGCGCTTGGTCGCCTTTTCGCGCTCGAGCGCCGGCACGATCATGACCGCGTCGCGCGGTCGCACGGCGAGCGCCATCAAGCGCTCATGCGGGTTGGCCGAAAACCCGGTGAGGTAGGCGATCGAAACCGGGTTGGTCAGGTAGACGGCGCTGAGATGGCGGCCGGACATCCACTGCCTGATGTCGTTCAGCGCGGTGGAGGCGGTGACCGGCTTACTCAATCGCGGTGATGCGCACGGTGTAGCGGCCGCTCGGCGTCTTGACTTCGACCTCGTCGCCGACGCGGTGGCCGATCAACGCCTTGCCCACCGCCGACTCGTAGCTGACGCGACCGGCTTTGGGGTCGGCCTCGGCGGGGCCGACGATGCGGTAGGACTCCTCGTCGGCGTCATCCTCGGTAAACCGCACGGTGCTACCCATATGGACGACGCCGGCTGCGGTCTTCGTCTCGATCAGCACGTGGTTCTTGATGATCGCCTCGAGCTCGCGGATGCGGGCCTCCATCATGCCCTGCTCGTTCTTGGCGGCGTGGTACTCGAAGTTCTCGGAGAGGTCGCCGAGCTCACGTGCGGCCTTGATCTTGGCCACGATGGCCGGGCGCTTCTTGGTCGTCAGCTCCTCGTGCTCCCGCTGGACGGCCTCGAGGCCCTCGGGCGTGATGTGAACGTCCTCTGCCATCGATCCGAGTCTAGGGCCTGAGCTAGAAGTTCGAACTCGTCGACGGCCAGACCGAACCGACGAAATCGACGATGCTCGAAGCCTCGGAACCGTCGGTCAGGTCGTAGACCAGCGGTTGGTCGCCGCTCGGCCCGCAGATTCCCTGGCCCTCGGACCGATACCAGAGCTGCGTGGAATTGAGGAAGACGGGAAGATTGCGCGCTCCCTTGCCGATCAGCTGTGGGCTGCCGCCATGGACGAGATCAACCAGGTAGACGTTGTGCAAACCGTCCGGCCGGAGGGCCGCGTAGGCGAGGTGCGCCCCGTCGGCCGAGATGGTCGGGTAGTACCACGAGACACCGGGCAGAAATCGCTGAGCGCCGGTCGACGCCGTCCATTTCCAGACGTCGCCGCCCTGCCGGTAGTAAAGAGTCTCGGACGTCGGCGCCCACAACGCCATCGCGGGTTGTGTGCCCTGCGGCCAGCCGCCCGAGATGCTGCCATCGGACGAGATCGTGAGTCCCGGCGGCGTCGCGAGCAGCGCCTGCTTCCCGCCCTGCAGGACAACGAGGCTGTTCAGCGTCGGGAACGGCTGGTCAAGCACGAACAGCGACTGGGCCGAGCGCGTGAATTCGCCTAGCCTCGAGTCCTCCGGGCTGCCGCATCGCCCGCCATGGGGGTTTGGCAGGGATGCCACGATCACATCGCCCGCGGCGCTGGCGATGTGAACCTTGTCGGTGTTGTCGGTGAGGTCGTCTACGAGGTACGCCACCTGGTCGAAGCGCGGCGACACCGCGATCAGGAGCGGAAAATGATTGGAGTCTTGCGGCAACTGGAAGTACCGGACGTGCACGGCCGGCACCTCGACCACGGCGTAGAGGTACCCGAAATCTGGCTGCGTCAGTATGTGCCGCGCGTCGAGCAACGTGACGCCGCCGGGTATGTCTGGCCCGAATGTGCACACGGTGCGGGGGTGCGCAACGTCGGCGTAATCGCGCAGCACCGTGCCACCCGTATGCAACTGGACGATCGCGACCGAGTCCGCCGCGCCGATCGCGCCATTGCACGCGAGCTCGCTGGTGCGGGCCGCGGACGCGGCCGAGACAGGCGAGCCCGGTCGGAGAAACCCGAGGTCGGCACCGGCCGGGAGGGACGGCGAAGTCCCAGGCGTCGAGGACGGCGTGCTCCGCTCGATCGAAGCAGTCCGCGATCCGGACGGCCCGGTCGTGCCGCCGCAGGCCGCGATCAGGACAATGGCCACCCCGAACGCTGGAAGGGACCGGCGCACGTCAGTTCAACGAGCGAAGTTTGAACCCGGATACGAATTCGTGGCAGTCCATATACAGTCTCCGGCGATGAGAAGGACGATCCTCACCGTCGGCATGCTGCTCATGGGCATGGGGCTCGTGGGTGGCGCCGCCGCCGCACTGGTCCCGACCTCGCTTCTCCCCCTCGACCAGGAGGTCGGCACGCACACATCCGCCGCGGGCGCCGTCCTGGGAATCGGGCTGATGGCCGCCGCGGTCAACCCTGCCGCGAACGTAGGCTGGGTCCGCGCCGGCATCCTCTACGGATTCGTCGTGCTGGCCTTCGAGGCGGGCGCCTATTTCGTCTGGCGAGCGCCGTTCCACCTCGGCCCGGTCATTTTCGGCCTCGCCTTCAGCCTGCTGCTGATCGCCACCTACCCACAGCGCGCCCAGCTGATCCCGCCGGTGACTGACACCGAGCGGAAACCGATTCCGGCTAAGTCTTCGGAACCATCGCCTGGACTTCCGCCATCCAGCGCCTCTGCATGAGGAACGAGACGCCGTAGACGGCGGCGGCCAGGACGACCCCGGCCAAGATAGCCAACACCGCGTGAAGCGCCGAAGGCGAGATAGGGCTCAACGCGACGGCCTCGTCGCCTATCACCGCCGCCGCCGCCAACGCGAGCGGCGTGAGCACCGGTACCAGCTGCAAGCGCCGCATCACCGGCGGGACCGGCGGCTCGACGCGGCCGACCATGCGCTGGCCCATGACGCCGACCGACTTCACGTGGTGGAGGTTCGGCGTCACGGTCAGGACGACGTTGACCTGGTTGCCTGGCACCTGCTTGAGCCTCGCGGGCGGCACTAGGAACTGCTCGCTGCCGCCGCGCGTCTGGACCATGAGCATGCCCAGGCCCATCGAGGTGCTGACGCTGCTCGCTCCGACCAGCTGTCCCTGGACGATTCGGGGTTCGGCCTTGCGGTCTTTGAGGGCAAGCCGGAATCCCGGGCCGAGGAAGCTCGCGAGCAGTGCGATCGGAAAGATCCACGCCACCGCCGCGGCCACGGCAACCGGCCAGCCGTAGACGCCGGGCAGGAATACGAGACAGGCGGCGATGATCAGGACGCAGAGGACCGCGATCCCGACCCCGATGTAGCCCCAGCGGACGACCTGGTCGGGAGCGTAGCCCTGGAGCATTCCGCCGGCCTGGACGAAACGCTCGCGCTGCCGGCGGGTGGCGCCCTGAGCGTTCGATGCAGCCGGCTTCGGCTGCACCTTGCGCATCTGCATACGGACCTGCTTCTTTCCCATCCCCTCTAAAGGCCGAGTGTATCCGGCTGCGGATAGGTGATGCGCCCCTTGGCCACCTGAGCGAACGGCGTCAGGCGGTGCGGCGACGGCTCCTGCATGCCGGTGATGTGTCTCACGTCGTCGCCGCGCGCGACGAGAGCGTCAGCGATGAGCGAGCGATGGCAGCGCCACGGCACCGCCTCGGCGCACATGATCGCGACGCGCCGGTCCTCAGCCAGCTTCTCGAGCTCTGCGATCGCGTCCCAGAACTCATCGGTCTGCATGTAGTCGGCATAGCCGCGGAATGAAACGTTGCGCCAGCCCGTGTTGGTCGAATCAGGTTTCGGTTTGCGCAATCCTCCGAGCTCGGGCATGTGCAGATACGCGATTCCATGCGCGGGCAACGACCGCTCGAGCGCGGCCTTGGCGAAATGCGGCATGCGTCGCGACGCCGGCACCGTCCTCACGTCGACGAGCAGCTCGATGCGATGGTGGCGGAGCAGCTCCACGAGCTCTTCGAGCGACCGGGTCGAGTGCCCGATCGTGAAAACGGTCGTCAGGACCGCTGCGTCGGATCGATCGCGGGAATGAGCACGCGCTTGGTATACGACTGCCCGCCCGACTGCAGCGTGCCGGTGAACAGGTACGCCGGCTCGTAGAAGCTGTGGTCGCCTGCCGGCACGAGGACGTACACCATCTCCGCGTGGTTGAGCTGCACGAGCGGCACGGCCGGGCTGGCCGCGGTCGATGACGTGGCCAATGCGGCGTTGATCGCATCGGCCGAGCTGACGAGGTTGTAGTTCGCGATGTCGAAGTTGACCGGCAGCATGCCCGAAGCCAGCACGACCCGGTTGGCCGAAAGATCGACCTCGATCCCGTAGTGGTCGCCGTTGGAGTTGAGCAGGTATGCAGGTCCGTAGCCGATGACTTGAAACTGCCTTTCGTACACGACCTTCACCGGATCGCTCGTCGTGTCGACCGCGACGGTGTACGGCCACTGCGGAACGAGGCTGTGCTGGGCGAGGAAGACGTCGGCCGCCGCTTGAGGACCACCCGCGGTGTCGGACGCCGGCAGGTTTGGCCCGGACAAGATGAAGTAAGCCGGACTCGATTGCGCCGATGCGATCGTGCCGCGCACCTTCAAGGTGTAGTCGGCCGCCGAGTACATGCCGAGGAATCCGTCGGGCCGGCCGCGCAAGACGGCACCCAAGGCCGATGCGAACTGGTCGGAATCCGCCGCCGACGGCTCGTGATACCGGTAGACCGGCGCGGTCGTGGTGTTGAGGGTGAACGTTCCGGTCCATTGGAGCCGCACCGGCCCCGGGAAGTCCCCGGTCGCGGGAGCCGTCGTCTGCTGTGGGGTGGTCGGCTTCGGTCCACCGTTGAAAACGGGTGTGGGCACCTTGCCGAACGACTCGGCGAAGGACTGTCCGGCGTTCGGGGCGGAGAGCCGGCCGGCCGCACCCGATCCCGCTCCGCCCGGATGGCCGAGGCCGCCCAGCGTGAAGACGCCGACGCCCACCGCGACGATGAGCACGAGCGCGGTCGCGGCAGCCGGAACGGCCGGGACGGCGCGGACGCCATTCCACAATCCGGCGAAGGCGTCGCGCAGCCTCCGGGGAGCGGGCCGGCTCGACTGCATCCGCAGCCACAGCTCGTCTTCGAAACCAGCGCGTGGCCTTGTCGTCTCGAACGCGTCGTCGAGCTGACGCTCAAGCGCCTCCAGCTCGAGCTCCTGGCCGTTCTCGCTCACACGCTCTCCTTCTGGACGGTTTCGCGCAGCGCCTTCAATGCGCGGTGATACAGCATCTTCGCCGCGTCCTCGCTGCACCCGAGCAGCGTCCCGACCTCGTCGAAGCTGAGCCCCGAGTGGCGAAGCGAAATCGCATCGCGCTGCCGCTCGGGCAGCTCCGCGACACGCGCGAGAAGCGCGCGGTACTGGATGCGTTCCTCGGCGCGGCCGGCCGGATCGTCCTCGGCCTGCGGCTCGCGCTCGATCGTGCGCTGCAGGCGGTCGCGCCTGCCCTGCGCGCGAAAGTGATCGAGCGTCGCGTTGCGCGCGATGCGGAACAGCCACGCCGCCGGCGTTGCATGGCGCGTCTCGAAACGCTCGTACGCCTGGTACGCGTTCATGAACACCTGCGCGGTGACATCCTCGGCGTCGGCGGACGATCCCACCTGCGCTCGGACGTAGGCGTAGACACGGCCCAGATATTCGCGATACATGTCTTCGAACGGCGGCCGCTCGATGCCCAAAGCCGGCTCATGTTATGTGAACGGTCGTTCGACGCCCCCTGTAACGACCTACGAGCGGAGGGCCGGACCGACCTCGCGTGGACGGTTGGAGAAGATCGAGTCGGGTTTTGCGTATTTGCACCACGCGATCGCCGCATCGTCGTCGACCGGCCACACCGCCACCGCGCCACCCGCGGCGTGCACCTCCTTGACGACCTGCGGGTCGCTGGCTCCCCAATGTGGCGAGTACACGTCGGCGCCCGCCTCACGCAGCATCCTTCCCGGGTGCAGAGGTCGCGCACCTTCGAGGATGCCGAGCTGCAGCGAAGGCTCTACCTTGCGCAGCTCGTGGATCGCGGCATGGTTGAAGGAGATGACGGCGCATTCGGGCACGGCGCCGAGCTGGCGCAGCATGTTGATCAGCTTTTCTTCGAGGCTCGGGTAGAGCGGCGGCAGGTTCTTGAGCTCGATGACGAGACCTACCTTGCCGATGGCAAGCTCCACGACCTCCTGCAGAAGTGGAATCTTCTCGCCATCACCGGCGTCGAACTTGCGCAGCTCCGCGGCGGTGAAGTCGTGGACCAACCCGGTCCCGTTCGTCGTGCGGTCCAGCGTGTGGTCGTGGATGACCACCAACCTTCCGTCGGAAGAAAGGTGCACGTCGCATTCGATGAGGTCGCAGCCCACGGCGATGGCGGAGCGGAAAGAACGCATCGTGTTCTCTGGAGCTTCCGCCGGGTTGCCGCGGTGGCCGCCAAGAAGCGGCCTCCCCTCATCGTGCGCAGCCTCGTACCGATCACGAATCGAAAGAGTCAAAGACGCCCGGTCAATATAACCAGAGGCAGAACTCGCCGGGCCCTTGTCTATAGTGCAAGGGTGACCTCAGCCCGCGCTGAAACCATCGGCGAGCTCCGCGCGAGCGGGCACAAGCGCGAGACGGTCAAGCAGGAGATGCGCCGCAACCTCCTCACGCGGCTGCGCTCCGGCGAGACGCTGTTGCCCGGCATCGTCGGCTACGACGAGACCGTCCTTCCGCAGCTGTCCAACGCCATCATCTCGGGGCACGACGTGATCATGCTCGGCGAGCGCGGCCAGGCGAAGAGCCGGATCATGCGCTCGCTGGTCACGCTTCTCGACGACGAGGTGCCCGTGATCACGGGGTGCGAGGTCAACGACCATCCCTACGACCCGATCTGCCGCAGGTGCCGCGACCTCGTCGAGAAAGACGGCGACAACGTGCGCATCACGTGGCTCAGCCGCGTGCATCGGTACGGCGAGAAGCTTGCGACGCCCGACATCTCGATCGCCGACCTCATCGGCGAAGTCGACCCGATCAAGGTCGCGGAAGGACGCTACCTCGCGGACGAGCTCACCATCCACTATGGGCTGCTGCCGCGCACCAACCGCGGCATCTTTGGGATCAACGAGCTGCCCGACCTCGCCGAGCGCATCCAGGTCGGACTGCTGAACATCATGGAAGAGAAGGACGTGCAGATCCGCGGTTACCGCGTGCGGCTCGCGCTCGACCTCTTTGTCATCGCGAGCGCGAACCCCGAGGACTACACGTCGCGCGGCCGCATCATCACGCCGCTCAAGGACCGTTTCGGGTCGCAGGTGCGCACGCACTATCCGCTGAGCATCGGCGAGGAGATGCAGATCATGGAGTCCGAGCGGCACCCGGTGCCCGAGGACTTCGAGCTCATCTTCCCGTCCTTTATGAAAGAGATCGTCGCCGAGCTCACGCACCTCGCGCGGCGCAGCCCGCACATCTCGCAGTCGTCGGGAGTGTCGGTGCGCATGTCGATCGCGAACGTCGAGAACCTGGCCTCCAACTCGGTGCGCCGCGCCGCGCGTCTTGGCGAGTCGCTCGCGGTGCCACGCATCACCGATCTTGCGTTTCTAACTTCGTCGACTTCGGGACGCGTGGAGATCGAGGCGCTCGACGAAGGCAAGGAAGAGCAGGTGCTCGCGCGCCTGGAGCGCGGCGCGATCAGCTCGGTGTTCAGCCGGCACTTCTCCGCCTCGCAGTTCGAAGGCGTCGTGTCGCGATTCGAGGACGGAGGGATGCTCGAGGTCGGCGAGGGGATTCCCGCGCGGGCCTACACACGGGCGATCGGCGACGTGCCCGAGATCGCGACGGCGCTGAAGCGTCTGTCGCTGCCCGACCGGCCCGAGGTTCGGGCCTCGGTGATCGAGTTCATCCTCGAGGGGCTGCATCTGAACAAGCGGCTCAACAAGGACGAGGTCGAAGGCCGAGCGATCTACCGGCGCTAGCCGCGCAATGCCGGATAGGCGCGCCAATCCGGGGTTTCAACGTCATGGCAAGCCTGATATGAGCGACTATCCGGCCGTCTGCTAGCGCTGGGCGGCGTAGATCCAGGCGAACGCGATGACCATCAAGACCACAAGCAGGAAGAACACCAGCTCGACGCGGATCGCCAATCTGACCAGCCGGCGGGCGCGTCGCGTGCGGGCTCCGCACTTTTCGCAGTAGGCCGCATTGGGCACGAGCGCGGTGCCGCAGCTGTCGCAGGCGACCTGGACGTTCTCCACGCCGTCGAGTATGCGACGCGCGGCTAAGTAACCTGTAGTCGATGGAACTCCAGGAGGAGATGTCGACCAATGACGTGGTGCTGCTCCTTGCCTCGGTGCCCGAGCGAACGAGCGACCTCGTCTACTGGCTCGACGAGGCGAGGTTGCGTTACCGGCACGGGCCGGCGTTCCCGACCCTCGGCAACCTGATCGCCCATCTCGTCGATGCCGCCCCAAAGATAGACGCCCTGCTCCGCCACGCCCATCTCGACGGCCAGACCACAGCCGACGTGCGCGCCGCCATCGACCCCGGCCACGATCAGGACCTCACCGTTTCTCTGCACCAGGCGCTCGAGGACTTCGCCCGCGTCCGGCGCCGCACCGTGGACCTGGTCCACGGCTGGGGCAAGACGGAATGGGAGCGCCACATCAACGATCCTCGTGGCGCCGAGATGACCCTGCTCGAGGTCTGCCAGCTGGTGGTCCGGCACGAGATGAGTCACGTCGCCCAGATCCGCAACTTGAGCGCGCTGCTGCCCGAGCCGCGCGACCTCGGGCCGGTCCGGCCCGTGGAGATAAACGGAAAGTAATCTTCCGTCCGTGAGCGACACCGAAGAGACACCAAGCCCAGAGCAGCCCCGTCCCAGGTCGGGGCGGTCCAAGCGCAAGCGAAAGTCGGGCGGCGGTCGCGCCGCGCAGTACTGGATGGTCGTCAGCTCCCCCGACAACTTCCGCAAGACTCGCGAGCACGGATTTTCGATCCAGGGTCTGAAGAGCCGCCACCGCAGGCGTGTCGAAACGATGCGCGCGGGCGACCGGCTGCTCTACTACGTCACCGGCCGCATGGGGTTTGCCGCGACCGTGACGGTTGCCTCGCCGATGTACGAGGACCACACGCCGATCTGGCGCTCATCGCGACGGGATGAGGACTACCCGTGGCGCGTGCACATCCGCGCTGACATCGTGCTCGAGGAGACCGATTGGGTGCCTGCCAAAGAGCTTGCATACCGTCTCGACTACGTCCGCAAGTGGCCGCCCGAGCACTGGACGCTCGCCTTCCAGGGCCACATCCACGCGCTGCCGAAGGCGGACTTCACGATCATCGAAGACGAGATCGCGCGCAGCTCGCGCCGGCGCAAGCAGCTTGCTGGCTAGGGTCAAGCGCCTCTACAAATTTCATTTCCGCGACGAGCGGCGAGAGCGACTGTTCCTGACCTCGATCGGATTCACAGTCACGGTCCTGGTCGTCAGGACCCTCACCCTGATGATCCACGTGGGAGCCGGGCCCGTGCACAACGTCGTCGCCGGCGGACTGCACATCCATCACCTGGTTTGGGGCATCCTGCTGCTCCTGGCCGTCGGCTTCGTGTGGATGCTCGAGGTAGGTGTCGGCTCGAGCTGGGTGGCAAGCCTGACGGCGATCGCGTACGGCGTGGGCGCGGCGCTGACACTCGACGAGTTCGCCCTCTGGCTGAACCTCAGCGACGTCTACTGGAAGACGCAGGGCCGCGAGAGCCTGGAAGCCCTCGCCATCTTCGCGGGGTTGCTCGCCGCCGGGCTGTTCGGCTGGCCGTTCGTCCGCGACGTCGCGCTCGTCCTCACGCGTCACAAACCGCAGGCGGCCGGTGCTTATGAGTAGTGGCGATGAACGCCGAAGCGCGCCGGATGGCCGTACCTCGTTCTGAAGACGAGGCGTTCGAAGCCCTCTTCACGTCGGAGTACGCGCGCGTCGTCGGCATCGCCAACCGCGTGCTCGCCGATCCGCACGAGGCCGAGGACGTCGCCCAGGAGGTCTTCGTCGATTTCCACCGGCTGCACTCGGCGACGGCGCAGTACGCGCCCGCCTGGCTTCACCGCGCAGCGGCGCATGCATCGCTGAACCGGTTGCGAGGCTCACGCCGGCGGCTGAAGCGCGAGGTCGCGCAGGCCCTGGAGGAAGGGGATCGGACGGTCGATCCACAGAAACAGCTCGAGGTCGATGAGGACCGCCGCCTCGTGCGCGCCGCCCTGGCGCGGCTGGCGCCAAAGCCGGCATCAGCGCTGGCGATGCGTGCGAGCGGGCTGAGCTACGCCGAGGTCGCGCAGGCGCTCGGCGTCGGAATCGGACAGGTTGGAACTTTATTGAGGCGGGCGGAGGCAGCGCTCCGCAAGGAGGTCATTCGTGGCACATCTATCTGACGGAACACTGCGCCGGATGGTGGACGATCCGGACGCGCGGGTTGGCGCGGACGCGTCGCACCTGGACGGCTGCGCCGACTGCAAGGCGCGGTTCGAGGTGATCTCGCGCGACGCACGATCGATCGCATCACTGCTCGCCGTCCCCTCGGCGCACATTGATGTTGCGTCCGCCTTTGCGAAGGTCGCGCAGGCTCCGCGGTCGCAGCCTGGACTGGTTCGGTTGCCGGTCTTCCGCTCGCCGATGCGGCCGATGCGACTGGCGCTCGTGGCGGCGACGATGGTCGCGCTGCTCGCCGTCGTCGCGTTTGCGGCCGAAGGATTGTTCTACAAGCCGTCGACCGTGACGCCGGTGCCGGTGACCGTCGCCGACATGCAGGCGCTCTATCAGCTCTCCGACTACGGCACCGTGACCTGGACGCAGCAGCCACAGCTGCAGATGGCGACCAGCGCGTCTGACGCGGCGGCGACGGCCGGTGGTCTTTTGCCACCGGTGGCGAGCAACGTGCCGAGCACCATCTCCAAGACGATCACCTACGGCGCGATGACCAAGGCGGTCGCCTCGTTCACCTTCAGCGCCGACAAGGCGAAGGCGGCCGCGGCCGCGAAGGGCAAGACGTTGCCGGCGATGCCGGCAGGGCTCGACGGCGCAACCCTGACCGTAACGGTTGGCCCCGCGGTCGGCGAGATCTACGGCGACCTGCACCAGGCTCAGGGTTCGAGCGCCAACGACATCAACCTGCCGGAGCTCGTGATCGCGAAGTCGGCCGCACCGACGGTCACCTCGACGCAGGTGAGCGCATCGACGCTGGAGAACTACATCCTGTCGCTGCCGGGTATCTCGCCCGAGCTTCGCGACGCGGTGCGCGCGGTCAAGGACCCGACGACAACGCTTCTCATCCCGGTGCCAGTCCAGTACGCGAACTCGACCCAGGTGACGATCAACGGTGCGAACGGCGTCGCGCTTGGCGACAACACCGGTCTCGGTGGTGGCGTCGTGTGGGTCGGCAAAGACGGTTACGTGTACGTCGTCGCCGGCTCGCTCAAGAAGGACGACGCGGTCAACATCGCCAAAACCCTATAGGCGCTCATGGCGTTTAGCCTGAGCACAGTGGCCGAGCTAGCACAGAAGACCGACGAGGCCTCCTCCCCCGAGGAGGCCTCGGGCACACCGGCCGTCAAGACTGTCGAGTTGACCAAACGGTTCGGCAAAACGACCGCGCTCGCCGGACTGACGATGACGGTGCCACGCGGCGAGGTCTTCGGTTTCCTTGGTCCCAACGGCGCCGGTAAGACTACGGCGGTCAAGCTGCTGCTCGGACTGCTGGCCCCGACTTCGGGAGACGGATGGCTCCTCGGCCGCCGCATCGGCGACCTGAGCACGCGCCGCCGGATCGGCTACCTGCCCGAGCTCTTTCGCTACCAGGCGTGGCTCTCGGCCGCGGAGGTGCTGGCCCTGCACTGCGAGCTTGCGCCGCTGCCGCGGTCGAGCTGGAAAGACGAGATCAGCACCGTGCTCGAGACGGTCGGGTTGACCGACCGTGCCGGCGACCGGGTCGGAACTTTCTCCAAAGGCATGCAGCAGCGGCTCGGTTTGGGGGCCGCGCTTCTGGGCGAGCCCGAGCTGGTGTTTCTGGACGAGCCGACGTCCGCGCTCGACCCCGTCGGGCGCCATGACGTGCGCGAGATCATCCGCGGACTGGCGGCTCGCGGAACGGCGGTTTTTCTCAACTCGCACCTCTTGAGTGAGGTCGAGCAGATCTGTGACCGCGTCGCCGTGGTCGACCACGGCCGCGTAATCGCCGAGGGCTCGATGGACGAGCTGCTCGGCGGGACCGCGGTGCGCGTGCGGGTCAGCGGGCTCGCGCAGGCGGACAAGAACAAGCTCATCTCATTCGGCCGCATCGACGACGAGGGCGATCAGCTGACGTTCAACAACCTCGACGCCGAGCGCGTGCCCGAGCTGGTCACCGCAATCGTCGGGATGGGCGGTCGCGTGTACGAGGTGGCGCCTCGCCACCAGACGCTGGAGGATCGCTTCCTTCAGCTGCTCGAGGAAGAGCAGAAGTAATGCCGCCGGTCTTCGTGATCGCGCGTCTGACGGTCCAGGAATCGTCGCGGCGCCGGCTGCTGCTCGCGCTGCTGATCCTGACCTTGATCGTGGTCGCGTTCTCGGCGTGGGGCTTTCACAAGATCACGACCGTCACGCGGTCCGACGGGACACCGCTGCCGCCCAACCAGGTGGCGCTCATCACGTCACAGCTGCTGATCGTCGTGACGTTCATGTTCAGCGGCGTGCTCGCGCTCAGCGCCGCGGTCGTCGCAGGGCCGCTCATCTCGAGCGAGGTCGAGAGCGGTCTTTTGCTCTCGATGCTGGCGCGGCCGCTGCGCCGCAGCGAGGTCGTGATCGGCAAGTGGCTCGGGCTCGCAGTGCTCGTCACGATCTACGCCGCCGGCTCGGCATTCCTCGAGCTGGTCGCGGTGGACATAGCGACGGGCTACCTACCCCCGCATCCGGTTTACCTCACGTTGTTCGTCGCCGCCGAAGGGCTCGTGCTTCTGTCCCTCGGCTTGATGCTGTCGACGCGGCTGTCCGGCATCACAGCCGGCGTGATCGCATTGGTCGCGTGGCTGATGGGATGGATCGCGGGCGTCGTGGGCGACATCGGAACGGGGCTGCAGAACCAGGCGCTCGAGAACGTCGGGATCATCAGCCACATCCTTCTGCCGACCGACGGGTTGTGGCGCGGGGCGATCTACGCGATGGAGCCGGACACGTACCTCGCCGCACTTCGCGCCGCCGGCACCTTCGGTCGCGCGAACCCGTTCGCGGCGGTGGATCCGCCGCCCACGCAATTCCTCATCTGGGTCGTCGTGTGGTTCGCAGGAGTGCTTGCGCTGAGCATCTGGAGCTTCCGCACCCGCGAGATCTAACCCCCCGGATATGCGCGCCTATCCGTGGGTTTCGCGCGTGCTAAGACCCGATATGGCGGCCGAAGCGCGCGTGCGCTCTACGGGTAGAGGCCGCGCTCCCGAGTAGCGCCCGCGACTCGCGCGACCGCCTGTACGTACGCCGCCATCCGCATGTCGAGCTTGCGCTCTTCGCGCGTCTTCAACACCTCGCCGAACGCCCGCGAGAGGATCGCCTTCAGCTTCTGATTGACCTCGTGCTCGGACCAGAAGAAAGACTGCAGGTCCTGCACCCACTCGAAGTACGACACCGTGACGCCGCCCGCATTCGCGAGGATGTCCGGCACCAGGAAGATGCCGCGCTCGCGAAAGATGGCGTCGGCCTCGGGCGTCGTGGGACCGTTGGCGCCCTCGACGATCAGCTTCGCCTTGATGTCGCGCGCGTTGCGAGACGTCAGCTGGTTGCCGATCGCGGCGGGCACGAGCAGATCGCAATCGAGCGTGAGCAGGTCCTGATTGCCGACCTCCTGCGCACCCGGAAAGCCGCGAATCGTCTTCTCCCGCGCGCGGTACTCCAGCAATCGCTTGATCGACAGGCCGAGCGGGTTGTAGATGCCGCCGTAATCCTCGGATACGGCGACGATCGTGCATCCCGCTTCCTCGAGCAGCTTGGCGCTGATGCTCCCGACGTTGCCAAACCCCTGCACCACGACCTTGGTCTGGTGTGGCGCACGGCCGAGGTGCTCGAGTGCGGCAACGGCGCAGATCGTCACGCCGCGACCGGTGGCCTCGATGCGACCCGCCGAACCACCGACCTCGACCGGCTTTCCCGTCACCGATGCCGGCACCGAATAGCCGAGGTGCATCGAGAGGGTGTCCATGATCCACGCCATCGTCTGACCGTCGGTGTTGACGTCGGGCGCCGGAATGTCGCGATCGGAGCCGACGAGGATGGAGATCTCCGTCGCGAAACGGCGGGTCATGTGCTCGAGCTCGTTGAGCGACAGCTCACGCGGATTGACGATGATCCCGCCCTTGGCCCCGCCGAACGGGATGTTGACGACGGCGCACTTCCACGTCATCCACATCGCCAGCGCCTTCACCTCGTTGAGCGAGACGTCGGGGTGGTACCGGATGCCGCCCTTGGCCGGTCCGCGGTTGATGTTGTGCTGCACGCGGTAGCCCGTGAAGATCCGGGTGTGCCCGTTGTCGAGCTTGACCGGGAAATGGCACGTGAACTCGCGCTGCACCTCGCGCAGGACCTCGCGAAGCCATGGCTCGAGCTTGATGAGTTCGGCCGCCTCGTCGAACTGCGCCTGCGCCGTGCGCCATTCGTCGGCCTCGACGACCGGCTGCGTTTCCAGAGCGCTCACATCAGGACTGATGATCGCGGATATTCCGCGTCGGGATCGCAGATTACGTTGAGACAGGCGGGCAACCCCGACTTGAACGCCCGCTCGAGGGCGGGCCGGATGTCTTCGGGTTTCTCCACGAGCTCGCCATAGCCACCGAGCCCCTCGACGACCTTGTCGTAGCGTGTCCTCGGCCCGAGATCGGCGGCGATGGAGATGCCGAGCATGTTCTGCATCGGGTGCTTCTCCAGCGCCCAGATGCCGTTGTTGCCGACGACACAGACGACCTGGATTCCGTGGCGGACCATCGTGTCGAACTCCATCGCCGAAAAGCCGAAGGCGCCGTCGCCGGACAGAAGGATCACCTGGCGGTCCGGCCGTGCGAGCTTGGCGGCGATCGCGTAGCCAGGCCCCGAGCCGAGGCATCCGAAGGGCCCAGGGTCGATCCACAGGCCCGGCTCGTCGCGCTCGATCAGGCGGCCGGCAAAGGAGACGAAGTCTCCGCCGTCGCCGATGATGATGGCGTCACGGTCGGCGAAGCGATCAACCTCGGCGATGAGCCGCGCCGGATGAATCGGCGTCGCCGGCGAGGTCTTCATCGCCACGTCCTTCTTGCGTCCGTCGGTTTCCGCTTCCCTCAGGGCAGCGATCCACGAGTCGCTGCGCGGAGCACCGGCCACGGCCGCGCCCAGCTCCTTCAATGCGGCTCTCACGTCGCCGTAGATCCCGACCTCGGCGGGGCGGTGCTTGCGCAGGTCGTCGACGTCGACGTAGATGAACCCCGCGTCCTCGGCGAAGACCGGCGGCTGCCCAAAGTTGAGGCGAAAGTCGAGAAGCGCGCCGGCGAACAGCACGAGGTCGGCCTCGCGCAGCGCCTTGCTTCTTGCGCGCGAGAAGAACAAAGGATGCGTGGGCGGCAGCGTGCCGCGCGCCATGCCGTTGACGACGAGCGGGACGTTCGCGACTTCGACCAGATCGCGCAGCTCGCGCTCGGCGTGCGCCCACCACACTCCACCGCCGGCGACCATCACCGGCCGCTGCGCTTGCCTGATCAGCTGGGCAGCGCGGTCGACCAGCTTGCGATCTGGAGGCGGTCCCACGTCGACCGTCAGGTGCTCCGTCGCCTCAGGAAGATCCGCGGCGCCGAA
Organism: Candidatus Dormiibacterota bacterium; assembly: GCA_035717165.1. GTDB lineage: Bacteria > Chloroflexota > Dormibacteria > Dormibacterales > Dormibacteraceae > 40CM-4-65-16. The sequence continues at coordinate 17,494 of DASTIX010000016.1, forward strand.
AAACACATCGATCGGAATGTCCATGAAGACGGGCCCGGTGCGGCGGCTCAGCGCCGTGCGCATGCACTCGGCGGCGGCCGCGTACGCGTCGTCTGCTGACTCGAGCGTCCTCGCCTCTTTCGTCACGCTGCGGACGACTGCGACGTGGTCCATCTCCTGGAGCGAGCCCATCCCCCATCGCGCGATTGGCGCCCGGCCGCCGATGACGAACACCGGGCTGTCGTTGTTCTGCGCCTGCGCGAGCGCAGACACGGAGTTGGTGACCCCGGGTCCGGCGGTGACGGCGGCAACGCCGCACTCGCGCGTGACCTTCGACCAACCCTCGGCCGCAAACGACGCCGACTGCTCGTGGCG
>DASTIX010000017.1:0-7442 GCA_035717165.1 Candidatus Dormiibacterota bacterium
TGGATGCTGCCCGGGTCGGCGAGTGCCGGTTACACGCTGGACGGCTATGGAGGCATCCACGCCTTCGGTGGCGCGCCGGCGATCGTGAATTCACCCTACTGGCCGGGCTGGGACATCGCCAAAGAGATCTGGGGCGCCTGACCCCGGCTGTCTAGCCCCGGTCGAAGAGCAGAACGGTAGTGGTCACGGTCGACCCGCTGGCCGAATACTGATCCGCGAGTCGATAGCCGTTGGCCTCGAGCGATTTCTCGAGCGCCGCGAGCTTGGCGTCCATCGTCTGGTCGGGACCCAGCGGCCCGTAGACGATGAAAACGCGGTCGTGGCGGGCGGCGAATGGCAGGACCGTTTGGTCGCTGACAGGCACCGAGGAGTTTGTATCCCAGAAGAACCATCCGGGTGAGTCGCTGTCGAAGCGCGCGCTGCCTGGATCTGCCGCGACGTAGTACGCGACGGGCAGGGCGCACTGGATCTCCGGGTCGCACACGACTCCATCGCCGGTTTGGTAATGCTGCTGCATCCAAATGACTGGATCCTTGAAGTCCTGCGCCTGGGCATTCGCGTAGTACACCCCGACCGGCGCGACTGAAACCACGATCAGCAAAGTCACGATGGCCAGCTGAACAAGTCGCGAGGGCATTGCCTGTACCGCAAGGCCCGCGAGAAGGCACATCGCCGGAACGATGATCACCATGTATCGCGGCGAGAAAACGTGCAGGTTGAGCCTGGGCTGCGTCAGCGCAATCGCGATGAGCATCGGCACCGCGAACCACGCCACGAGGGCTGCCGCCGGCCCGAGATGGGACTTCTCGAGGTCAGCCAGCTGCGCGAGGCGAGGAAGCTGAGGCGCTGCCGCCAACACCACGCCCACGCCCATGAGGGCGAAAACGAGATACTCGTACGCCCTGCTCTGTCCGGTCAGCACGAACAAGAACATCTTCACCTCGCTCAGCGTTGCTGGAGGAACCCAGAAATTCGGGCCGCCGTGCAGAGCGGCGTCGACCAGGATCGGTCCTGTGAGCAGCAACGTCACGAGCGCGGCCGGCACGAGCGCGGTGATGGCGGAGCGTGCCATCGTCCGCCACGGACCAGGCAGCAACGCCATCGCAACGACGGCGGCCGCCTGCGAAGCGATGATGAGTCCGGCCAGGAGCAGCGTATAGACCGAAAGCGCCGTGACGCCCACGTAAACGACCCACCATCGGCGGCTGCCCAGCTTGATGAACCTGAACAGGGCAAGCCAGGAGATTGTGAAGAGCAGTAAGCCGAGCGTGTACGCCCGAGCCGACTGCGCGACGATCAGGTACAGGAAGTTCGTCAGAAAAAGGCCGCTCGCGACAAGGCCCGCGACCTTGCCAAAAAGCTGTCTCCCGAGGAGGTAGACGGAGAGGACCGCCGCTACTCCGCACAGCGCCGATGGAACCCGGAACAGCACCTCGTTCGGCGCCACGCCGATCAAGCCGAGGAAACCGAGCCATCCGCGGAGAATCAAGTAGTAGAGGGTCATGTTCGCGTCTGAGCCCCAGATCCAGTGCGCGAAGACGACAGGCCACGGCTGCGCGGCCATTCCGTACGAGAAGGCTTCGTCAAACCAGATGCTGAAATCCAGGTGATGGAAGATGACCAGCGGCGCGGCGACAGCGACGGCGAGCGGCGCGAGCACCTCCGCCTGCGGCAAGACCCGTCGCTGGAGCTGAGTTGAGGTCTCGGGTTTGGCCGGGGCTGCGATCAATCCGCTGAGCGACCGGCTGCTCGCTGCTCCATCGCCTTCGGAACCGCCTGGCCCTCGAGCTTGAGGTCGTTTTCCAGCATCTCGCGAACCAGGTCCTCGAAGCTGGTCTTTGGCTTCCAACCGAGCTTGTGCATCGCCTTCGACGGATCCCCACGGAGCTCGTACACGTCCGCGGGCCGGAAGTACGCCTCGTCGACCACGACGTACTTCTTCCAATCGAGACCCGCGAGGCCGAATGCGGCCTCGACGAAATCGTGGACCGATCGCATCACGCCCGTCGCGATCACATAGTCGTCGGGCGTGTCCTGGTGCAGCATCATCCACATCGCCTCGACGTAGTCGCGTGCATGGCCCCAGTCGCGCTTGGCGTCGAGGTTGCCGAGGCGCAGCTTGTCCGTCTTGCCGGCAAGGATCTGCGCGATGCCCCTCGTGATCTTCCTGCTGACGAAGTTCTCACCGCGACGCGGGGACTCGTGATTGAACAGGATGCCGCTGCAGGCGAACAGCTTGTGAGCTTCGCGATAGTTGACCGTGATCCAGTGCGCGTACAACTTCGCCACGGCGTAGGGGCTTCGAGGATGGAACGCAGAAGTTTCGTTCTGGGGAGGAGGCGTGGACCCGAACATCTCCGACGTCGACGCCTGGTAAAAGCGCGTGGGCAGCCCGGTCGTGCGGATCGCCTCCAGCAACCGGGTGGTGCCGAGCCCGTCGGCGTCGCCTGTGTACTCGGGCTGGTCGAACGATATGGCGACGTGACTCTGGGCTGCCAGGTTGTAGATCTCATCGGGCCGAATGGTTTTGACGAGCCTGTTAAGACCGCCCGAATCGGTCATGTCGCCGTAGTGGAGGATGAAGCGCGACCCCTCGACGTGGCTCGGGTGCGCGTGCTGCAGGTGATCGATGCGCTGGCGATTCATCGTCGAGGAGCGGCGCACCATTCCGTGCACGGTGTAGCCCTTGTTGAGAAGAAGCTCGGCCAGGTACGAGCCGTCCTGACCCGTGATGCCGGTGATCAGCGCCGTATTCGCCATCGCGCCACCCAGTGTAAACGGGCTTATTAATTTGACGGAGCCCGCGCCAAAAATGTACATTGGCTCGCCCGTGGTTCTGGGCGAGCGCCACCGCTGCCCCACGTTCCGCACCAGCTGCCAAATGCAACGAATGAGCTATTTCGTCTCCGCGCTTGTGATTGGTGTCGCCTTTGGCGGATTCGCGACGCAGTCAGTGAGCGCCAAGACCGAGACGCGAACGGTTGTCGTTCGCGCAGCGACGCCCGGACCGCAGCGCGAGGTTTTCGGGTTCGCCTTGGGAAGCAGCCTCAGCGATTCAACCGTCGGTTATCCCAGCTGGGACTTCTCACTGCTGAGCACCGTCGCCTACTTCGGATTGCACGTGCAGGATGACGGTTCGTTCGCAGCGGACAGTGACTGGACCACCTGGAACTCGAGCGCCCTGACCAACCTGGTGAGCACCGCGCATTCCCACGGCACGAAGGTGGTACTGACGATCGTCCTCCAGGATTTCAACCCCAACACGCCACACATGTGCGCGGGGTTGATCAACGGCGGCAAGACCATCACGAACACTGTCAATGAGATGAAGGCCAAGGGCGTCGACGGAATCAACGTCGATTACGAAGGCCTCAATGGAAGCTGTGGGACGAGCAACCCTTCGTGGGCACGCGACGACTTCGTCAACTTCATGTCCGCCATGCGCTCGAACATGCCGTCGGGAAGCTATCTCTCGGTGGACACCTACGCCAGCTCGGCCGCGGATCCGGTCGGTTTCTTCAACGTCGGCGGCCTGAACGGCTCGGTTGATTCCTTCTTCGTCATGGCGTACGACCTCGAATACTCGAACTACGCGCGGCCGCCGACGAGCTGCAGCAGTTTCTGCCTCGGCCCTACCGCTCCACTTGGTGGCTACTACTACAACGACACGGTCATAGCGAGCCAGTACGTGGCTGGAGTCGGCGCCTCAAAGGTGATTCTCGGAGTGCCTTACTACGGGCGAAAGGCGTGTGTGGTCTCCGGTTCACCGAACGCCGTCCCTACGGGCGCGGTCACCGCCGATACCTACCTGGACGCATCGACCGAGGCGGCGTCCAACCTGGTGTTGTCGGGCAGCTACAACGCACATCGTGACGCGAACGATCCCGCGGGCCAGGAGCGATGGGATACATGGTTCAATACGTCCCTCAACTGCACGCGCGAGCTTTACTGGGACGACGTCACCTCTCTCAGCAACAAGTACGCGCTGATTGCCCGCGACAACCTCCGTGGTGTAGGGATCTGGAACCTCAACTACGGCGGCGCAGCGCCAGAGCTCTGGGGGGCGCTGAACACATACTTCTCGTGCCCGGCCCAGATCAGTGTCGCGGCTACGCAAAATACAACTGGGATCACGGTTGGACTGAGCGGGGGATCCTGCAGCGTGAGCTCGTTCGACGTCCAGCAGATGGACACCACCATCAATACACCCTGGGCCAGCCTGCGGTCGGTAAGCGTCACAGGTAGCTCGGTCAATGCCATCGCCGACGGCTACCCCGGTCATGTCTACCAGTTCAGGGCACGCTCGCATGCGAAAAGCGGCGTCGTGAGCGGTTGGTCATACGCATCGACCCAGGTGTCGCCCTCTGCCACGAAGGCGCGAGCCTGGAGCGGGCTGTACACGCTCGATGGATTCGGGGGGGTCCAGTTGGACGACAGCCCACCGCTTTTCGACAGCGCCTACTGGCCGGGTTGGAACATCGCCCGGGCGGCCAAGCCCTTGCCTGGTGGCAACCCTTCTGAAAGCGGGCTGGTGCTCGACGGTTATGGCGGGCTGCATTCCTACGGAGCGCCGGCGGTGAGCGAGAGTGGGACCCAGGCAAGCCACCGCTGGGGCTTTGACATCGCCCGAGACTTCGCCTTCCTGCCCGACGGCACAGGTGGCTTTGTGCTCGACGGCTACGGCGGACTGCACGGCTTCCGAGTCAACGGCAACACGGCGCCGCTGGTGGCGGTGGGCGGGCCCTTCTGGGGCGGCTGGGACATCGCCCGCAAGGTGGTGATCTGGCCGGACGGGACAGGAGGCTACGTGCTCGACGGTTACGGCGGGGTCCACGCCTTCGGCATCAACAATGCCCTGCCGGCGGGGGCGAGCCAGGTGGCGGCGACCAGCCGCTGGGGCTTCGACATCGCCCGGGACATCGTGCTGGTGGCGGGGAACGGAGGGCGCTCGGGCTACGTGCTGGACGGCTACGGAGGGACGCATCCCTTCCATCCCACGGGCGATGGGAGCGCGATGCCGGCGAGCTTGAGCGGGGTCTCGTACTGGGGTTGGGACATTGCCCGGGCGATGTGGCTAGAGCCGGGGTCGGCGAGTGTCGGTTACACGCTGGACGGCTATGGAGGCATCCATCCTTTCGGTGGAGCGCCGGCGATCGTGAACTCACCCTACTGGCCGGGCTGGGACATCGCCAAGGACCTCTGGGGCTCCTGACACAATGACTCGAGCGGGGTCGAGAAGGCTGCTCACGTTCGCGGCAGCCGTCGCGCTCACGGCGGCGGCGCTTGCGACCGTGCCGGTGGCACCACCAACCAGAATTGCGAAGGCTGCCACCATGCGCGACGTCGACACGCTGACCGCTCCTCGGGTCATGACCGAGGCGGCTCAGCTTGCGCATGCCCCCGCCACATCGACTCAATCCATTGCGCAATCGGCGCACGTCGCCCTGACGGCGCGCAATCCAAACCTCCAGCGGGAGGTCTTCGGTTTCGTGAACGCGTCGAATCTCGGCGATTCGTCCGTGGGTTACACGAGCTGGGACCTGGGCCTCCTCAGCACGGTTGCTTATTTCGGTCTCGCGGTCGATCCCAGCGGCGGCCTCGTCATCACCGACACCGGATGGTCCGTTCTTCACTCCGCCACGATGACGAGCTTCGTCAATGCCGCTCATGCGCATGGCGTTCGGGTGCTTGTTTCGCTGAACATTCACGACTTCAGCACGGATCCCAACAACTTCGTTTGTCAGGCGCTGATCCCATCCCACCAGGCGACCACGATCAGCGAGGCGATCAACGAGATCAACAAGCTCGGCCTCGACGGAATCAACGTCGATTACGAGGGAACTATCACGACCTGCGCCAACGGCGCCACGAACCGAGCCGAGATGGTGCAGTTCGTCAGCAGCCTCCGCGCCAACATGCCGTCTGGCTACCTCGCCATCGACACCTTCAGCGGATCTGCGGAGGACAACCAGGAATTCTTCGACGTCACCGGCATCGCCCCGAGCGTCGACGCGTTCTTCGTCATGGCGTACGACATGGACTACGCCAACTCGACGGAGGCTCCGCTCAACTGCTCTTCTTTCTGCTTCAACCCGATATCGCCGCTCAACACGTATCGATTCAATGCGACCAAATCGATGCAGCAGTACACGGCGCTCGTGCCGTCGACGAAGGTGATCCTCGGCCAGCCGTATTACGGGCGCCGCGGTTGCGTTGCACAGGGCAACATCCCTCACCAGGCGCCGATTGTCGGCGCGAACTTCGTGAGCCCGACATACATCTACGCGTCGACCATCCCGTCGCAGTCGGGTGTAATCAGCTTCACCGCCAACCGAGATCCTCTCGATGGCGTGAGCGAATGGGACACCTGGTATGACACCGATTGGGGCTGCATCCGCGAGCAATACTGGGACGACAAATATTCCCTGGCCGCGAAGTACAACCTGGTCGGTCAGTACAACCTGGGCGGCGTCGGGATGTTCACGCTCGACTACGGCGGGTCTTCGCCGGAGCTGTGGTCGCTGCTGTCCACATACTTCTCTTGCCCGGCCACGGCCACCGCCCCCACCACTGCCAGCACGACGGAGTTCACGCTCAGCCTGTCGGCCGGATCCTGCGCGGTTTCACGCTTCGATCTCCAACAGATGGACACGACCGTGCCCTCAACATGGTCCACGCTGAAAACCGTGCCGGCTTCGGCGAGCACCGCGACGGCCGTCGCCGATGGCTTCCCGAACCATCAGTACACATTCCGGGTCCGTGCCCACTCGACCGCAGGCGTAGTCAGCGCCTGGTTCAACGTCACCGTGCAGGTTTCGGCCACCGCCACAAAGTCGCGGGCATGGAGTGGTCTCTACACGCTCGATGGCTTTGGCGGCGCCCAGCTGAACGACAGTCCACCGCTGTCCGACAGCGCCTACTGGCCGGGCTGGAGCATTGCTCGGGCGGCCAAAGCGCTGCCTGGCGCCACTGCGCCGCAGAGCGGGCTGGTGCTCGACGGCTACGGCGGTCTGCACTCCTACGGAGCGCCGGCGGTGAGCGAGAGTGGGACCCAGGCAAGCCACCGCTGGGGCTTTGACATCGCCCGCGACTTCGCCTTCCTGCCCGACGGCACCGGCGGGTTCGTGCTCGACGGCTACGGCGGGCTGCACGGCTTCCGGGTCAACGGCAGCACGGCGCCGCTGGTGGCGGTGGGCGGGCCCTACTGGGGGGGCTGGGACATCGCCCGCAAGGTGGTGATCTGGCCGGACGGGACTGGAGGCTACGTGCTCGACGGCTACGGCGGAGTCCACGCCTTCGGGATCAACGCCGCGGCGCCGGCCTGGGGGGCGGAAGGCAAGCTGGCGGTGACCAGCTACTGGAACTGGAACATCGCCCGGGACATCGTGCTGGTGGCGGGGAACGGCGGGCACTCGGGCTACGTGCTGGACGGCTACGGAGGG
>DASTIX010000018.1:0-8522 GCA_035717165.1 Candidatus Dormiibacterota bacterium
GTCTTCGATTCCGGCCGGCTCTCGTTTCTCAATCGGCCGGCAGCAGCTCGAAGGTCGCGGTCTCGCCCGCAGTCAAAGGCTCGGACGGTTTCGACGGCTTGACGTTGGTGCCGTACTTCGCCCGGTGCAGCTCCGAGACCGAGCGCGCCTGGCCGGGGTCCTCGATGTGTTTCGGCCTGACGCTTACTTTCAAGTCCCCGAGCTGAAGCTCTGCTTCAGGTTTTGCGAGCACGTTCTGCGGCCAGTCGCGACCGAGGCCCGCGCCTGAGCGGATGTACAGGTGGGCGCCGTCGGTGGAGATCCACACGACGACGTGATGCGGCCTGCCGGTCTTGCGCCCACGGGTCGTCAGCCTGACCTCGTGCTCGGTGCGGGCGGCGTCGAACACCTCTTTCGAAAAACTCGACATTCGCGTTACGATCCCTCGGCCATGCGCGGCCGCATCCTCATCGTGGTCACGAGCTCCGCCGCAGGTCTGGTGATCATCGCCTCGAGCCTCCTGCTCATGTTCAACATGGGGATTCCCGTGGCGAATTCCCTTCTGATGGGTCTTCGTATCACCACGCCGCCGATCGACAATCGCGATCACCTCTACGTCCTCGACGGTTGGGGCGGCATCCACCCCGTCGGCAGCGCTCCCGCCCTCAAGACCAGCGTGTCGTGGCCCACCAAGGACATCGCGTTCAGCCTCGCTCTCTTCCCAGACGCTACGGGCGGCTATGTGATGGACGGCTGGGGAAAGCTCCATTCCGCCGGCTCAGCGCCCGCGGTCGACAGCAACGTGTACTGGCCGAACTGGATCGGCGCGCGCGAGGTCGTGATGGCGCCGTGGTCGTCGAGCCGGAATCCCGCCGGTTATCTGCTCGACGCCGACGGAGGCATCCACCCGTTCGGTGGCGCGCCGGCCGTCACCGGAAACGCTACGTGGCCGAGCCAGGGGATCGCGCGGGGCATCGTTCTCTCGCCCAACAGCACGCCGGCGCACGTCAGCGGCTACACGCTCGACGGGTTTGGCGGCGTCCATCCCTTCGGCGGCGCCCGGCCCGTGGTTGGTGCCGCGCACTGGTCGACCGACATCGCGCGCGGCATCGCGCTGGTCAAAGGCGCCAACGGAATGTTCGTGGACGGCTACACGCTCGACTACTCCGGCGGCATCCACCCGTTCGGCGGCGCGCCCTTGATCACAACCTCGATGACGTGGCCTGGACAGGACGAGGCCGACTCGATCGTCGCCTGGAGCGCCGCGCCGGCGGACCGGCCCGGTGGCTGGGTCCTCGACCGGCACGGCGACATCCATCCGTGGGGCAGCGCGTCGCCGGTGGTTCCGAGCCAGACGTGGCCGGGCTGGGACATCGCGCGTGGGCTGGCGGGCCCCGGAGGCGGAGCCGGAAGCACCGAGCGCACGATCCTCGACGCGCAGCCGCTCTCCGACGACTGGGGCAGCTACTACAACCAGCGTGACTCACGATGGGCTTCATCCGACGTCGGCGCGGCGACGTTTCCGGTGTGGAAGATCGGCTGCCTGCTGTCCGACCTCGCGATGGTGTACTCGCATTTCGGTGTTCATTCGGTGACGCCCGGCACCATCGCCGCGCACACCGACTGGTTCAACGGCAATGGAGCGATCTTCAATTCCGCCCTGCACGTGCCCGGTCACACGACCTCGATCGTCGACAACCCCGACCCGGCGTGGATCCACGCCCAGGTCGCGGCGGGTCATCCCGTCATCGTGGGCATGAACCTTCCAAGCGGCACGACGCACTTCGTGACCCTCACCGGACTCGACGGCGCCTCGGACTACTGGACCGACGATCCGTGGGAGCAGAACGCCATGCACGTCACCTTCTCTGGCGACTGGTTCACGCGCGGACCGATCTACGAAGCGATCGTCTTTATCTGAACGACAGCGGGAACTTCGCCGTGCACGTGATCGGCGCGACCTCGAGGCCGTTGAATTTCAGCGTCTCCCACGCTTGAGTCGCTTGGGTCTCGTTCAGTCGAGGCCACATGCCTGCAGGGCCGCCGCGCACCCATCGGTCGCTGGTCCACAGCAAGACGCCGGGCGAGATCTCATCGACCTCGTTGGGCTGACCGGCGCATGAGTCGTCCGTGACGGTTCCCTGGTAGGTCCACGGTCCGCCTGGCGACGCGGCCTGCTCGATCGCCGTCCCGGTGGCGACGCAGTAAGGGCACCGCGGCAGGCTCATGGCGATGTAGTACCACCCGTCGTGCATGAACTCCGATGGTGACTCGACGCCGGCCCAGGGCTGGCGCTGCGGGTAGTTCATGATCACCGCCGGCGTGCCGTCGCCGCTCGTGTAGGAGCTGTTGAGCTTCTCCTGCAGGAGCCTTCCGCCGCGATTCCAGACGAGCCATCCGGTTCCGTTGGCGTCGACGAAGAGACCTTCGTCCCCATCCTGCGTGTGGTGGTCGCCGCGCCAGTCCGGGATGTTCTCGTCCTCGAGGTCGGGCTTGGCGGCGAGCACGAACGGCCCGGTCGGCCGGCGGCTCGTCAGAACCCGATATCCGTTGCCGCTGAAGCCCGGCGTGTTCAACCACAGAACGTAGAGTCGCGTCGCGGCGTTGTAGACAACCTTGGGTCGAAAGCAACCGTTGCCGGCCAGCCCCGCCTCGTGCATGCAAAGGTTCTGCCAGAGCTGGGTCGATGCGTCGAAGAGCGACCACGGGCCTTGCCAGCGCGTGAGGTCGGAGGAACGGTAGACCTGGGCTCCGCAGTAGGGGGTCGTAGGGTCGGTCCACCGGAAGCCACACGCGTACGTCTCGCCGTACCAGTAGAACAGCCCGTCCTGGGCGCGGAGGATCGTGCCGCTGTGAACGTCGACGCGACTGCCCGACGTGGTGAAGCGGACGCCGTTGTCGACGAGGATGCGGAGGGCCGAAGCCGGTGCCAGTTTCCCGACACTGCTGAGGCACACGGCGGCGATGCAAAGCAATCCGAGCAAGACCGTTCGGCGCGCGCCCACCTGAACCGGGCTGGAAGCTAGCGACGGCAGGCCGCGTTATCGGCGAGATCTCGGTTAAGACTGTCGAGGTTTCAACAGTTTCAGCCCAGCCTCCAGAAATCACCGGTCAGGCCGATCGACGCGAACACCGCCTCGGCCTCCGCCGCCGTCTTGCGCCGCCAGCCCGGATCCGCGCGGTCGCGATACCAGGCGTCGGCGAGACGCCATGCCTGCTCGGTGGTCATGGAGACGCCCCGATTCTGGCCGTACCGGGCGACGTGCTCTTCGTCCCGGAAGAGCAGCATGGTCGCTCAGGTGTGGACGATGTCGTCCCACCAATGCCGAGCCGCGACGCCGAAATGGACGACGCCCGTCGAGGGGGTGAGACGGCCACCGCGGACTTCGAGACGTAGCGGTTCACGGCAGTCGGGGCAGTGGGTTTCGACTCTGCCGTCGCCTCCAAGCAACGACAGGATGCCAAGCGCGTCCCAGACGCAGTTGCCGAAATAGTTCCTGCCGTTGGCGTCGACGGCGAACGGCGTCGGCACGGCGGAAAAGGGATTGGCCATGCGTATGCGATGCGGATCGCTGGGTTCGAGCACGTAGACGTGGGCATCTGCGAGCCGGTGGAACGCGTCGATCACTTCGGCGTCCGGCCGGCCGAGCAGCTTCGCCACCTCGGCCGCATCCGGCACGCGGCCGGTGTCGCGCGCCGTCTCGATCACCTGGAGCCGGACGCTGGTCGTGAAATCGAGCTCGGTCACGAATCGTCAGCGCAACAACGAAAGACCGCCCGGCACAACGCTGTCGGACGGAAGAGACTGAGGACCGGTCCCGACCTTGTTGCCGGCGCTCACGTAAAACCTGTACGGAGTGCCATCGTCAAGGCCAGTGACGATGACGGTCTCGGCGGCGGGGAACCCGCTGAGGCGCACGACCTGGGCAATCGTCGAACCGGCGTAAACGGTGACCGTGTACGTCGTGACCGCGGCGCCTCCGTCCCAGGCTGGAGCGGCCCAGCCGAGCGTGACCAGCCCCGGACCCGACGTCGCGGTGACCGTCGTCGGCGGGTCTGGAACCTCCGGCGCGATCGGTCCGGTCGTTCCGACGACGCTGACGTAAGGCACCGCCTGACCGGTCGCGTTGCGGAGGTGGTTCCAGCTGTCGGAGCTCGAGAGGGTGCCGTCGGCGCCGTCCTCCGACAGGACTCCCACGAAGCCGAGCTGCGGCAGGCCCGCGGTCAGCGCATATGTGTTCAGGCTCTGCCATTCGTCCGCATTCGCCGCGTTGTAGATCTCAGGCATGGGACAGGCCGGCGCGGCCTGCCATGCGACGTGATACACGGCGGCCGCCGACCATCCTGATTGGTTGGGAACGTAGTCGCCGTAATCGAGCATCAGTCCACGCCGGGTCGCCACGCATGGCTTGGAGGCGCCGGACGCGACCGTGTAAGCGTCAACCCAGCTGCTCGTAGTTGGACCGTCGTACCAGTTGCCATCGCTTGATTGCTCGATGTCGTTACCGGCCCAGATCGTCACCGGAGACGGAAGGACTTCCGCGATAGAGGCCGTCGGACTGATGACGGAGGTGAACCAGGCCCGACCGTGCGCGGACATCTGGTCGCCGGTCAGGGCATTGCCCGGAACCGCCGCCGTCAGGCTGTTGCTCGTCCCCAGGACAAGGACGTAAATCGATGAAGCCGAGTGAGCGGGATTGCTCTCGTAGCCTCGCAGCCAGGCGCCTGCAAGCGTGACGAGCACGCTGTTCGGCGTGCAGCCCTGGCTGTTGAAGAGCTGCGTGCCCCATGCGAGCGTCGCCGGCTCGAAACATGGAGCTCCAAGGTCGAGGATGGTCATGCCACCGGCCGCGGAAACCGGTTCAGTCGCTCCCTCGACGTAGAGCGGGCACTCGGTAGTTGCGCTCAGGCCGCAGACGTCGATGTACGAGCCGTACACGTAAAAGGACGAGGTCACAGTTGGGACACCTACCGCGGCGCTGGGGCGATTTGCAGCCCTGACCGTATGGATGCCGCCTGGACCGCTCGCCCAAGGCATCAGTGCGAGCGCGATGGCCGCGGCGCTCAGGGCCAGGCGTCGAAGGATCCGGGAACCGTTGCTCGTGGGCAAGCGCGCGTATATTGCCCCAAACCCTGCGGAAACAGGTGGCGGAGAGGGAGAGATTCGAACTCTCGATGGGCCAGTGACCCATAACGGTTTTCGAGACCGCCGCCTTCAACCACTCGGCCACCTCTCCGGTGCGAGTCCTGGCGGTCCCGACCGGATTCGAACCGGCGTTCTCGGCCTTGACAGGGCCGCGTGTTTGGCCAGGCTACACCACGGGACCGGCAGCGGCTAAGTCTACCAACGGCCATGATGGCGGCCTGAACCGCGAGACCCCATACCTATAATTCGCACGGCGTGAGCGACAACGACGGCCACCCGACCTCAGGCTCACCGGACGAGCTGCGAAGGCGATTCCAGATCCTGGAGCGGGTCGCCATCTTCTTTACGCTCCCCGACAACATCCTGCACGCCCTCGCGCGACGGCTGGAGCCGGCCTCCGCGGCCAAGGGCTCGGTGATCGTTCACCAGGGCGATCCCGGCGACACGATGTTCATCGTCGAGTCGGGTCGGTGTGAGGTGTACGTCGAGGAGTCGCCCGGCCACACGATCACGATCGCGCTGATGGGCCCCGACGACTTCTTCGGCGAGATGGCGCTCATCTCGGAGGAAACCCGCACAGCCAGCGTCCGGGCGCTCGAGGACTGCCGGCTGCTCACCCTCGACCGCAAGACGCTTTACGAGACCGTCCCGGCCGAGTCGGACGCGCTCATCGAGCTGACCAAGCTCGTCGAGCAGCGCAAGGACACGCTCCCGAACCTGATCGCCCGAGCCCGCATGGTGGCTCCGGAGCAGGCGGCCTCGACCGTCGCCGTGTACTCGCCGAAGGGCGGCTCCGGCCGGACCACGATCGCGGTCAACCTCGCAGCGGCGCTGGCGCGCAGGTTCCCGGGCGAGGTGCTCCTCGTCGACCTCGCTCTCCCCTACAACCACGCCGCGCTGATCTCCTACCTGACACCGACGGGCTGTCTGGCCGCGGCTTCACAGGTCCCGCCCCAGAACTTCGAAGAGGCGGTGCTGGGCGCGATCCTGCACCACCCCGGCGGGATGATGCTCCTCCCCGGCGTGCTTCGAGCCGAGCAGGCCGACCTGATCACGGTCGACCTGGTCAACCGCGCCATGGGCATCCTCGTGAACGCGTTTCGCTACATCGTGTTCGACCTCGGCGTCGCGTTCACCGACATCGTGATCAGCGTCCTCGACCACTCCCAGCGCGTGCTGGTGCTCGTAACGCCCGAGCTTTCCTCTTTGAAGGACGTCGGCGAGCTTCTGAACATCTTCACGAACGTGCTGAACATCGTCCCTGGCCGCGTGATCCTCGCACTCAACAACAAGGTGCCGAAGTCGGTCGTGAGCAAAGAGGACGTGGTGCGCACGCTCAAACAGGATCTGGCCGTCGAGATCGAGTTCGACGGCACCAAGCCCGACGAGGCGGCCGTCAAGGGCGAGATCCTTGTCCTGACCGACCCCAAGAGCGCGCTGGCGCGCGGCGCCGAGCAGCTGGCGCAGCTGATCGCCGGTACGACCGGCTCCGAGAAGAAGGAAGACAAGAAGGGCGGCGGGTTCAAGCTCGGCAGGCGTTAACAGCCTGACCGCGGCGAACTCTTGGTACCATCTCAACCGTGATCGAACAAGCTGTCGTCTCACTGACTCCGGAAGCCCAGTCGCGCCTTCGCGAGCTGCTCGCGAAAGAGAACAATCCGGCGCTTGCGCTGCGCATCTTCGTCAGCGGCGGGGGTTGCTCGGGCATGCAGTACGGCATGGCCTTCGATGACCAGCGCCGCGCGGACGACCTCGTGATCGAGAACGAGGGCGTCCAGATCCTCGTCGACGACTTCAGCGTCGGGTACATCCGTGGGTCGGAGATCGACTACGTCGACAGCCTGATGGGCGCGGGTTTCACGGTGCACAACCCGAACGCCGTGCACTCCTGCTCGTGCGGGCACTCGTTCGACACCGGCGACGACGCTGGCAGCGCGCAGGGTTGCGGCTGCGGTCACTAGACGAACAGCAGGCGACTTAGAGAGCTAGCCCTTCTCAGCCTCGGCGTAATCACGCCCCTGGGCATCCTTGCGGTCAACGCGTCCGCGTTCGTGATGATCCACCTCACCCAATTCCGCATCGGGATCGCGGGCTGTGCCGTGATCAGCGGCCTCGTCCTCAACGGCCTGACGGCTTGGTGGCTCTTGCGCCTGGCTTCGCGCAATGCTCCACCGCTGTATCGCGAGTACCGAAAGTGGGCGATCGGCGCGGCGGTGCTGATCGTGCTGCTGACCGCGGCCGCAGCGGGGTATCTGACGTACCTGGGTCTCAAAGATCCGTCCCGGCTGCCCGACCCGCTGTCGATCGTGGTCGCGACGTTCACGCTACTGCTTCCGCTGGCGGTCGCCGTCGCGGGCCGGAGGATGGCGGGGCTTGGCGGCGTGTTTCCGGTCGATGAGGCTGCGCAGGCCGAATCGCGACGCCCGACGTCGAAGCGCCGAACCCTTCGTCGCGGCGCATAATCGCGAGCGCCATGAGGCGCCTTGCCTGGTTGGTTTTCGGGCTGGTAGCCGCGACAGCGTGCGGCGCCGGCAGCCAACCACCTCCCGTGACGTTCACGCAATATCAGTTGACCTGCTGCGCCGAGGCGGACATCGACCACGCATGGCAGCCGGGTACAACCGTCGAGCTGCACTGGATAGTCATGGCGAACACCGTGACCACGGTGAACCCAAGTCACAAGGCAGTCAGCACCGCGCAGCTGCTCGGCCCGTTCAGCGACGTCGACACGCTGAAGCACGCGACCGCCGGACAGTACGTCGTCCAGGGCTCGATCGTCGCGATCGATGACCGGGTCCCGCCGGCAACGCCGCCTGTCTCGGTGTTCATCCTTCCGGCCGATCTGCCCGCGGGTTACTACCAGCTGAACATTCACACCGACCTCGGTGACGGCACTTCCCTGGGCAGCGGGAGCATCGTCCAGGTCCGGACGCCATAGGCATCCGAAGAAAAGAGCGAACTTGGTTCACGACGGCGGCGGGGGTCCCCAGCACATCTGCGGCCGTAAATCGCAGCAGCGTTAGTCCGGTGGCTAAAAGCGCGTTCTGCCGGCGATTGTCTTGAGCAAGGGAATCGCGGTGGATCATCCCGTCGTATTCGATGCCGAGCCGGTGCTCGGGATAGCACAGGTCGACGCGTCCGGCGAAGCTGCCCGATTTGTCGTAGATCGGGACCTGCACTTTTGGCCGGGGCAGGCGTGCGGACACGATCAGCATGCGAAGGCGGGTCTCCATCGGCGACTCCGCAGCCGGCTCGGCAAGACTTATCACCCGGCGGAGAATCCGGATGCCGTGGCGTCGAGGGTTCGTCTCGGACCACGACTTCAGCTCACGGACGTTTGTCAGGCGCTTGTGCAGAGCTTCGTCGGCAATCACTACCGCTTCAACGAGGCTCAGCG